>JBBQIB010000189.1:0-8352 GCA_038324515.1 Burkholderiales bacterium
CCGGCGGCATGGGCACGGCGGCTTTTGTGGCCTTCTTGATGAGCTTGTGCAACCAGCGCTTCAGTGCCACCCAGTTTGCACTGCTGAGTGCCTTTGCCAGCGTGGGCCGCGTCTGGGTCGGGCCATTGGCCGGCGTCCTGGCGCAGACCATCGGCTGGCCGACCTTTTTCATCATCAGCACCTTTCTTGCGTTGCCGGCGCTGGTGATGCTGTGGTGGCTGCGCGCCAGCGTTCAAGCGCTGGAGCCAATCCGCGCCGAGTCCACTGCGGAGTAGGTTTCTCCAATGATTGACGCCAAGCGTGTGTACACCGAAAGAGAGGTCAACAGCATCCTGAGCGCGCTGCATACCTCGGGTGACCATGTGACGCTGCGCCGTGAGTTGATCAACCAACAGCTGCTGTCGCGCAAGAGCGACTGTTCGGAATACCGCAAGCTGCCGGCACGGCCCCCTCGAACACGCCTTGAAGAAACGTCCGGTCGCCTAAAATAAGGGGCCATGACGACTCCGACCGACAGCACAGCTCCTGCAGCCGCAATTGGCCTTGATCCGGCCACGCCCGGACATTCGGCGCTGGTGGGGTGTGCGCTGTGTGCCCTGCGATCACGCCGCATGTTCAGCGGCTTGCTGCTGGGTGCCGGCGCCACTGTGCTCAGCGGCGGCGCGTTGGCGCAGCGCGCCGAACCCGACCCCGATCAAGGTGTGCGGGGCGACGTGGGGCGCAATTCACGCTTCACCCAGCTTGTGTCTGCAGAACAGATCGAAGGAGCAGCAGCGCAGCAGTACTTGCAGATGAAACGCGAGGCGGCCGGCCAGCGCGCCTTGGTCGAGGCCAAGCACCCGCAAGTGCTGCGCTTGCGCAGCATCGCCTCGCGCATCGTGCCCTTCGCCCTGCCCTGGAACGAGCGCGCCAGGCAGTGGCAGTGGGAGGTCAACCTGCTGGCCAGCAAAGAACTCAACGCCTTCTGCATGCCTGGCGGCAAGATCGCTTTTTATTACGGCATTCTGCAAAAGCTGCAGCTCAACGACGACGAGGTGGCGAGCATCATGGGCCACGAGGTGGCGCATGCGCTGCGCGAACATGCGCGAGAGCGCATCGGCAAGTCGATGGCCACTCGGGGCGCACTGGAGATTGGCGCGGCGTTGTTTGGCCTGGGTGACCTGGGCCGCCTGGCAGCCGGCATGGGCAGCCAGTTGCTGAGCCTGAAGTTCGGCCGCGAAGATGAAAGCGAAGCCGACATCGTGGGCATGGACCTGGCTGCGCGTGCTGGCTACAACCCCGCCGCAGGCGTCACGCTGTGGCAAAAGATGCTGGGCGCCAGCAAGGGCTCGCCGCCCAAGTGGCTGTCCTCGCACCCGTCCGGCGAGTCGCGCATCAAGGACATCTCCGACAAGTTGCCCAAAGTGCAGCCGCTGTATTCGCGTGCACCGCGGCCGCCGCAGCGCTTCGAGCCGCCACCGGCAGGCTGAACGGGTGCGCGATCACCTGTCTGGGCGCACTCTGGCGTTGTTGGCGCTCGTGCCCACGCTGATCTTGATCAGCGGCTGCAGCCAGCGGGCCACGGCCGGCGTCAAGCCACTGGTCTATTGCGCCGATGCCAGCCCGGAAGGTTTCGACCCTGCGTTGTGGGACAGCAGCAGCACCAGCAACGCCACCTCGGCGATGTTCCAGGGGTTGCTGAGCTTCAAGCGCGGCAGCGGCAAGAAGGTGCCCGATCTGGCGACCTCTTGGCAGGTCTCGCCCGACGCCAGGACCTTCACTTTCCAGTTGCGTCAGGGGGTGAAGTTCCACACCACGGCCTACTTCACGCCCAGCCGTGACTTTGATGCCGACGATGTGCTGTTCAGCTGGCAGAGGCTGATCGACCCTCAGTTGCCTTTCAACCTCGCTTTCCCGGCCACGTTTGTGTATCCGCAAAGCCTGGGCTTGAAGGACATGATCGCCGGCATCGACAAGCTCGGGCCTCACGAGGTGCGTTTCAGGCTGCACCAGCCCAACGTCAACTTTCTGGGCTACTTTGGCGGCTCTTTCGCTGCCATTCACTCGGCCGAATACGCCGCACAGTTGCTGGCCCAGGGCCGCGCCAGCGCCATCAACAACCAGCCGGTGGGCACCGGGCCCTACCGCTACAAGAGCTACCGCAAGGATGATGTGTTGCGTTTCACCGCCCACCCTGATTACTGGCGCGGTGTGCAGCGCACCGAGCGGCTGGTCTTTGCGATCAGCCGCGAGCCCAATGTGCGGGTGCAGAAGGTGGCGCGAGGCGAATGCCATGTCGCAGCTCCGATACGGGATGTGGACATCGGCACCCTGAGTGGCCACCCGCAGGTCAAGATCGACAAGATTCAGGCCCTGAACATCTCCTATCTGGCTTTCAATTTGAAACGCGCACCGGTCAACCAGCGTGATGTGCGCGTGGCGCTGGACATCGCGGTGGACCGCGACGCATTGTTCAAGGTGCTGTTTGCGCGCGGCGACGCGCTGCAGGCCGTGAGCGCCTTTCCGCCCAGCGTGCCCGGCTACAACAAGACGCTGACCAACGAACACAACCCCGAGCGGGCGCGCCAGCTGCTGGCTGCTGCGGGCTTCGCCGGGGGCATGGAGATCGACCTGTGGGCCCTGCCGATCAGCCGCCCCACCAACCCCAATGGCCAGTTGATGGCGCAGATGATCCAGGCCGACTGGGCCAGGATCGGTGTCAAGGCACGCATCCTGACCTACGAATGGGGCGAGTACCTCAAACGCGCCAACAACGGCGAACACCATGTCTACATGAGCGGCTGGAGCAGTGACCTGGCTTCGGCCGACGATTTTCTGACCCCCAACCTGACATGTGCAGCCAGCCGGGATGGCATCAAGTTCTGCAATGCCGAGTTCGATGCCCTGCTGGAGCAGGCGCGCGCCGAGGTCGACGAGGGCAAACGTTTGCTGTTGTTTGAGCAAGCGCAGCTCATCTTCAAGCGCGAGCGACCCTGGATCACGATGGCGCATTCCAGCGTCTACATCCCGCTGCGCAAGGATGTGCAGGGTTTTGTGATGTCGCCCAATGGCAGTGTCGACTTCGAAGGCGTGTGGCGGCAATGAGGGCACTGAACCCGTCCGCCATCGTGTCCGCCAAGCTGTCCGCTGAGCGTCCCGCCACCTTGCGTGCCGAAGAACTGCAGCTGCACGCCGACTTTCGTCACCTGAGCAGCCTGCAAGGCGTGCTGCACGATTTGCGCTATGCCAGTGTGCACAACTTCATGGGCAAGAGCCTGTATGGCGCAGAAGACTGCGCCTGGCTGCGGCACGAAGCTGCCAGCGGGTTGGAAAGCGCTGCGTTTTGGCTGCAGCAGCGGCGCCCGGGCTGGCGGCTCCTGGTGCTGGACGCCCTGCGCCCGCAGCGTGTGCAGCAGCTGATGTGGCAGGCGGTGCTGGGCACCGACAAGCAGGACTACGTGGCCGACCCGGCGCGCGGCTCGATCCACAGCTACGGCATGGCGGCGGACGTGACGCTGCTCACCGCCGATCATCAAGAGGTCGACATGGGCAGCGCTTTTGACCAGATGGACGACAGCTCGCACCCTGAATTGCACGCGCAACTGCTGGCCAGCGGCCTGCTCAGCCCAGTCCATGTCGCGCACCGCGACCTGTTGCGCGATGCGATGCTGCAAGGCGGGTTTGCCGGCATCGGCACCGAATGGTGGCACTTTGACCACGGCAACCGTCAGCAAGTGCGCGCCTCCTTGCCCAGGGTCGAGTGAAGACCGATGGCCGACCGAACCGCAGTTGCAATGACCGAAGCCGAAGCCGACCCTCACCCCGTCCCAGGACCAGCGCAAGAGCCTCTGCCGCGACGGCAGTTCCTGACCCGCAGCGCCCAGGCTGCTGGTGCTTTGACCGGTCTGACCGGTGCTGCGGCTCTGTCGGCCAACGCAGCGTCAGCCGCGCAGCCAGTCACTGCGGCATCAGCGGAAACGAACCTACCCAGCCTTTCCACCCCACCTGCGGCCGATGCTGCCGGCGCACCCACCATGGTCTCTTCCCACCCACCCAGATCGGCCTTTGCCAGACCCCAGCCCTTCACTACGCCGCTGCGGCCGCGTCGGCTGCAAGCAGGCGACACCTTGACGCTGGTCAACCCATCCGGCGCGATCTACGAGCGTGCGCCGTACGCCATCGCCAGCGAATCGTTGCAGGCACTGGGCTTCAAAGTCGTTGAGGCGCCCCACCTGCGCGCTCGCTACGGCCACTTCGCCGGCACCGACGCACAGCGCGCCGGCGACCTCAACGCCGCCTTTGCCGACCCGCAAGTGCAGGGCATCCTGGCCGTCACTGGCGGCTCGGGCGCCAACCGCATCCTGCCGCTGCTGGATTACGCGCAGATCCAGCGCAACCCCAAATTTTTAGGTGGCTTCTCCGACATCACCGCGCTGCTGAGCGCAGTCCACACACAAACCGGCCTGGTCTGTTTTCACGGCCCGATGGCCGCCTCGGAATGGAACAGCTTCAGCGTCGAGCACTGGCGCGGCGCGGTGGTCGAGGCCCAAGCGCTGACGCTGCGCAACCCACAGGACAAAGAAGATCTGCTGGTCAGCAAATCCAACCGCATCACCACCCTGCGCGGTGGCCGCGCGCAGGGCCGGTTGCTGGGCGGCAATCTGGCGGTGCTGAGCTCTTTGGCCGGCTCGCCTTACTTTCCCTCTTTTGACGGCGCGATTCTGTTTTTGGAAGACGTCAACGAGTACATCTACCGTGTCGACCGCATGCTCAGCACGCTCAAGCTGAGCGGTGCGCTGGACGGCCTGGCTGGGGTGGTGCTGGGTGCTTTCACCAACTGCGAGCCGGGCAATGGCTTTGGCACGCTGACGCTGGACGAAGTGTTCGACGACTACTTCAAGCCCTTGGGCGTGCCGGTGTACAGAGGCGCGCTGATCGGCCACATCAAACGCAAGTTCACGCTGCCAGTGGGGCTGCAGGCCGAGATCGACGCCGACGCCGGCACCTTGCGCTTCATGCAGCCGGCGGTGCTCTAGTCCACCGTTGCGTCGGTGAGATTTCGGTTCATCTGTTTGGCGCAGCGGAAGACCAGGTTTCAGGCTGCCGCAGCAGCACCGCAGCAGCACCTCAAGCCTCGCTGCTTTTTTCTTTGGGGGCTTCTTTTATCGGCCGCCTGCACCAATGCAGCAAGGTGTCGTACAGGCGCTCGGCGTCGATCGGTTTGGTGAGGAAGTCATTCATGCCAGCGCGCAGGGCAGCTTCGCGCTCGCTCACCAGGGCCGCCGCAGTCAGCGCGATGATGGGCAGGGTGGCGCCGCTCTCGCTCAAGCGCAGCATCGAGGTCGCTTCGTGGCCGCTCATCACCGGCATCTGCACGTCCATCAGCACGGCGTCAAAGGGTTCAGCCTGGGCTTGAGCTGCCGCCACCGCCTGCACCGCCTGACGGCCATCCAGCGCCTGCTCGGTCTTCACACCCCAACGCTCCAGCATCGCCACTGCGATCATCATGTTGACCGGGTTGTCTTCGACCATCAGCACATGCAGACCGCGCAAGCCCTCGTGCGTGTCTGCGCTGGGCAAGGGGTTGAGCTGCTCGCGCGGCGGCAGCGGCAACTCGGCCCAGAACAGGCTGCCGTGGCCAACACTGCTTTGCACCCCCACCTCGCCGCCCATCAGATGTGCCAGTTCGCGGCTGATCGACAGGCCCAGGCCCGTGCCGCCATAGCGTCGGGTGGTGCTCTGATCGGCTTGCGTGAAGGGCTTGAACAATGAAGCCAAGGCCCGCTCGTCGATGCCGGGGCCGTTGTCCCGCACCTCGAAACGCACCTGTTCGCTGCTGCGGCGCACCGTCAACGAGACCTCACCTTCGTCGGTGAACTTGATGGCATTGCTGAGGAAGTTGCTCAGCACCTGGCGCACCCGCATCGGGTCTCCCAGCACTGCCCCCATGGTGTCGGGGCCGGTGTCGAGCCTCAACGCCAGGCCCCTGCCCTGTGCGGTGGCCCAGAAGCTGGTGTGCGCAGACTGCAGCAGTTCGCCGAGATCAAACACCACAGGGTCGAGCAGCAGCTTGCCGGCTTCGATCTTCGAGACATCCAGGATGTCACTGATGACCTCGGACAATGAGCGCGCGCTGTAGCCAATCTGCTCCAGAAAATCCCGCCGCTGCAGCTCTGAAGTTTCAGGATCACGGGCCAGTCGTGCCAAGCCGATCAAGGCGTTGAGGGGCGTGCGCAGCTCGTGGCTGGTATTGGCCAGAAATGCGCTTTTGGCCAGGTTGGCGGCTTCTGCAGCGTCACGCGCCTGCGCCAGCGCCTTTTCGGCCTCGCGCTTGTCGGTGACGTCTTCGACGATCCACACCGTGCCGCCATCGGCGGGCCTGTCGGGGTCGATGGCCATCGCCCGCACGTGGGCCACGAAGGTGCTGCCGTCCAGGCGCTGGGCGATGGTGTCGATGTCCAGTGCCAGCCCGTCGGCCAGCCGTGCAGCAAATTCTTTGCCGGTGCGCTGGTATTCCTCATCGCTGGGCCACACCACGCGCCCAGGCTGGCCGATCAGGCCGCCGGCCGGCCAGCCGAAGATGCGCTCAAAGTGGGCGTTGGCAAGCAGAAACTTGCGCTCGCGCGTCAACGCAATGCCAATCGCGACATTGGCCAGAATCGCTTCACGCTCCAGCCGCAGCCGCTCCCGCTCGCTGATGTCTCGGGCGTTGATGACGACGTATTCACGCCGGTCCATCACGAACAGCGCAGCTGATACCAGCATCGGGATGATGCCGCCCTGACGGTCGACAAACTCCACCGGCAGATCGCTGATGCGGCCCTGCGTCCCCAGTTGCTCCACGAACGCAGTGCGTTGGGCTTCGTTGCGCCAGACCTTGAGCTGCAGACTGGTTTGCCCCAAGGCTTCCTGGACGGGCCAACCCATCAAGCGCTCGAAGCTCTGGTTGACCATCACGTAGCGCCCGGTGCGGCGATCGGTCAAGGTGATCAGGTCCGGGCTGGTGGCCACCAGATGCGACAGCATCGACTCAGATCGGCGCACGGCTTCTTCTGCGTCCAGCTTGTCGGTGTCGTCCACAAAGATCGTCAGCACGGCTGCCTGCCCCTGCAGATGGACCCGGACACCGGTAGCTCGCACGGCCATCTGCAGGCCTTTGATGCGTAGCCTGAAGTCGGCCACCGGCAGCGCCGAACCTTCGGGCTGACTCAGCAGTTGCTCGCAGCGGCGACGCGCTCTTTCGCGCGAATCACCACTTTCAAAAGCCTCGAGCAGATGGGTGCCCTGCATGCTGGCCAGATCGCTGTACCCGAACATCTGCACCGCCGCCGGATTGGCGTCCAGCACGGCATGTTCTCGGTGCACCACCAAAGGGGTCGGCGTGCGCGAGAACAGCTCCTGGTAGCGGGTCTCACTGGCCAGCAATTCAGCGCGCGCCGATTGCGCTTCGGTGATGTCGCGCGCCACACCCCAGTAGCCTGTGAAGATGCCCCGTTGATCAAATCGCGGCTCGCCGCTGATCAGATAGAGGCGCTCACGGCCGTCGCGGCCGACCCAGCCCACGGGCCGCTCGCTGAACGGCAAACGGGTGTCCAGGTCGGCGCGCAATTCGTCCAGCACTTCAGGCTCACACAGGAAACGACTCAGTTCCCACGGCTTTTTGCCCAGCCCGCCTTCAGGCATCAATTGGCGCGGGTCTGCGTTGGGGCCACTGGCGGCCACCAGGCGGTAGCGCTCGTCCAGCTCCCAGTGCGCGTCTGCAGCCAAGCCCAGCAGGCTGCTGAAACGGCGCTCGCGCTCGCGCGCTGCCTGGGTGTAGCGGGCCACCACGGTGGACAGCATCCAGCCGCAGGCCAGTCCAGCAGCGATCGTGATCAGGTGGGTGCCCAGCAACAAGGGTTGGGACGGCAGCCCGGCAGGGCGCTGCGTCACACCCCAGATGCCGCTGGACGCACAGACCCAGGCGACCGCCAGCACAGCCAGCGCTGACACCGCTGCCAGCAGCGCGCCTGAGCGCCAGCCAGCGGCTGCACAGTAGGCGCAAACCATCAAGCCCAGGACCGGCAAGCCCGGCGCAGCCAGCCCCCAACCCAGGCTCACCGAACTGCCGGCAATCGCGCCAACCGTCAATATCAGCAGAGCCGTGCTGATGACGCGCAACTTGGTCGGCGGCGCCCACCAACACAATGCCAGGCCCAAGGCCAGCGAGCTGAAAGCCAGGCCGGAAAACAGCATCGGCCGGCTTTCGCTGGCGGCGCTGAAGAACAGCAGCGCCGCACTGGCGCAGGCCAGTGCAGCGATGATCAGGAATGCCCGCACCATGGTCGGCAGCAGCCGGTTTTCCGGCCGCAAACCAGCGCGCTGCCGCACAAA
>JBBQIB010000190.1:0-8297 GCA_038324515.1 Burkholderiales bacterium
GGGAAGAGTTCAGCGCCACCGTCAAGCGTGGCGACCGCGTCGCGGGCCCGGTCAAGAGCATCACCGACTTCGGCGTGTTCGTGGGCCTGAGCGCTGGCATCGACGGCCTGGTGCACTTGTCTGATCTGTCCTGGCACGAGCCTGGCGAGACCGCCGTGCGCAACTACAAGAAGGGCCAGGAAGTCGAGGCCATCGTGTTGGCGGTGGACGTCGAGCGCGAGCGCATCAGCCTGGGCATCAAGCAACTCGACACCGACCCCTTCACCAGCTTCACCACCCTCAACGACCGCGGCGCAATCGTCAACGGTGTCGTCAAGAGTGTCGACCCGCGGGGTGCAGAAATCCAGCTCAATGAAGACGTTACCGGCTATCTGCGTGCCAGCGAGCTGTCGCGTGACCGCGTCGAAGATGCACGCAACCTGCTGAAAGAAGGCGATGAAGTCAATGTGATGGTGATCAACGTCGACCGCAAGATGCGCTCGATCCAGTTGTCCATCAAGGCCAAAGACAACGCCGATGAACAGCAAGCGATGCAGCGCCTGAGCCAGACCAGCGAACGCGAAAACGCCGGCACCACCAGCCTGGGCGCTTTGCTGCGCGCCAAGCTGGACAACCGTCCGGAGTAAGCCCGGTCCAGTGCCCGTTGTGCCAGCCTTGGCACGCGGGCGCTGTTTGCTCAGTGCGCCCAAGTCTCACCTGAAGTGCCGCATGCATTTGCTGCGTCAACCCTGAAAGCTCATGCTCGCGATGACACGTTCAGACCTTGTGGCCCAGCTGGCTGAAAGATTCACACAGCTCACCCAACGCGATACCGAGTTTGCCGTCAAGACCATCCTGGACGCGATGTCCGGGGCTTTGTCGCATGGCCACCGCATCGAGATTCGTGGCTTTGGCAGCTTCAGCATCAGCCGCCGACCGCCCCGCGTGGGGCGCAATCCGCGCAGTGGCGAACAGGTGGTGATCCCCGAAAAGCTGGTGCCCCACTTCAAGCCTGGCAAAGCGTTGCGTGAAGCAGTGGATGCCAACGCTGCACTGTGCGAAGAGCAACTGGATGTCGCCGAAGCAGCGTTGAGCAAGCCCGATGCCACCACCACCGCCAGTGAAGCCGGGCCCGCTGCCCTGTTGCCGCTGCATCCGAAGGACTGAACAGCGGGCTTCAGGTCAAGCGCCAGCAGCGCCTTTCGGGCAGGGCACGCTGTGACGGGCGCAAGTGGCGGGTCCAAACGACAGGCCCAAACAACAGACCCGAACAACAGCCCCAAACAACAGACCCAAGCAGCGGGCTTAAACAGCGGGCTTAAACAGCGTCCCAGACAGGGAGCCCAAGCAGTGCCGAACTGGCTGACCCAGGCGCGATTGGGGCTAGACTCGGTTTTGCATGCGCCTCATCTCCTGGCTGCTTCGAGCCTTCATCTTTTTTGTGCTGTTCGCCTTTGCACTGAACAACCAGCAAATCGTTTCGGTGAACTGGTTTTTCGGAGCCGAATGGCGCGCTCCGATGGTCATCGTGGTGCTGGGGGTTTTTGCCGGCGGTTGCGTACTTGGCGTGTTGGCGATGTTGCCGGGCTGGTGGCGCAGCCGCAAACCGATCTCTGAAGGCAGCTCGCCTGCTTCGGACCAGAAAAAAGCCAGCGAAAGCGAAGCAGGCACCGCTGCCTCAGAGTTGCGCGATGGAATTTGACCTGCAGTGGTTGTTGCTTGGCCTGCCGCTGGCTTTTGCTCTGGGCTGGGTGGCGTCGCGGCTGGACCTGCGCCAACTCAAGCAGGAGCGCAGCGATTCACCGCGGGCCTACTTCAAGGGCCTGAATCTGCTGCTCAACGAACGCCAGGACCAAGCCATCGACGCGTTCATCGAGGCGGTGCAAAACGACCCCGACACCACCGAGCTGCACTTTGCGCTCGGCAATCTGTTTCGACGCCGGGGTGAGTTCGAGCGCGCGGTGCGCGTTCACGAACACCTGCTGGGGCGGGCCGATTTGAAGCCCGTCGAGCGAGACCGCGCGCAACTGGCACTGGCACAGGACTTCATGAAGGCGGGCTTGTTTGACCGTGCTGAAAGCGCGTGGTTGCGCCTGAAAGGCACCGCGCATGACGCCGATGCACAACTGGCGCTGCTGTCTCTGTACGAGCGCTCGCACGAGTGGGTGCAAGCAGCAGCGGTAGCACGCCAGTTGGAGCAAGGCAATGGTGCGGGTGCGGGTGCGAGTGCAGGTGCGGGTGCCGGCGATTTCAGTGCCCGCATTGCCCACTACGAATGCGAGCTGGCAGAGTCGGCACAACGCCGAGGTGATCTGCCAGCAGCGGAAGCTGCGCTGCAGAGGGCTGCCACCACCGCGCCGCGCCTGGCCCGTGCCCAGATCCAGCGGGGCCGGCTGGCGATGGCCCAAGGCCAGCCGCAAAGCGCCTGGGCCATCTGGGAGCAACTCAGGCTGCAGCACCCACAGGCTTTTGTGCTGGTCGCTGAAGAGTATGCGGTGGCCGCCATCGCGGCAGCCAAGTGTGACGATGCCGCCGTCGCGGCAGCCAGGCGTGACGATGCCGCTGCCGGATTGACACAGAGTTTGCAGCAGTTGCCCGCTGTCGAACTGCTGCGTGCTTTGCACAGGCTGCGGGACGATCCGGCGTCAGACCCTTCGCCGCGTCTGTTGCAGCATCTGCAGAATCACCCGTCGCTGTCGGCCGCCCAACTGCTGCTGGAAGTGCCGGCAACCCAGTGGACGCCACAGGCCTGGCAGGCTTTGCGTGAAGCCGTTGCGCACAGTGCAGCGCCCTTGCAGCGGTATGTCTGCAGCAGTTGTGGTTTTACCGCCAGGCAATACTTCTGGCATTGCCCCGGTTGCCTGAGCTGGGACAGCTTTCCGACCCAGCACGCCGATGCGCTGGGGGCTAGTGGTCCGTCCCGTCAATGAGGTTACAAATGACATTGATGCATTCGATCGTCAGGCCAGGCCAGCCACCAGCGGCAATACTGCTGCGAGCTCGGGCAACTGCCCTTTGCCGCCAATGCTGGCCAGCGGGCCTGCGCCGCTCAGGCCGGCCAACCCGGGCTCGTGGTCGCAGTAGATGCCCACGGTCGGTCTGCCCAAGGCAGCGGCCAGGTGCGTGAAACCGGTGTCCAAACCCACCACCTGTTCAGCGGCCGACAACAGCGATGCCATCTCGCCAACTTTGAGAAAGGGCGGCACCTGCCCACCACAGCCCGCCGCAATGTCTTGCGCCAGCAACTGCTCTGAGGCGCTGCCCCACAGCACCACGGGTACTCGCCCTTGGTTGCGAAAGACGGTGCCCACGGCCTGCCAGCGATCCACCGGCCAGTGTTTTGAAGCGCGGCTGGCGTTGGGAATCAGCACCGCATAAGGCGGTGCTTCAGCCGCTGGGCCGGCGGGCGCTGGCTGCCATGCCGGGCCGCTGGGCTGCAACTCAAAAACGGGGGATGTGCTGGGCAATGCATAGCCCAGGTGGCTCGCCACCAGTTGGCGGCAACGCCATACGGCCTGCGCGTCACGCCTGACGGCAGCGCCGCGTGCATAGAGCAGTGCGGCCAGCGGCTCGCGGATGCTTTGGCGGTCGTAGCCGGCGACGGGCGCCCGGGCCTGGCGGGCCCAGCAGGCACTCTTCAGCAACCCTTGCAAATCCAGCACCAGATCGTAGCGAGCAGCGCGCAAACGTTGGCGCAACTGCGCCATGGCTGCCCAGGTCTGGCGCTCCAGCAAGTGCTTGCGCCACTTGCGCCACGGCAACAGCAGTACCTGCCTGACCCCAGGATGCATGCGGACGATGTCGGCAAACACGGGCTCGACCAGCCAGTCGATCTCGGTCCCGGGCAGCGCCTGGTGGATATCGTGCACCACCGCTGTGGCGTGCACGACATCGCCCATCGAACTGGTCTTGACGATCAACAGCCGCATGGATCAGCGTTGACTGCCTGCACGAACCAAGATGTCGGCTCCGCGATGAGCTGCGTTCAATGGGCCCGTCGTTCTTTGACCAGCTCAGGGTTCAAGCGCGGATCGTTGTACATCTTGAACTGGCGATAGACCTTGAAATAGGCCCTGCCGGCAGCGCTTTCAAGCAGCAGGCTGTCCAGGCAATGAGCCAGGTCGCCGCGCTGTTGGCGCAGGCGGTTCAGCTTGGACAAAGCGCTGTCCAGATGCGCCTGATCGACATCGCTGCGCTGACTCTGCAACTGCATGGCATGAATCTTCAAAGCCATGATCGACAGACGGTCGATCATGCTGCCGGCCGTCTCGCTGTTCAACCTGGCACCCGCTGCTGCTCGGGACTGCGGCGCGTCGCCGCGCGCTGTGGTTTCGTCCACCAGCCCGAGCGCCAGCAGCAGCAGCTCGTCGATGCGCTCGGTGGCGTCGTTGCGGGCCTGGTTGAAGCTGTCGATGGCACGTTTATTGGCGGCAATCTCGGCGTCCGACACGGTGGTGCGGCGCGCCAGGTCTTCTTCGGCCCACAACAGGCAGTTGCAGCGGTGGTTCTGCAGCAGCCAATGCAGCAGGGCTGAATCTTGTGGCCAGGGAGTCTGCAGTTCCTTCGGCATGGCAGACGGCCATCCGGACCGGGCCAGCAATTGGTCGTGCAAGTCGATCACAGCAGCAGCGGCAGGCAGTGGGGGAGCAACCATTTGGATTCGGCGAATGCATGGCAAACGCACTGTCAGAATCCGAAGGATTATCGGCCCTCCTCTTCACTCAACTTTGTGTTTGCCCTCGTTGCAGCTTCTCGCCGCCACCCTGCATTGCCGTCTCTCGTTGCGAGTTCTTGCCGACTCCCCGACCACCGGTTGCGCTCAGCGCCATGCGCGCCGATGAAGAAGAGCGTCCGCTGATGGCCGCCGACGCGCCCCGGCCATTGGTGGTGCGCCTGCGCAATTGGGTTGGCGACGTGCTGCTGAGTTTGCCCATGCTGCAACGCTTGCACGATGCTGGCTATGCGTTGCACCTGATCGGCAAACCCTGGGCACCAGACCTGCTGGCCGGGCATGCGTGGCCGACCCATGTGCTGCCCAAGACCTGGCAGCAGCGTGTTGCCTTGCTGCGCCTGTTGCGTCAACAAGCGGGCGCCCTGGATGCCGGCTTTGGCAAAAGGCTCAACGCGCTGTGCCTGCCCGACTCGTTTTCCAGCGCGCTTGAGTTCCGGCTCGCCGGCCTGCGCGCCCTGGGCCATGCCTGGGAGGGACGCAGCCCACTGCTGAGTCAGGCAGCACCGCGCCAGCGGGACCAGCATGAGTTGCTGGTGTATTGGGCCCTGGGTGAGCGCTTGCTGGGTGAGCGCCTGTTGGATGAGCGCTTGTTGGGCGAGATCGCCAAGCCCCCTGCTGTCTTGGGCCTGCGATTGACCACCCGCCACCATGAACAGGCGCAACAACTGCTGGGCACGCATGGCATCGAGCCCGGCTACCTGATGATTTGTCCGTTTGCAGGGGGCACCTGGAACCAGCAGGAAAAGACCTGGCCGGCCTTTGCGCAATTGGCGCAGCACCTGCAGACCACACATGGCCGGCAGGTGCTGTTGTGCCCTGGCCCGGGAGAAGAAACGTTGGCCAGGCAACAGTTTGCCACCAGCACCGTGCTCGAAGGTGTGGGCCTGGGCGCCTACGCAGCGCTGCTGAGTCGGGCCGCACTGATGGTCTCCAACGACACCGGCCCAGGGCACCTGGCAGCCGCCGTCAACACCCCCTTGGTGTCGGTGCTGGGGCCCAGCGAGGCCAAACTCTGGCAGGCCTGGGGACGCCAGGTGCAGGTCGTGCAAGGCCCTGTGGGATGGCCCAGCCTGCAGGCCGTAGCGACTGCGGTTGATCGGGCCCTGGAGGTGAGCGCTGCGGCGGCGAAGTCAGCAGCGTAGCGCTTCGAATACCGCTGGCCCAGTCAGACACGCAGACGTAGACACGTAGACACGCAGACACGCAGACGGCGGTCGTTGCAGCGCTTGTGTCAGGAGTTCTGATCACGCGCTCGTGTCTCGCGCTCGTGGCTGCAAAAGCGTCTCCGAGCCCCCAGGTGGGCACCCCAACAGGGGCCCTCCCAGATCACCGCCAAGGGGGACAGACGGGTGGGCGCGCGATCACCAGAATTCCAACCAGCCCGCAGCAATTCCGCAGTGGGCAAGAGTTGAATCCACATTGCCATTTCAAGGAGATTGATCATGATCCGTCACTTCATCGCCACCCTGCTCGCAGTCGTTGCCCTGTCATTTTTTGGCGTTGCGTTTGCCGCAGTCGATGCCAACAAGGCCAATCAGGCCGACCTGGAAACCGTCAAGGGGATCGGCCCTGGCCTTTCAGGCAAGATTCTCGAAGCCCGCAAAGCGGGGGAGTTCAAGAACTGGGACGATCTGGTCGATCGTGTCAGCGGCGTCGGCCCCGGCAACGCCGCCCGCTTCTCACAGGCCGGGTTGACGGTCGGCGGCGCTGCTTTCGAAGGCAAGGCAGCGAGCACCGACAACAAGCCCGGCAAAGCCAGCACAGGTGCCCGCCCAGAAACCAAGGGTGCAGACAAGGCCGGCAAGCCAAGCACCTGAGCGCAGACCGGGGCGCCGCGTTGCCGATGTTCAAATCAGGATGTCGGGTTCGTGTGCGCTTTCGCGGCGGCGCCCCGGCGTCAGACTGTTCCAGCCAAAGAACTGCATCACCTCGTCATAGCGCGCGTGGGTGTCTGCCGCACCCAATGCCATCAGTTCTTGTGTGAAGGGCGCTTCAAAAAGCAGGTAGCTGGCCAGGGCGGCGCCACGCGCCTCGGGGCCGCGTCCGCCCACACCCACGCCTCGCAACAACGCCCGCACTGCAGGCGGCAAGGCCCCCAGATGGCGCGCTGCAATGTTGTCCAGGCGTTGCGAAGGTGCGATGACCAGGGCCTCCATCGGGCGCAGCGGCGTGTCGGCCTGCGCGTAGTCGGGCAGCAAGGCCAGCGTGCGGTTGATGCGGCGCATACGTTCGATGTCCACCGACAGCGCATCCAGAAAGATGCTGGACATCGCGTGCCCACCGATCTGCGCCAGGCTGGGGTAGCCCTGCCCTTCGGTCATCCGGCCCGCTGGCTCGTTCATGCGGCTGGCACCGATGATCAACATGCGTTGTGCACCCAGATGCACCGCTGGCGACAAGGGCGAGCTCTGACGCATCGAGCCATCGCCAAACCAGCCGCTCTGCCCCGCCACACTGAGCTGGGTCGCAGGAAAAACGAAGGGAATCGCTGAAGAGGCCAGCAAATGCGCGTGGCTCAGCGGCATCTGCACGGCCACCCGCTGCGTGCGCTCCCACAACGTCACCGGCTGCGCTGCATCAAAAAATGTGTAGTGATCGCCAGTGGTGTAGCTGGATGCGGTGACAGCCAGTGCATGCAACTGGCGCTGCATGAACATGTCCGGCAGCCGCTCCAGCGGCACCAGGCGACGCAACAGGCTGTCCAGCGGCGAGTTGTCGAGCAGCGACTTGGGCCTGGCGCGGCGCCAGCGGGCGATGATCCAGCCCACCGAGACCATCGTCAGCCACTGCGCGCCTGAACGGATCACGCCCAGCGAATCGGCTCGGTAGACCTGGTCGGCACTGAACTGGCTCCAGACCTGGGCGATGCTGTCCACCGCGCGCTCGAAGTTGTCGGCCTGACTGGCCAACGCAGCGGCGTTGATGGCCCCGGCCGAAGTGCCGCAGATGACGCCAAAGGGATTGCGCAGCCGGGCCATCGGGCCCAATACCCGTTGGCGCATCTGGGCCAGCGCCTGCAGCACGCCCACCTGATAGGCAGCGCGCGCACCGCCGCCACTCAGAACCAGGGCAGTCAAGGGCGTTTCGTACATGGGCTTTCAATGTAAGCGCCGCAACTCAGCTTGCGCGCACTGCGACGGGGCTCGCCCCCAGTTTGAGGTGGTGCATCCGCCACAGTTGCTGCCACAGTTGTGCAGCGACCGGCTGGCTGAGTTGACGCCAATTGCGCTGCGCACCCGGCTCCGGCAGTCAGTGGTACACCACCAGCGCAACACCCGCATGCGCCGCGCTGCGCCAACGCGCCAGCGCTTCGTCACAAGGCCAGAAGCGCGCTGCATCCCCCAGATCCAGCTCGGCACTGACACCTTCGCGTTGCAGCTTGAAGCGCACCTGCAGCCCTTTGACCACCGGGCCCAGCTCGGTCTGTTCACTCTGCGCCGGCCAGAGCCGCAGCACATCGTCCAGCGGTGGCATGCCGCCGTTGAGGGCCACCGACAGATAGCGCCCAAACCTGGCGCGCGCCGCAGGCAAATCCCACAGCTGATTGACGTTCAGCCGCAATCCACCCGAGAAGCGGTCGACCTGC
>JBBQIB010000191.1:0-8266 GCA_038324515.1 Burkholderiales bacterium
GAGCGAAGCGATGGTGCGCTTTGCGGCCCGCTACGAGATGGCGCGCAAGGTCGAAGACGTGTTGGCGCGTCGCTGCAGGCTGCTGTTCCTGGATGCCGCCGAGGCCTCCCGTCAAGCCGATGCGGTGGCCAGCATCTTGGATCAAGAAATCCAGCGCGCCGGCGAGCCAGACAGCTTCAAGACGCTGGCAGCACAGTACAGCCGCCTGCCAGCCTGAACCCAGCGCCGGTCTGGCGCCTGGGGCAGGTGCACCACCTGGATGGGCTGCGACCGGCTCGCTTTCAGATCAACCCGCCGAGTACTTCACACTGCAGCCATAAGGCCGTGTGTTGGGCGAGCTGACGGGCTTGCCGGCCAGCAGCTCTTGCAGCGCCACGTTGACGTAGTTGGTCGCACCCGCAATGTCCGCCGGGTTGGCGGTCGGCTTGTTGTCGATGCCGCCCGCGTAGACCAGGGTGCCGGCGGGGTTGATGATGTACATGTGCGGCGTCGTACGTGCGGCGTAGGCTTTGCCGGCCTTGCCCTCAGCGTCCATCAAGGTGTGGTTGGCGGCAGCTTTTTGCGTTTTCATCCACTGGTCCAAAGCGTTTGGCGCCTTGTAATCCTGGTGGTCAGCAGAAGTGGAGTTGATGGCCAACCAGACCACGCCTTTGCTTGCGGCGCCGCTTTGGGTGGCTTGCATGTTGCCGCCGCCGTAATGCTTGACCACAAAGGGGCAGTGCGGGTTGACCCATTCCAGCACCACGTGTTTGCCTTTGAAGTCGGCCAGCGAGACGGTCTTGCCGGCCGTGTCGGTGAGCGTGAAAGCCGGCGCAGGTTGCCCAACGCTGGCGCCGAAGACACTGCCGGTGGCAAATGCCAGGCCCAGCACGGCTGCCGCAGCCACTGTCTTGCCCGGCGACCAGGAATTGCTCAGCGGATTGAGCTGATCCAACAGACAAGGCCCGGCAGCTTTTTTGTTGAGGCCTCTGCCTACCTGTCGGCTCGACTCTTTGCTCATCATTTCGCCCATTTTTTCGCTCTCATCGGCAGAAGAATTTGCTTCAGCCGGGGCTCCGACTCTGGCCGCGAGCCAGGCGGAGGGCTTGATCGCCGGGCCCATCGCAGCCTTCTTCAAATGCTTCTTGACGTACAGGGAACTGTGCAAGTCGAACATGGAGACTTCTTTCAACCCGGGACGGGCAGTTTGTCGATGGCGTTCAAGACCTCAGCCACGCTGAGGATCTCGCTGAGGATCTGTGGCGCTGCTGCGCCGGGTGCGTAGACGGCGTACACCGGCACGCCGCTGCGTTGCAGCGCGTTGAGTTGCGCTGTGATGGCCGGGTCGCGGCGCGTCCAGTCGGCGCGCAGCAAGAGCACTTTCTTGGCCGCAAAGGCGGCCTTGACTTCGTCGCTGGCCAAGGTGCTGCGCTTGTTGAATTGGCAAGTCACGCACCAGGCGGCAGTGAAGTCGACAAACACCGCCTGCCCGGCAGCCTGTGCCTGGACGACACGTTGGGCGGACCAAGGCTCCCAGCCGTCGGCATCGGTCTGCCTGCTGGCTTGGCCGTCGGCGCCGGTCGGGCCGGTAGAAGAGAGGCCCGAGGCGGTGCTCAGCGGCTGCGGCATGTCACGCAACGCAGGCAAGGCCCAGACCAGCGTGGCGGCCAGCAGCAGCGTGGCTGCCAACCCGAAGCCCGCTCGCCCCTTGCGGCCCAGAGAGCCCGAACCCCAGGCCCAGGCCGCAAAAGCCAGGCTCAACAGCAGTCCGAGCAGCGCAGCAGCACCGTCGATGCCCACCTGCTGACCCAGTACCCACACCAGCCAGACCACGGTGGCAAACATCGGGAAGGCCATTACCGTCTTGAAGTGGGACATCCACACCCCCGGTCGTGGCAGCGCGCGCGCCAGACCCGGCCAGGCGCTGGCCAGCAGGTACGGCAGCGCCATCCCCAGCCCCAGCGTGGCAAAGACCAACAGCGCCTGCCAGGCCGGCAAAGACACCGCCAATCCCAGCGAAGCGCCCATGAAGGGCGCCGTGCAAGGCGACGCCACCGCCACGGCCAGCACACCCGTCAGCCACGAGTCGGCAGCCGGGTGTTTGGCGCGTGCGCTGGCCCATGAGCTGGGCAATGCCGAGCCAAACTCGAACACCCCCATCAGGTTCAGGCCTATCAAGGTGAACAACGCGGCCAGTGCTGCCACCACCATGGGCGACTGCAACTGAAAGCCCCAGCCCAGTTGCTCGCCACCCGCGCGCAGCGCCAGCAGCAGCGCAGCCAGCGCGACGAAGGACATCACCACGCCGGCGGTGTAGGCGATGCCGCCCGTCAGCAGGCGCTTGCGGTCGTGCGCGTGGCCCACAAAACCCAGCACCTTCAACGACAGCACCGGGAAGACACAGGGCATCAGATTCAGCAGCGCGCCTCCGACCAGCGCAAACAGCAAAGCTGCAGCCAGCCCCAGGCTGCTTGACCCAGACTCGGAGCCAGAGCCAGACCCAGAGTTGGACGCAGCGGCCGATTGCCCCGCGCCAGGGGTGTTGACACGCAATTGCCCGTCACCAAGCGCCGGCAAGGCTGCAACAGGCGCAGTGCCAGCATTGGGCCAGGGCGTGGTCAGTGCGACTTGCACCGCCAGCCCCGCAGGCTGGCCTTCGCGGGTCAAGATTGCCGGGACTTGGGTTGGGGCAGCGCTGCGTTGGGGGTCGAGCGCAATGCGCGCCACCCAGGTGCCTTGCTGCCACTGGGTGCTGGGCTTGCTCGCGTTCTGGATCAGGCCTTCGATTTCAGGAAAAAACTTCAGGTCCCGGCCTTGCCAGCCAGCGGGCAGGGCACTGACACGCACGACCAAGGTATCGCCCTCTACGGCGGCCTGGGCTTGCACACTCGCCACAGCGGTGGGCATTGCCGCACGCGTCTTGTCGAACAGGGCGGCATGGCCGGCGCTGGCGGCTTGCACCGGCACTTTCAGCAAAAAGTCGCCGCCCTCGGGGATGCAGACGTCTTTGCACACCAGCCAGTCGGCTCGCACTTTGACTTCCAGCGTGTCGCCGCTGGTTGGCCCGGCCAGCGTCATCGCCACCGGCAACAGCAAGGTGTCCTCATAGCCGAAATTCATCAGCGGGCCCAGCGGCAACTGCTTGGGCGTGGGCCACTCGATCTGGCCGGCCTGCGCGCCTGCCGGCAAGCTCCACTCCAGCGAGGTTGACAGGCCTGAGTCGCCGGGGTTCTTCCAGTAGGTGTGCCAATGCGGCTGGTGCTCGATCTTCAGGCCCAGCCACATCGGCTTGCCGGGCCCCAACCCTTCAGGCGCATGGGCCACCAGCTCTGCCTTGACTTGTGGCGTGGTGACGACGTGGCTCAGGCCGCCGCCAAGGATCGAGGTGTTGGCCAGCGCGGATGCAGCGACACCCAGGCCCATCACCAGCAACACGAGTCTTGCCCCTTGTCTTGTCCGTTGTCTTGCCCATTGGCGAAACAAGCCCGCGCTGGACGAGTCAGCAGCGGCCCTGCTTGGCCAGCGTTCGGCCCGGAGTTGGGGCAGGGAGGGGCGTGTGAACATGTGCGCTGTCAAAGTTCGGTCGGTAGTTGTATCCATCATGCAACGATCTCGAAGATCGTGCCATCGATTGACTGCACCGGTGCAGCGTCGCGAAAAGGCCAGTCCAGAGACAGGGTTGCGTTGTCAAAGCGCCACGTTCAAGGCCGCGCCACTGGGCGGCGCGAAGGTCGCCCGCCCAGTGCAACCGCCTCTGTGGCCACACCGGCAAAGCCGGGTGAATCAGGGTCCTGACCCCTCCACTCATGGTCAGCTTCGGGTTTCTTCGTATAATTCCGAGGCTTTGTTGGGTGTTGCTTTGAGGGATTCTGAGGCACGGCAACCAAAACACGGGCCAAGACTAGCAGAGGGTCACAGAGTGGCATCCAGGAACTCTGGTGTATCCAGGATGAATCAAGACAAGGGCCGCTGGCCTGAGGACACAAACGAAGATCGAGAATCAACTCGCTTCAGCGCGCTGACGCGCGAAGAAGCGGCAGCCTTGCGTGCCATCGAGCCGCCGGTTTCACCCTGGCGGGTGGTGGCGGTCCAGGCAGTGGTGGGGTTGGTGGCAGCGCTGTCGGCAGCGTTGATCACCGGCCGGCAAGAACTGGCGTGGTCGGTGCTTTATGGCGCCGCTGCGGTGGTGGTGCCGGGCGCCTTGATGGCGCGGGGCATGACCAGCAAGCTTTCCAGCATGTCACCCGGCGCCAGTGCCGTCAGTTTCATGTTTTGGGAGGTGATCAAGATTGCTGTCTCGGTGGGCATGTTGTTGCTGGCCCCGAGGGTGGTGCAAGACTTGAGTTGGCCGGCGTTGCTGGCGGGCCTGGTTCTTTGCATCAAGGTGTACTGGGTGGCGCTGTTGTGGCGCCCGGGTGCCGCCGGCAAGGGTGCAGCAGAGCGCGCTGCGCACAAACAGACAACGTGAAGACAATGCCCACAGGAAGATAGAGGAACGAGAGCGAAATGGCAGCCCAGGGTCAAGAAAATCACGCCCCCACCGCAGGCGAGTACGTTGTTCACCATCTGCAGCATTTGCAGAACGTCAAGCAGAAATCGGTCGTCGATTTTTCAGTCGTCAACCTCGACTCGTTGTTTTTCAGTGTTGCGTTGGGGGTTTTGACCTGCTGGCTGCTCTGGTTGGCCGCGCGCAAGGCCACCTCGGGTGTACCCGGGCGCTTTCAGGCTGCTGTCGAGATCATGGTCGAGATGGTCGACAACCAGGCCAAAGGCATCGTGCACAACGCCACCAGCCGCAAGTTCGTGGCGCCGCTGGCGTTGACCGTTTTCATCTGGATTTTCTTGATGAACGCGATGGACCTGGTGCCGGTGGACTTGATCCCTCAACTGTGGGAAAACGGTTTGCCTGGCCAGGCCATTGGCGGCTTGCATGCGGCTGTGGGCGCCCCCGACTACATGCGGGTGGTGGCCACTGCAGACTTGTCGATTGCCATGGGCCTGTCGATCTCGGTGTTGCTGATCTGCCTGTACTACAACATCAAAATCAAGGGCGCAGGTGGCTGGTTCCACGAGCTCATCTCTGCCCCCTTCGGTGACAAGTGGTTCCTGTACCCCATCAACTTTGCGATGCAGATGATCGAGTTCGTCGCCAAGACCGTCTCGCATGGCATGCGGTTGTTCGGCAACATGTACGCCGGCGAGTTGATCTTCATCCTGATTGCCTTGATGGGGGGTGCTTTTGCTTTCACCGGCACCGGCATCGCGCTGGCTCTTGGCCACATCGTTGCCGGCACGGTGTGGGCCATCTTCCACGTCCTGATCATCACCTTGCAGGCCTTCGTGTTCATGATGTTGACCTTGGTCTATATCGGGCAGGCCCACGACGCGCACTAGCCGGGCGATCGTCACGTCTGTCTCGCAGGGCGCAGCCTTCCAGCTTCAGCGCGTCGCAGCGTTTCCACCGAATTGTCATTCTTTCGCTTCGTTCTTTTTTCAAAAACCTTCCTTTCTGGAGCATATAAATGGAAGTCATCAGCTTTACCGCCATCGCCGTTGGTCTGATCATTGGTCTGGGTGCCGTTGGCGCCTGTATCGGTATCGGCATCATGGGCAGCAAGTACCTTGAGGCGGCAGCCCGCCAGCCTGAACTGATGGGTGAGTTGCAGACGAAGATGTTCTTGTTGGCCGGTCTGATCGACGCGGCCTTCATCATCGGTACCGGTATCGCGTTGTGGTTTGCCACGGCCAACCCATTCCTGGCGCAAATCGCCAACCTGCCGAAGTGAGCCGAGTGACGGCCTGACTTGTTCAGGCCGTCAGCGGGTTGCTTGCAACCGGTGTGGGTCATCAGACGCTGCTGCGAAAGAGGGCCATGCCGTTCACTTCATTAGCCGGGGTACCGCAGTGAATATCAATGCCACTCTGATCATTCAGATGATCGTGTTCATCATTTTGGTGATGTTCACGATGAAATATGTCTGGCCGCCGATATCGACGGCCCTGGACGATCGCGCCAAGAAGATCGCCGACGGTTTGTCGGCGGCCGACAAGGCCAAAGCCGATCTGGCGGCTGCCAACAAGCGCGTCGAAGCGCAGTTGTCGGCAGCCCGTGACGACGCGTCCAAGCGCCTGGCTGATGCCGAGCGCTTGGCGCAGCGGACGATCGAAGAGTCCAAGTCCAAAGCCAGTGAAGAAGCCGCCAAGATCATCGCCTCCGCCCGGGCCGAAGCCACGCAAGAGTCGGCCAAGGCGCGTGAAATTTTGCGCGAGCAAGTTGCCGGCCTGGCCGTCAAAGGCGCAGAACAGATCTTGCGCCGCGAGGTCAATGCCTCTGTGCATCTGGACTTACTCAATCGCCTGAAAGCGGAGCTCTGAGATGGCTGAGCTGGCGACCATTGCGCGGCCCTACGCAGAAGCCTTGTTCAAGGCCGCTGGCGAGCAAGGCGCAGCCTTGAAGCAGCAGGTGACGGCACTGGCCTCGCTGGCCTCTGACAGCACCCTGCTGCAGTTTGCCGACAACCCGAAGGTGCCCGCCACCCAGGTCTTTGATCTGATTGCGGGTGTCGCGCTGCAAACAGGCCTGGCGCTCGACAGCAAGCTGAGCAACCTGCTGAGCGCCGTGCTCGACAACGGCCGTTTGTCGGCGATGCCCGAGATTGCCGCACAGTACACGGCGCTGGTGAATGCGCAGTCAGGCGTTTCTGATGCGGTGGTGCACAGCGCCTTCCCCATCGATGAAGCGGCTCTGGCTGATCTGCTGGTGACCTTGCAAAAGCGCTTTGGGCGCAAGCTGACAGCCAGCGTGCAAGTTGACCCCGAACTGATTGGCGGTGTGCGTGTGGTGGTCGGCGATGAAGTGCTCGACACCTCGGTCAAAGCCCGTCTGGAACAGATGAAGGCAGCGCTGACGGCCTGAGGCCGCAGCACTGCAGCACCTGTCAAGTGAAGTGAAGTCTGCTGACGCTCACGCCAGCGTGAGCCAAAGGAAACACAAATGAACCTGAACCCCGCTGAAATCTCTGAACTGATCAAATCCCGCATCGAAGGCCTGTCCACCTCGGTGGACATCAAGAACCAGGGCACGGTGGTCTCGGTGGCCGACGGCATCTGCCGCGTGCATGGCTTGAGTGATGTCATGGCCGGCGAGATGCTGGAATTTCCGCCCACCGCCGAAGGCGTGGCCACTTACGGCCTGGCGCTGAACCTTGAGCGCGACTCGGTCGGCGTCGTGATCCTGGGCGAATACGAGCACATCAGCGAAGGCGACACCGCCAAGTGCACGGGCCGCATCCTGGAAGTGCCCGTCGGCCCTGAGCTGATCGGCCGTGTGGTGAACGCGCTCGGCCAACCGATCGACGGCAAGGGCCCGATCAACGCCAAGATGACCGACGTGATCGAGAAGGTTGCGCCGGGCGTGATCGCGCGCAAGAGCGTCGACCAGCCGGTGCAGACGGGCCTGAAGTCGATCGATTCGATGGTGCCCATCGGCCGCGGCCAGCGCGAACTGATCATCGGCGACCGCCAGACCGGCAAGACCGCGGTGGCGATCGACACGATCATCAACCAGAAGGGTCAGCACATGACCTGCGTCTACGTCGCCATCGGCCAAAAAGCGTCGTCGATCAAGAACGTGGTGCGCTCGCTGGAGCAGGCCGGCGCGATGGACTACACCATCGTCGTTGCGGCTTCGGCCTCTGAGTCGGCGGCCATGCAGTACGTCAGCGCTTACTCGGGCTGCACGATGGGAGAGTACTTCCGCGACCGCGGCCAGGACGCGCTGATCATCTATGACGACCTGTCCAAGCAGGCCGTGGCGTACCGCCAGGTGTCGCTGCTGCTGCGCCGCCCGCCGGGCCGCGAAGCCTACCCTGGCGATGTGTTCTATCTGCACAGCCGTTTGCTCGAGCGCGCCGCGCGCGTCAACGCCGACTACGTCGAAGCCTTCACCAAAGGCGAAGTCAAAGGCAAGACGGGTTCATTGACGGCGCTGCCGATCATTGAAACGCAAGCTGGTGACGTCTCGGCCTTCGTGCCCACCAACGTGATCTCGATCACTGACGGCCAGATCTTCTTGGAAACCAGCCTGTTCAACGCCGGTATCCGCCCTGCCATCAACGCCGGTATCTCCGTGTCTCGGGTCGGTGGCGCGGCGCAGACCAAGCTGATCAAGAGCCTGTCCGGCGGTATCCGTACCGACCTGGCGCAGTACCGCGAGCTGGCCGCTTTTGCGCAGTTCGCATCTGACCTGGACGCGGCCACGCGCAAGCAACTCGACCGTGGCGCGCGC
>JBBQIB010000192.1:0-8244 GCA_038324515.1 Burkholderiales bacterium
CAACGCAGCCGCCAACACAAAGCCTGAGGCCAAGCCCAGCACCAGATAGTTCAGCGGCGTGACCGGATGTGCCCATTGACGAATGGCGTGCACCGCCGCGTAGATCATGCCGGTGCACAGGTACAGCCCCAAAGCCAGCACCGCGCCCAACAAACCCAGGCCCCAGGTAGACCACTGCAGCGCATGTGCCAGGCCCCAGACAAATACCGTGGCCATGAAGATCGGCAGCAAGATCACTTCTCTGGACAACCAAGACGTGCGCCACATCGCCATCGAGCGCCAAGCCCGCAGCGGTCGGCCCAGATGGAAGACCGCAGCCACCAGGCCGGCCGCGCTGAGCACCAACACCATCGCCGCGCCCACCATGAACGGATAGGCCGACAAGTCCAGCGCACCCGTGGCCGCCGCCACATCGGCGGCAAACAGGGCCAGAAACAAGCCCTGCGCTGCGCCTGCCAGGGTGGTGAAGAAGATCATCGAATAGGGAGGACGCATGGCTTGCTTTCAGTGTTCCCAGTCGGCCGAAATCGGCGCGCCACCAGTGGCCGGCTCGCGGCCCTCCAGGCGCAGCGGGTTGACCTCTCGCACCACCTGTTGGGGGTCAGTGTTGGCCTGGGTGGTGCGCCGCGGCAGGTAATGGTTGGCAGGCAAGGTGCCCA
This sequence comes from Burkholderiales bacterium, assembly GCA_038324515.1. Lineage (GTDB taxonomy): Bacteria > Pseudomonadota > Gammaproteobacteria > Burkholderiales > Burkholderiaceae_C > Rubrivivax. The sequence goes on from JBBQIB010000192.1 coordinate 660, forward strand.
ACTCTGGCATCAGCGGATACCCGCCACGCTCACGGATTGCAATCGAGACCTCTGACTCCGGATCGTGCACATCGCCAAACAAGCGGGCGTTGGTCGGGCAAGCCATCACGCAAGCCGGTTTGCGCTCAGCCACAGGCAGCGTCTTGTCGCTGATGCGGTCTACGCACAGTGTGCACTTGGTCATCACCTGGCGCTTTTCGTCCAGCTCGCGCACGCCGTAAGGGCAAGCCCAGGCGCAATAGCTGCAGCCGATGCACTTGTCGTAATCGACCAGCACGATGCCGTCTTCCTCACGCTTGTAGCTGGCACCGGTGGGGCACACCGGCACACAAGGCGGGTCTTCGCAATGCAGGCAGCTCTTGGGAAAGTGCACCGTCTGGGTGTTGGGAAATTCACCCACCTCAAAGGTTTGTACCCGGTTGAAGAAGGTGCCGGTGGGGTCGGCGTCGTAAGGGTTCTCGTCCACCAGCGGGCCGGCAGAGCCCGAGGTGTTCCACTGCTTGCAGCTGGTGACGCAGGCGTGGCAGCCCACGCAGACGTTGAGGTCGATGACCAGGGCGAGTTGAGTCAAGGCTGTCTCCTTCTCAGATTCGTTTCAGGCAGCTTCACGCTGCCCATCACTTGCTGGTGCCGGCAAACCAGGCGCGCCAGCGAGGCACCGTCTGGGCCGTGCCCGGCAACGCTGGGGTGCTGCTGAACTGTGGCCAACTCTGGGCGGCTTCATCTTTGGCAGCAGCGCGGATGCGCACGCGCACGTCGTACCAGCCGGCTTGACCCGTGATGGGGTCGGCGTTGGACACTTTGCCGCCATTGGCGCTGGTCAGTTCTTCGCTGATCAAGTGGTTCAGCAAGAAGCCCTTCTCAGACTCATCGGCCTTGTCGGTCAAAGACCAGGCGCCTTTGCTCTTGCCGATCGCGTTCCAGGTCCACACCGTGCCCGGCTCGACTGCCTCGCTGTAGCGGCACAGGCAGCGCACCTTGCCCCACTGCGACTCGACCCACATCCAGCCACCGTCTTCGATGCCCTGGGCCTGCGCTGTCTTCGGGTTCACGAACAAGAAATTGTGGCTGTGGATCTGCCGCAGCCAGGGATTCTGCGAATCCCAGGAGTGGTACATCGCCATCGGCCGCTGCGTCACTGCAGCCAGAGGGTAAGCTGCCTTGTCGCTGCTTTGCACTTCCAGCGGCTCGTACCAGAACGGCAGTGGGTCGAAGTAAGTGGCGACGCGGTCACGCAGCGCCTCGGGCGGTTGGCGCCCTTGGCCTTTGCCCTGCGCCGCCAACCTGAAGCGCTGCATGAATTCGGAGTAGATGTGGATCGTGATCGGGTCCAGGTCGCGCCGCAGGCCGACCTTCTGTGCCCACTCCAGATAGCCGCGGTTCCAGTTGCGCATGTACTGGTGCTCGGGCGGCATGCTGTAGTGGTGCACGCAGTTGTTGGCGGCGTACTGCTCCCACTGCTTGGGATTCGGCTCGCCACGCAAGGATTGGTCGCCATTCTTGCCGCGCCAGCCGGTCAGAAAGCCGATGCCCGAGCCAGGCGCTGTTTCGTAATTGACGATGAAGTCGGTGTAGCCCTTGTACTTGCGGCCACCGTCGGCGTTGATGAAGGCGGGCAGATGCAAGCGGCCCGCCAATTCGACCAGCACTTCTTGAAACGGCTTGCACTGGCCCAGCGGGGGCAATACCGGCACCCGCACCGAGTCACAGGGCCCGTCGTATTCGCTGATCGGCCGGTCCAGCATCGACATTGCGTCGTGCCGCTCCAGGTAGGTGGTGTCGGGCAGGATCAGATCAGCAAAAGCGGTGGTCTCGCTCTGGAACGCATCACACACCACGATGAACGGGATCTTGTATTCACCGTCTTCGCGTTTGTCCACCAGCATCTTGCGCACTTCGCTGGTGTTCATCGTGCTGTTCCAGGCCATGTTGGCCATGAACAGCATCAAGGTGTCGATCGGGTACGGGTCGCCGCGCCAGGCGTTGGTGATGACGTTGTGCATCAAGCCGTGGGCCGAGAACGGGTACTCCCAAGAGAATCCCTTGTCGATGCGCACCGGCTGGCCTTGATCGTCCACACACAGGTCGGCAGGTGTCTCGACCCAGCCCAGCGGCGGCGCATCCAGCGGCGTGTTGGGTTTGATGCTGGCCGGCCCCTTGGGTGGTCGTGCGTTGGGCGGCACAGCGCGCGGGTAGGGTGCCTTGTGCCTGAAGCCACCGGGCCGGTCGATGGTGCCCAGCAAAGACATCAGGATCGACAAGGCTCGGATACTTTGAAAACCATTGCTGTGCGCTGCCAGACCACGCATCGCGTGGAAGGCGACCGGGTTGCCTTTGACGCTCTTGTGTTTGCGACCCCAGAAGTCGGTCCACGCGATCGGCAGCTCGATGCTCTGGTCGCGCGCCATCACACCCATCTCGTGCGCCAGCGCGCGAATCCTGGCGGCTGGGACGCCGGTGATCTCTTCGGCCCACTCGGGCGTACAAGACCGTACCCGTTCTTCGAGCAGCTGAAAGGCCGGTTTGACCGGCGTGCCATCCGGCATCGCATACTCACCAAACAAACGCGGGTCGCTGCCTTCGGCATGGTCGGCGACAGGCTTGCCCTGCTCACGGTCCCACCACATGAAGTTGTGGTGGCGCAGCGGGTTGATGACGTCGCCTTCAGGGTTGCGCATCATCATGCCGAAGTCATCCGAAGCTTCGTCCTGATTGACCAACTGGCCGGCGTTGGTGTAGCGGGTGACGAAATCGCGGTCGTACAGGCCCAGCGTTATCAACTCACGGATCAGCGCCATGATCAGCGCGCCGTCGGTGCCCGGGCGGATCGGAATCCACTCGTCGGCAATGGCCGAGTAACCGGTGCGAATCGGGTTGATGGCGATGAATCGCCCCCCATTGCGCTTGAACTTGGACAGCATCGCCTTCATCGGGTTGCTGTGGTGGTCTTCGGCGGTGCCGATCATCACAAAAAGCTTGGCGCGCTCCAGATCGGGGCCACCGAACTCCCAGAACGAGCCCCCGATGGTGTAGATCATGCCGGCGGCCATGTTGACCGAGCAAAAGCCGCCATGCGCCGCGTAGTTGGGGGTGCCAAACTGGCGCGCAAACAGGCCCGTCAACGCCTGCATCTGGTCGCGGCCGGTGAACAACGCAAACTTCTTGGGGTCGGTGGCGCGCAGGTGCGACAAGCGCTTCTCGAGGATCAAAAAAGTCTCGTCCCAGGAGATCGGCTCGTACTGGCCGCTGCCCCGCTCGGTGCCGGCCTTGCGCTTGAGCGGCTGCGTCAGCCGAGCCGGCGAGTACTGCTTCATGATGCCGGACGAGCCCTTGGCGCACAGGATACCCTTGTTCAGCGGGTGATCCGGGTTGCCTTCGATGTAGCGCACCTGTGGGCCTTGGCCGCTGTCGCGCAAGTGCACCCGGATGCCGCAGCGGCAGGCGCACATGTAGCAAGTGGTGGTCTTGACCTCGGTGGTCGATCCCGGTGCAGGATCACCTGTGGGGTCATGCAACGGGGCCGTGGCTGGGCTTGTCATGGGTTGTGCTTCCTGTGCGCTGCGCGTCAATGGGCATCGTAGGCAGCACTGCTGAAACATAAAAGCGGATAATTCGGTTCACGATGATCGATAAATCCGGTCAACCCATTGCTGCCAGGCTGCGCCTGAACCTGCGCCAGCTCGAAGTCTTTGTGGCCACCGCACGCGCGGGCAGCACGCATGGTGCCGCACTGCGCATCGCCCGCTCACAATCAGCCGCCAGTGCGGCATTGGCAGAGCTTGAAACCGCACTGCAAACGCCGCTGTTCGATCGCGTCGGCCGCCGCTTGGTGATCAACGAAAGCGGCCTGGCGCTGCTGCCGGGCGCCATCGCACTGCTCGATCAGGCCACTGAACTGCAAGCCCTGTTTGCCACCGAGCAACACACGCCCTTGCGCCTGGCCGCCAGCCTGACCATCGGCGAATACCTGCTGCCCGAGATCATCGCGCGCTGGAAGGCCGAGCATCCGGACAGCCCGGTCTCACTGAGCATCGGCAACACCAGCAAGGTCATCGAAGCGGTGGCGGCCATGGAAGTCGAAGTGGGCTTCATCGAAGGGCCACAAACCCACCCGCAGTTGAAGATGCAACGCTGGCTGGAAGACAAACTGACCATCGTCACGGCGCCCACCCACGCGCTGGCCCAAGGCAGCGCCAGCCACCGCCAGCTCTCGGAAGCCACCTGGATCATGCGTGAACCCGCTTCTGGCACCCGCCAAGCCGCTGATGCCTGGCTGCTGAACCACCTGGGGGAGCTGAGTGTTCAGTACGAGCTGGGCAGCACCGAAGCCATCAAACGCCTGGCCGCATCCGGCATGGGCCTGGCCTGTGTGTCGGTCCACGCCGTGGGCGCCGAGTTGACGCTGGGCAGTTTGGTGGAAGTGCGCACCCGGCTGCCCCGCTCGCGCCGCCGGCTGACGATCGCCACCCGGCGCGACAAGCGGCTGGGCCGCTCTGCGCAAGGGTTCTTGCGCTATTGCTCAGTCTGAAACCCGACCAGACTGAGCGCCGTCCCCAGCCACCGATTCGCCGGAGTTTGCTGGATGCTCAACACTGTCTGCTGCTGCCTTTGGCCATGAACTTGGCCTTGAACTTGGCCTTGAACTCGGCCTTGACCTCTACCATTGCCCTGGCCCTGGCCACGGCAACCACGAGCTGGCGCTGAACCCCGACACCACACGCGATGATCGTCAAGCGGCTGAACACGGTGCGGACGGCATCATTTCCGACCGGCCGGACCTGCTGCAGCAGGAAGTACGCAGGCGCGAGAAGCTGAGTGGCGTGCCCACCCCGCCCAGGTGAATCAGACGGTGTCTTGCGACCCCACCGACAACACACCCAGCGCCACCGAAGCGAGCCGCGCCATCTGCGAATCAGCGCGCGAGGTCAGCACCACCGGCACCTTGGCACCCAGCACCAAGCCTGCGCATTCAGCACCGGCGGCGTAAACAAAACTCTTGTAGAGCATGTTGCCGGCATTGAGGTCAGGCATCAGCATCAGATCCGCATCGCCAGCCACTTTGGACTCGATCCCCTTGATGCGCGCGGCCTCGGCGGAAAAGGCGTTGTCAAAGCCGAACGGCCCTTCCACCACCGCCCCTGGCCAGGCCCCTTGCAAGGCTGCCTGCACCAGCGCCTGGGCATCCAGCGTGGCCGGGATGTGGGGGCTGACTGTTTCGACGGCCGTCACGATGGCCACTTTCGGTGCGGGCGTGCCCAGCTTTTGCAACAGCTCCACCGCATTGGCCAGGATGTCGCGCTTGGTCTCGATGTCCGGCGCGATGTTGACCACACAGTCAGCCAAAGCCAGCAGCTTGTGATACCTCGGCAGATCAAAGAGGAAAGCATGGCTGATGCGTCGCGAGCCACGCAACCCAAGGACCTTGTCGACGACCGCCGACATCAGCTCGTCGGTGTGCAGACTGCCCTTCATCAACATCGCCACCGTACCGTCGCGTGCCATGGCCACGGCGCGCTTTGCAGCAGCCGGCCCGCCCGTGGCGGTGGCTTCAATCTGCAGCGCCGTGATATCCAGTCGTGCAGCCTCAGCCGCACGCTGAATCTCGTCACGCGCTCCGATCAAGATCGGCCGCGCGATCCCGGCTTGATGCGCAGCCAGTGCAGCTTGCAGCGCCAGGCTGTCGCCAGGGTGCACCAGACCCAGGACCGGCAAGCGGCTCGCCTGGCGCTGGGCCTGGGCCTGGGCCTGGGCCCGCTTCAGCAGAGCAGCCAGCCGCGGATGTGCCACCACGTCGCCGGCGGCATGGACCTCAGACATGGGCCTCAGACATGGGCCTCAGACATGTGACTCAGACATGGGCCTCAGGCACGGGCCTCAGACATAGTCCTTGTACTTGTCCAGCAAACGCACAGGCTTGGACAGCGCGTCACGCCTGAACGGGTCGCCCAGCTCACGGGTGCACATGATCTCGATGACGCAGGTCTTGCCTTCGTTCATCTGCATGTCCACCGCCTTCTTCAGGGCCGGACCCACGTCTTCGAGCTTGTCGACGACGATGCCTTCTGCACCCATGGCTTTGGCCATCGTCGACCAGCTCTCGTTTTCCAGCTCGGCGGCGACGAAGCGGCGGTTGTAGAAATCGACCTGGTTCTTCTTCTCAGCCCCCCACTGCCGGTTGTGGAAGACGACGGCAGTGACCGGGATGTCGTGGCGCACAGCAGTCAACACTTCGACCATGCTCATGGCCCAGGCGCCGTCACCTGCGTAGGCGATGGCGGGCCGATCAGGGGCTGCAAGCTTGGCGCCGATGATGGTGGGCAACGCGTAGCCGCAATTGCCAAAGCTCATCGGTGCGAAGAAGCTGCGTGGCTCTTCAAACCGCAGGTAGCTGTTGGCCACCGAGTTGATGTTGCCGATGTCGGTCGAGACCATGGCGCGCTTGGGCATGGCTTTCTCAAGCTCACGCAGCACCTGGCGCGGGTGCAGGTAGTCACCGCCATTGAAAGTCTTCTCTTTTTTGTTCTGCTCGATCATGTCGAGGCTGAAAGCGTCTTTCTCGTGGGTCCACTCGTTCAGTTCTTTTTCCCAGGCGTCTTTCTCGGCCTTGATCCTGGCGGCGCGCTCAGCCTTGGTGGCGTCGCAGGCCAATGTCTTGCCGTTCAAGCGCTTGCTCAACTCAGCAGCAGTGGCCTTGGCGTCACCGCAGATGCCGACGGTGATCTTCTTGACCAGGCCCAGGTTGGTGTGGTCGGCCTCGACCTGGATGATCTTGGCCGTTTTGGGCCAGTAGTCCAGACCGTGCTGCGGCAAGGTGCCAAAAGGCCCCATGCGCGAGCCAAGCGCGATCACCACGTCGGCCTGCGCGATCAACTTCATGGCCGCCTTGGCGCCCTGGTAACCCAGGGGGCCGGCCCACAGCGGATGGCTGGCCGGGAAAGCGTCGTTGCGCAGATAGCCGGTCACCACCGGCGCGCCCAGGCGCTCAGCCAGCGCCTTGCACTCTTCCACCGCATTGCCCATCACCACACCGCCGCCGGCCAGGATGACCGGGAACTTGGCGCTGGCCAGCAGCTCAGCCGCAGCCTTCAAGGTCTCTTCGCCACCGGCGCCGCGCTCGACGCGCATCGGCTTGGGAATCTCGCACTCGATCTCGCCGTAGAAGTAGTCGCGCGGGATATTCAGCTGCGTCGGGCCATTGTCGCTGAGCGCGCGGTCAAAGCAGCGCGCGGTGTACTCGGCCATGCGCCTGGGATGTGTCACATGGCCTTGGTAACGGGTGAACTCCTGGAACATCGGCAACTGGTTGGCTTCTTGAAAACCACCCAGACCGATGCCGGTGGTGCCGGTCTCGGGCGTGATCATGACTACCGGGCTGTGCGCCCAATAGGCTGCGGCGATGGCGGTCACGCAGTTGCTGATGCCGGGGCCGTTCTGGCCAATGACTACACCGTGGCGGCCTGAAACCCGGGCGTAGCCATCGGCCATGTGGGCTGCACCTTGCTCGTGCACCACCGGGATCAGACGGATACCGGCAGGCGCAAAGATGTCCATCGCATCCATGAAAGCCGAGCCCATGATGCCGAAC
>JBBQIB010000193.1:0-8243 GCA_038324515.1 Burkholderiales bacterium
GCTTGCGCAAAGGGCGGCGCTGCACCCGCACTGTCCAGGAACCAGGCTGGATGCGCAATTGCAGGGGCCGTCTCGCGGCCGTCCCAGGCGGCCACTGCAGCACCGTCCCAGTGCATCAGAAAGGCGCCGCCGCCAATGCCACTGGATTGCGGCTCGACCAGCCCCAGCACCATCTGCACCGCAATCGCAGCGTCGATGGCCGAGCCACCCGCATCGAGTATCGCCAGGCCGGCGTCAGCCGCCAGCGGGTTGGCGGCTGCGACCATGAAGCGGCGCGCTGTTACGGCTTCTTTGACGGCCCAGCCTGAGGCGATTTCAGGCATCGCAGGCATAGCTGCTGCGGTCGCCGATGGGGCAGCCGATGTGGCAGCCGATGTGACTGCAGGCGCTGAGCTGCGTGGCCCCGGAGCGCCGCAGGCGACCAGCGCAAGTGCCAGCGCAAGTGCCAGTGCAACGCCCAGGCCGGTCACCCAAGCCCGTGATCTCATCGCCATTTGCCGATCACTGCACAAGAGGGCTCAAACCGCCTCAGAGGAACCCAGTGGCGATCAATGCAACGGCACACCCGTGACTGACTGCAAGTATTCCCGCGTCACCTCGGGCGCCATCTCCACCAGCTTCAAGCCGGCAGGCGTCACGTCCAGCACAGCCAGATCGGTGATGATGCGGTGCACCACCCCCACACCCGTCAACGGCAGCGTGCAGGCGGGCAGGATCTTCAGGTCGACGCTGCCGTCCTTCTTGCGTGCCACATGCTCCATCAGCACCAACACGCGCGCCACACCAGCCACCAGATCCATCGCGCCGCCCATGCCCTTGACCATCTTGCCCGGGATCATCCAATTGGCCAGATCGCCCTTCTCACTGACCTGCATCGCGCCCAGGATCGACAAATTGATCTTGCCGCCGCGGATCATCGCAAAGCTGTCGTGGCTGCCAAAGATGCTGCTGCCGGGCACGGTGGTGACGGTCTGCTTGCCGGCGTTGATCAGGTCTGCATCGACTTGCTCTTCAGTCGGAAAGGGGCCGATGCCCAGCATGCCGTTTTCGCTTTGCAGCCAGACCTCGATGTCGGGCGACACGAAATTGGCCACCAGCGTGGGCAGGCCGATGCCCAGGTTGACGTAGAAGCCGTCTTCCAGCTCTTGCGCGGCACGCGCCGCCATTTGGTCTTTGGTCCAGGGCATCTCAGGCTCCCGCAGTGGCTGTGGAGGGGGTGGATTCGGTGATCGTGCGCTTTTCGATACGCTTCTCAGGGGTCGCGTTGAGCACCAGGCGTTTGACGTAGATGCCTGGCAGATGCACATCATCCGGGGCAATCGCGCCCAGCGGCACGATTTCTTCGACCTCGACAATCGTCACCCGGCCAGCCATGGCTACAGCCGGGTTGAAGTTACGCGCGGTCAGGCGAAACTGCAGGTTGCCGGAGACATCGGCGCGCCAGGCCTTGACCAGCGATACATCGGGCACCAGCGCACGCTCCATCACATAAGTGTGGCCATCAAACTCACGCAGCTCTTTGCCTTCTGCCACCTGCGTGCCCACACCGGTGCGGGTGAAGAAGGCCGGAATGCCGGCGCCGCCAGCACGCAACTTTTCGGCCAGCGTGCCCTGGGGGGTGAACTCCAACTCCAGCTCGCCAGCCAGAAACTGGCGCTCGAACTCTTTGTTCTCGCCCACATAGCTGCTGATCATCTTCTTGATCTGTCGCGTCTCCAGCAATTTGCCCAAGCCGAAGCCGTCAACACCAGCGTTGTTGGAGATGACCGTCAACTGTTTGACGCCGCTGTCACGCAGGGCGTCGATCAGGGCTTCGGGAATGCCACACAGGCCAAAGCCGCCCACCGCCATCAACTGGCCATCCTCGACGACGCCAGCCAAGGCCGCCGCAGCGTTGGGGAAAACTTTCTTCATGACACGGGCTCCTGAGCGAAGATTGAGGGGACAAGCTTTGAGAAGACAGAGAGTGGACAAACTGCGTCAAGAAGACAGGGCTCGACGCCGCATTCGTAGCCCATAAGCCTACTACTTTATTCAAATGCCGGGCGCGGCTGATGCACAAGAGAGGTGCAGCGACCGGCGCAGAAATGCTCCACCGATTGCTCACCGGCACCCCCTGAAACCGGGGCCGTCAGCCCTCATTCGAGTGGCTGAGGGCCGCCAACTCCCATACCCGAGGATGGCTGGAACGCCCACACTCAAACCTAAGATCGATTGGAAATGTCTATGGAAACGCTGAATCAGTGGCTCGACGGCGCCAACGCAGCAGTCGCGCCTTTCTTGCCCCGGCTGGCTGCTGCGTTGGCCATCCTGGTGGTGGCCTGGCTGGTCGCCAAGGGGGTGCGGGCAGCGGTTCTGCGCCTGGTCACGGCCTACAACCTGGACCAGCGGCTGGGCAGCCCAGGTTTGGGCGCTTCGCTGGCCGGCGTAGGCAGTGCGTTGGTGTGGTTGCTGTCACTGCCGGCCTTGCTGGGCACCTTGGAGCTGCAAGGCCTGCTGGAGCCGGTCAACGCGATGTTGTCGCGTCTGCTGGGTTTTGTGCCCAACCTGATGGGCGCGGTGATCGTGGCCGGCATCGGCTTGCTGGTGGCGCGCATCGCCAGGCAGTTGGTGACTGCACTTCTGAAGTCCGCAGGCTCGGAACGTGCCGCAGAAAAGATGGGCATGCAGGCGGCTTTGGGCAGAGGTGGGCTGGCAGGGGTGGCAGGCAATGTCGTATTTGTGCTGCTGCTGCTGCCCACGCTGGTGGCTGCGCTGCAGCCGCTGGGGCTGGACGCGGTGACGATTCCGTTGTCCAAGCTGCTGGAATCGATGATCAATTTTGTGCCGCGCCTGTTGTCGGCCGCCATCGTTGTCGGCCTGGGCGTGTTGCTGGGTCGCACCCTGGCCACCTTGGCCGCTGCGTTGCTGGCCGGTGTGGGTTTTGACCGACTGCCGGCCAGGATGGGCGCTGCAGCAGGGCCCCTGGGGGGGCGGCAGCCCTCTGAGTGGGCCAGCCTGGCCGTGATGCTGGCAGTGGTGATGGCCGCCCTGACCCAGGCCTGCGAGATCCTGGGGCTGCCGGTGCTGACCGATTCGGTGGCGCAGATCGGCGCGACCCTGCTCAGATTGGGGATGGCAGCAGTCATCCTGCTGATTGGTTTGCTGCTGGCCAGCGCAGCGGCCAGACGTATCGTGAACCCAGGCAATGAATCAGTGCACCCGCAAGCGGACCCTCAAGCACACCCTCAAGCCCACCCTCAAGCACAGCTGATCGCAATGTTGACCCGCTTCTCGATCCTGTTCTTTGCCGCAGCGCTGGCCCTGCACCAGGCGGGCTTGCCGGCGGTCATCGTGACCATCGCATTCGGCGCCGTGGTCGGTGGCATTGCGATCGGCTTGGCGGTGGCGGTGGGCGTGGGTGGAGGACCGGTCGCCACCCGGTTGCTGCAACGTGCCGTTGACCGCTTTGATCGTCGTGATGGTCGTCGTGAAGATCGTCACGATGCAGGGGCGGCGCCCAAAGCGCCTCTGCAGCCGTGAGCGCCACTGCCGCGGCCGGACCGGGTGACTCTGCAGGCGCCCTGATCGGCCGCTTCGAGCGCCTGACGTTGCCCACACAAAGCCTGAGTCTGGGGCTGTGCGCAGGCCTCTTGATGCTGCTGCTGCGCACCAGCCTGGAACAGGCAGATGCGGGCAGCCTGGCCTTGCCGGCCGATGCCTGGCAGACCCTCTGGGCGTGGCCGCTGGCGCTTTGGTTGTTGCCTTTGCTGCTCGCCTTCTGGCCGCTGTGGCGCGCTTCAGCAGCGCTCAGGCGGGTCCAGGCAGCGACGCGCCAATTCAGCAGTGAAGAAGAACCGCCCGACCACGTCCAAGTGCCCCATGAGGGCGGCTGCGACGAACTGCACCGGCTGACCTTGAGCTTGCGCCGCGCCGTCGATCAAGCGCGCCGCCGCCGTCAGGCACTGTTGGCCATGAACGCAGCCTTGGGTTTGAAGTTGCAGTCGCGCACGCAGGAACTGTCGTCGTTGCAAGACCTGTCGATCAGCCTGGCGGCGCAACCTTCGGACCAGGGTCTGGTGGCCCAGGCTCTGGCGGCACTGGAGTCAGCGCTCAACTTCAGCAGCGCCTCGGTCTGGGCGCGCCAGAACCTGGACCGCAGCCAGCCCGTGGTGTTGGCCGGCTACCGCAGCGACGCAGCCGACCTGGCAGGCATCGAACTGGGTGACCTGACCGGACTGCGCTTGTCGCGCAGCAATCTGCAGCGCTATGAGCAGATCGAACGCGACGGCCAGCCGCTGATCGAGAACCAACCGCGCCAGGGGCTGCTGGCGTGGTTGTGGGAGCTGGTGACCGACGACGCGCGCACCTCGGCGCTGTACCGCAACACGCGGGCCTGGATGGCCGCACCGCTGAAGGTCAACAACGAGGTCTTCGGTGTCTTGCGCGTCGACCACGACAGTGACGACTTCTTTGATGCAGAACGCAGCCGCTTGCTCAGCGCAGTCGCGGGTCAGACAGCGCTGGCCATGAGCCACGCGCACGCCCTGAAACTGCAGCGCGAGGCGGCAGTGGTGGCAGAGCGAAACCGCATCGCGCGCGAACTGCACGATGCCGTGTCACAAACCCTGTTTGCCGCCAACCTGCTGGCTGGCGCCTTGGCCCAGGCCAGCGGAGTCGATCCCGACACCCGCGAGCAAGCCCGCGTGCTCGAACGCCTGAACCGCAGCGCTTTGGCAGAGATGCGCATGATGCTGTTCGAGCTGCGCCCGGATGCGCTGGAAAGCGTGCGCCTGCCCGAGTTGCTGCAGCAGGTGGTGGAAGCCCTGAGCGGCCGCGGTGGTGTGCACATCGACACTCAGATCGAAGAGCGGCACCCGGTGCCTGCAGCAGTGCGGGTCGGCGTCTACCGCATTGCACAGTCTGCGCTTTCCAACATTGGCCGCCACAGCGGTGCAGGGCAGGTGCGCATGCAGTGGCAGGTGCTTCAGGCAGGCAAAGGCCGCTTGCACATCAGCGATGACGGCTGCGGTTTTGATTTGAACGCCGAAACACCCGGCCACTTTGGCGTCGCCCACATGCGTGAACGTGCGGCCAGCCTGGGCGCAGAACTGCAATTGCGCAGTGAACCCGGCACCGGCACTGAAGTGCTGTTGGAACTGAGCTGGACCCGAGCCTGAACCTGAACCTGAACCTGAACCCGAACTGGAGCTGAGCACCTTCTATGGACCCCATCCGAGTCTTCGTGGTCGACGACCATCCCATGATCCGCCACGGCCTGGCGGCCATGCTGCGATCAGACACCCGACTGCAGTGGGTGGGCGAAGCGGTGGACGGCGCAGATGCCGTCAAACTGGCACCGCAGCTCAAACCCGATGTGCTGCTGGTCGACCTGGTGATGCCACGCATGGACGGCGTGGCAGCCATCGAAGCCATGCGGCCGTTGTTGCCCAAGAGCCACTTTGTGATCTTGACCAGCCTGCTCGACCCTGGTGAAGTCAGGCGTGCCATGGCTGCTGGCGCAGCCGGCTTCCTGCTGAAGAACGCGTCATCGCAAGAACTGGTCAATGTGATCCTGAGCACCGCACGTGGTCAACGGGTGATGGCGCCAGAAGTCACCGATGCGCTGATCGCCGATGGCCGCAGCCCTGCACCCGGCGCCGATCTGACCAGCCGCGAGCGCGAACTGCTGGCCTTGATGGCCACGGGGCTTGCCAACCAGGACATCGCCACCAGGTTGAGCATCGCGATGCCCACGGTGAAGTTTCACGTCACCAACATCCTGGCCAAGCTGCATGCGGACAACCGTACTGAAGCCGTGCTGATCGCGCTGAAAAACCGTCTGGTCTCCCTTGAGTAGGTGTTAAAAATGTTCGCAGGGTGTAACAAACGGCAAAAGTGTGCATCACTTCACGCTTTGTCGCGCCATGATCGGGCTTGACGCTTGCAACAAAACCGTACGCATTGTTTCTTTTTGAAAAACGCCTGGAGTGCTCCGCCGTCATCAGCGACATCAGCGACAACATCAGCTACAAGATCAGCGAACAGCAGGCAGGGGCAAGTCAGCAGCGCGTAGGGAGTTGGGCCAACCAAGCCACAGGCCCTGTTGATCTTTTCAGGCGCCCACGGGTCGCGGTAACCGCCGTCTGACCCCTGGGACGATATGTCCAGCGGCTCGGCCACTGGCTGATCACGAAAGACAACGAGAGACCCAAAGGACCCCGGCATGACAGGCTACTACCAACTGATCGAAGGGCATGAGGGCGGTTTCATGTTCTCCTTGCGCGCAGGCAATCACGAGACGATTCTGGAAAGCCGGGTCTTCTGGTCGCGCCAGGCGGCACTGGACGCCGTCGATCTGCTGCGCAGGCTGTCGCAAGAGCCAGGGCGCTTCACGCGCTGCGAGTCGCCGGCAGGCTGCCACTTCTTTGAAGTACGAGACGTTGAAAACCGCAGGCTGGCACGCAGCACAGGTTGCAACACCCGCTCGGGCTTGAACGCCGGCATTGCCTCCGTGCAGCGCAATGCACTGGCCACCCAGTTTCGCGGTTTGGTGCGGCGCAGTCTGGTGGCTGGCTGACCTGCCCGAGCGACGACTGCAGCAGCCTGGCGCCACAATTGGCGCATGATCACCGTACATCACCTGGAAAACTCACGCTCGCAGCGCGTGTTGTGGCTGCTGGAAGAACTGGGGCTGCCCTACCAGTTGCAGCGTTACAAGCGCGACCCCAAGACCCTGCTGGCGCCGCCGGAATTGGCTCAGGTGCACCCGCTGGGCAAGAGCCCGGTGCTGACTGACAGCTTGGCGGGAAAGACGCGGAACAAAGACGAGACCCGCGCAGCTGACGCGACCCGCGACAACCAGAACCACAACCACAACCCCCGCGACACGATCACCGTGGCCGAGTCTGGCGCCATCATCGAGTACCTGCTGGAGGCACATGGCGATGGCCGCTTGCGCCCACCCGCCGGCACCGCAGAAGGTCGCCGGTTCACCTACTGGCTGCATTTTGCAGAAGGCAGCGCGATGCCGTTTCTGCTGCTGAAACTGGTGTTTGACAAAGTTCGCGAGGCGCAGGTGCCGTTCTTCATCAAGCCCATCCTCAAGGCCGTGGCAGCCAACGCCGGCAAGAGTTTCATCGACCCCAACCTGCAGCGCCAACTGGCCTTCATGGAAAGCGAAATTGCCAGCCGCCCCTGGTTTGCGGGCCAGGAGTTCAGCGCAGCGGACGTACAGATGAGCTATCCGGTCGAGGCTGCAGATGCGCGCTTCGGTTCAGGCAAAGGACTCAAAGACAGCCACCCGGCGCTGGCGGACTGGTTGCAGCGCATCCACGCCCGGGCCGCATACCGACGTGCGCTGGAAGTCGGTGGGCCTTACAGCGTGGTGCCTTGAACTGAGTCTGGCGCATTCGGCAGCCCAGCACCTTCCAGCGAGCGCTTTCAGCCCAGCACTGCACTGCAAGCCCATACTGCAAGCCCAGCCCTGTCAGCCCATTGGCAACCGAGTCCTGAACCAATCCGGCAACGGCGCCGACTTGCGCTGCGCATAGTCGGTCCACACCACCTTGGCGCCGCCTTCTGCCCACACCACGCCGGGCTGGTCGCTGCGCTCCAGGCGGTGGTAGCTCTCGAAGCTGCTGCGCCCGGGGTTGGCCAGGTACATCGTGACCCGCAAGTCGCCGGGGTATTCCAGCTGGCCCAGAAAGTTGCAAAAGGCGTTGACGATCACCGGCCCCTGGCGGCTGATGTCGTGGCCAGCGCTGGCTTTGAAGATCCAGTCCAGCCGCACCGACTCCATATAGCGAAAGTACATGGTGTTGTTGACATGACCCATCGCGTCCATGTCGCCCCAGCGCAATTGGATCTGCATCTCGTGCACCAGGTGCAGTTGGGCGGGCAACTCGAATCGCATCCTCAGCGTCCTTCAGCAGGGGGTATCCAAGGTCTGAAGCACTGTGCTCAGCCTCCGGTGGGCTGCAGATCGATGCCCAGCTCATCCGCAAGCCGCTGCACCAGCGCACGCAAAGCCGCAACTTCGGTGGCGAGCCGCGTTTGCTCAAGGCGCAGCGCCACCAATTCAGCAGCGCTGACCTGCGCCTCGTCTTGAGACCAGGCGCCGGCCGTCGCTTCACTGGCCCCCGGCGGCAGTTGTGGCTCGCCGCACAGCAAATGCGCCCAGCGCGCTTCGCGAGCACCTGCAGCGCGCGGCAGCTTGACCACCAGCGCCGGCGTCTTGGCGGCCAACTCATCCAGAAAACCTT
>JBBQIB010000194.1:0-8174 GCA_038324515.1 Burkholderiales bacterium
CTGCCTGCGGCCCTTTGGCCTGCTGGCCAGTTTTGGCAACGCTTCGGGCCCGGTGCCGCCTTTTGCACCCGGTATCCTGGGCTCCAAGGGCTCACTTTATGTGACGCGGCAAACGCTGTTCACCCACATCGCCACCCGTGAGGCCACGCAGCAAATGGCAGAAGACCTGTTTGGTGTGGTCAGCCGGGGCGAAGTCAAGATTCGCATCGATCAGCGCCATCCGCTGGCCGAGGTGGCTCAGGCGCATATCGATCTGGAAGCGCGCAAGACCACCGGCTCGACAGTCTTGATGCCCTGACTGATGTCCTGACTGATGCCCTGACTGATGTCCTGATTGCTGTCCTGATCGTGAGCGTCTGGCCAGGCGCGTGAGAGGCGCTGTCTGGCCAGAAATCAGGCCGAACGACTGGGCCCCTCACGGGGGCTTGTTGGGCCCGTTGAGCCTGTTTTGGCCTGTTTTGGCCTGTTTTGACCTGTTGTACTTACTGGCCGGCGAACTTGTAGTCTGTCTTGGCTTTGCTTCTCAGCTCTTCCTGGTAGGTCTGCATACGCACCTGCTCCAGGCGCTGCTTGATCTGGCCTTTGACATCGTCAAAACCCGGGAACGAAGCTTCGCGGGTGTCATCCAGGCGGATGATGTGATAGCCGAACTGGCTCTTGACGGGGGTGTCCGTCATCTGGCCCTTGCTGAGTTTGGTCAACGCGCCGCCAAACTCGGGTACATAGCTGTCAGGCTTGGCAAAGTCCAGATCACCACCGTTTTCGCCTGAGCCCGGGTCTTTGCTGTGTTTCTTGGCCAGTTCTTCGAACTTCGCGCCGGCCTTGATCTGCGCGATCAGCCCCTTGGCTTCGTCTTCTTTCTCGACCAGGATGTGGCGGGCGCGATACTCGGTGCCTGAGGCCTGGGCCTTGAACTTGTCATACTCGACCTTGGCGTCGGCGTCGGTGATCGGGTTCTTCTTGCGATAGTCCTCGAACAGCTCACGGATCAGGATGCTCTGGCGTGCCAGCTCCATCTGCGAGCGGAAGTCTGCGCTGGCCGCAATGCCCCGACGCTCGGCCTCTTGCATGAAAATCTCGCGCAGCACCACTTGGTCGCGCGCCTGGGCTTCGATTTCAGGTGTGACTTGCTGGCCACTGCGGGCGGCTTGCTGCAACAGCACCTCCACACGGGCCTTGGGCACCGATTTGCCGTTGACGAGTGCCAGATTCTGCGCCTGTGCCGCGATGGGGATCGACAAGGCCAGGACGGTGACGCTCAACGCCAGTCGTGCAGCGATGGGAAATGTCTTCATGGGAAGGGATGCTTTCAGTTTCAAGAGTAGGCGGTATGCGATGTTTGCCCCTGGCCGGCCGTGCCCTGATGAGGGCTCCGAACTGGCCGGATTATCTTCGGGTGCTGCGGGTTCCGAGCCAAGAGAACGGCTGCGCCAGATGAGTTGTTGACAAGTACTGCTGGCATTTGGTTCAAGGCCCGCTCAGGCAGCGCCCGTGCGTAGCGAGTCAAAGGGGTTGGCAGCTGGGCCGGGTTTCAGCCTCTCAGCCTCTCAGACAGGCAACTCAGGCTTCCTCGGGCGCCTTGGCCACGATGGCCAGTGCGTGAATGCCCTGCGAGCTCAAAGTTCCCAGCGAATCATAGACAAGGCGGTGTCTGGCCACCCTGGACAAACCTTCAAAGCGCGAGCAGGTGATGTGCACACTGAAGTGACGCCCTTCGCGCGCGCCCGCGTGGCCCGCATGCATGTGGCTGTCATCCTCGACGCGCAGAAGCGTTGGTGACAAGGCTTGTTGCAGTCGCCCGCTGATGTCTTCCGCCGTCAGAGCTTGGCTCATTTTTTATGCTCTCCATTGAAGGTGATGGCGGCCGAATTGATGCAAAAACGTTCGCCTGTGGGCTGCGGACCGTCTTCGAAGACGTGACCCAGGTGGCTGCCGCAGTTGTTGCACCGCACTTCCACACGCACCATGCCGTGGCTGTGGTCTTCGACGCGCTCGACCACCTCGCTGTTGATGGCTTGCCAGTAGCTGGGCCAGCCACAGCCGGCATCAAACTTGGTGCCGCTTTCGAACAGCGGCGTGCCGCATCCCACGCACAGGTACTTGCCGTTGTCGAAGTGGTCCCAGTACTGGCCACTGAAAGCGGGCTCGGTGGCGGCATGGCGGGCCACTTGGTACTGCATCGGGTCCAGTTCAGCTCGCCAGCTGGCCTCGTCCTTCTTGATGGGATAGCGGGCATCTTCGTGTGAATGGGGCTTTTTGGACATGTTGGGCGTGTCGGGCGTGTCGGGCGTGTTGTTAAGCCTGATATCGGGCGTGTGAAGGGTGAATCAACATCCCCAAGTGTGCCTGCGCAGCGGCGGTGTGCGCCAGAAGCAGGTTTCAAATGGCGCTTGCTTCCGCCGGATTGAAGGAGATCACAGAATCGCAGAGGCCACACAGACCTGCGCACCATTCTGGGCCATGAGCGACAGATGTCGCAGTGGAGACATCCGAAGCCCTGAATTCGACGCCCAAACCGCTGCGGAGGCCTCCAATTTGGGGTAGTCCCTGAGCAGTGGGGGCATGCGCTTCCGTTACCTTATGAGTTGACTGCTTTTTTTCAAAACCACGGAGACTGACTATGAATTTCAATCGACGCCTGATGGGACTTACCGCATTGGCCGGTGCCTGCACCCTAGCCTATGGCATGGCCTTTGCCCAGGCTGGCCAGACTGTCAAGATCGGCTTCATCGACCCCTTGTCGGGGCCTTTTGCCAACGTTGGCCAGAACCAGCTCAAAGGCTTTCAGTTCATGGCCGAGCACTTCAACAAGAAAAACGTTGCTGGCGTGAAGTTTGAGTTTGTGCCCTTCGACAACAAGGCTTCGCCGCAAGAAAGCCTGAACGTGCTCAAGGCCGCCATCGACCAGGGCATCCGCTACGTGGTGCAGGGCAACGGCTCGGGCGCTGCCGGCGCCATCAGCGACGCGGTCAGCAAGCACAACGAGCGCAACCCTGGCAAAGAGGTGGTCTTTTTCAACTACGCTGCGGTCGACCCGGCGCTGACCAATGAGCGCTGCTCGTTCTGGCACTTCCGCATCGATGCCGACACGTCCATGAAGATGGAGGCGCTGACGAGTTACATGAAGGACCAGGCCGATGTCAAGAAGGTCTACCTGATCAACCAGAACTACTCGCACGGCCAGCAGGTCAGCCGTTACTTCAAGGACAACATGGCGCGCAAGCGGCCCGACGTGCAGATCGTCGGCGACGACCTGCACCCGCTGGGTCAGGTCAAGGATTTCGCGCCTTTCGTGGCCAAGATGAAGGCTGCTGGCGCTGACTCGGTGGTCACCGGCAACTGGGGGCAGGACCTGACGCTGCTGATCAAGGCCGCCAAGGATGCGGGCCTGAACGCCAACTTCTACACCTACTATGCCGTCACCAGCGGCGTGCCTACCGCGATGGCGGCTGGCGTGGGCGGCAAGGTGCGGGTGGTGGCGATCGGTCACAACTCGCTGCCGGGCATTCAGAAGTTGCAAAACGACTTCAAGGCGAAGTTCAATGACGACTGGTACACGCTGCAGACCTACAACGTGGTGGCGATGCTGGCTCAGGGCATCGCCAACGCCAAGAGCGCCGACCCCGTCAAGGTGGCCAAGGCGATGAGCGGCATGACGTTCAAGGGCTTCCAGGGCGAGTTCACGATGCGCAAGACCGATCACCAGTTGCAGCAGCCGCTGTACATCACCAAGTGGCGCAAGGCCGATGCCAAGAACCCGTACAGCGTCGAGAACACCGGGTTCAACTTCCAGGAGGTCAAGTCCATCCCGGCCTATGTGGCGAGCACGCCGACCTCGTGCCAGATGAAATCACCTTCGTGATCTGAGTTCTGGCTTGTGAAGGCAGCGCGGCTGCAGGTGAAGACCCTGCCCGCGCTGTCTGTTTTTCGTCTTCGAGATGACCTTGTTCGGGGCTGCTGCCGTCAACGCGGCCATGCAGTCACCTGGGTGACCCATGGATCTGTCTTTCTTCCTGATTTCACTGCTCAACGGCCTGTCCTCTGGCCTGCTGCTGTTCATGCTGGCCTCGGGCCTGACGCTGATCTTCAGCATGATGGGCGTGCTGAACTTTGCGCATGCCAGCTTCTACATGCTGGGCGCCTATGTGGCCTACACCGTCACGCAGTTCGTCGGCTTCTGGTGGGGCCTGTTGCTGGCGCCGCCCATCGTGGGCCTGATGGGAGCGCTTTTCGAGAAGTACGCGCTGCGCCGGGTGCACAAATTCGGCCATGTGCCGGAGTTGCTGATCACCTTCGGGCTGAGCTACCTGATCCTGGAGCTGGTGCAACTGGTGTGGGGCCGCCAGGCGCTGAACTTTCTGCCGCCTGAATCGTTGCGCGGCCCTTTGTTCACGATCGTTGACTTGCCGCAGTCGCTGAGCTTCAGCTGGGGCACCCCGCCCGATGTCTGTCGCAGCGTGCAGGGTGCCATCTGCACGCAGTTCCCGGCCTTCAGGGCCTTTGGCATGGCGGTGGCTGGGCTGATGCTGGTGGCGGTGTGGCTGCTGTTGACACGCACCCGCATCGGCATGGTGATCCAGGCCGCGCTGACCCACCCCGAGGCGGTTGAGGCGCTGGGTCACAACGTGCCGCGAGTGCTGATGGGTGTGTTCGGCGGCGGCACGGCATTGGCCGCGCTGGCAGGCGTGATCGGTGGGGCGCTGCGTGTGACCGAGCCGTCGATGGCATTCGCCGTGGGCGCGGTGGTCTTTGCCGTCATCGTGATCGGCGGCATGGGCTCGTTGGCAGGCGCCTTTGTGGCGAGCGTGGCCTTGGGCGTGATCGAGAGTTTTGCGGTGGGCAGCGATGTGGCTTTCATGGATCTGATGGGTGTGGTGGGCATGACGGTCACGCCTGAAACCCTGGGTTACTCGCTCTGGAGCGTCAAGATGAGCCAGGTGGCGGCCATGCTGCCGTACCTGTTTCTGGTCTTGATCCTGATCTTCAGGCCCAAGGGCCTGTTCGGCACGCGGGAGGGCTGAACATCATGGCCAACACCAAAACCGCAGCGCCTGGGGCCCAGGTTTACAGCTTCAAACCCATCAACGTCGGCCGCTGGTTCATCTGGGGCGGCTACGCGATCTTGATGCTGGCCGCACCGCAGATCTGGACCAGCAGCCTGTCGCTGACGATGCTGTCGCAGATCGGCATTGCCATCATTGGTTGCCTGGCCTTCAACATGCTGCTGGGGCAAGGCGGCATGCTGAGTTTTGGCCACGCGGTCTACTCCGGGCTGGGCTCGTACTTTGCCATCCACGCAGTCAACTTGGCCACGGCAGGCACGGTGGCGATTCCGATCAGCCTGGTGCCGCTGATTGCGGGCATCTTTGGTGCGCTGTTTGCCGTGCTTCTGGGCTACGTGACCACCAAGAAGGCCGGTACGCCATTCGCCATGATCACCCTGGGCGTGGGTGAACTGGTGGCCGCAATGGCATTGATGTTCCCGCTGTTTTTTGGCGGCGAGGGCGGCATCACCGGCAACCGGGTGGTGGGCGAGCCTTTCTTTGGCATCTCCTATGGGCCGGGCATCCAGCTGTACTACCTGATCGCCATCTACACCATCATCTGCACGGCGCTGATGTATGCCTTTACGCGCACGCCGCTGGGGCGCATGCTCAATGCCGTGCGTGACAACCCCGAGCGCGTCGAGTTCATCGGCTACAACACCCAGTATGTGCGTTACTTCGCGTTCATCGCTTCGGGTTTTTTCATGGGTATCTCGGGCGGCCTGGCAGCGCTGAATTTTGAGATCGTCACCTCTGAAGTGGTCAGCGCGGTGCGCTCGGGGGCCTATCTGCTGTTCACCTTCCTGGGCGGTGCGATCTTCTTCTTTGGCCCGATCATCGGCGCCATTTTGTTGGTGCTGTCGCTGGTCTTGCTGTCGGAGCTGACACAGGCCTGGTTGTTGTATCTGGGCCTGGTATTCACCTTCATGGTGATGTTTGCACCAGGTGGCATCAGCAGCTTGATCATGATGAATCTGCGGGTGGCTTCGTTTGGCAAGCTGCGGCCGCTGATGGGCTCCTATCTGGCGTTGGCGGGCACGGCTGCCACGGCGCTCTTGGGCGCATCGGTGATGATCGAAATGGTCTACCACCTGCAGCTGAACGAAGCGCTGGGCCCCAACATGAAATTCCTGGGCGCCACGCTCAACACCCAGGGCTTCGACAGCTGGTTTGGTGCTTGCATGGTGCTGGGGGTGGGCATCGTGTTGTTTGAGATTTCACGCCGACTCTTCGTCAAGGAATGGGGCAGCGTGCAGGAAGACATCGAGAAAGAGATCAAGCGTCGGGGGGCCTCACTGTGAGCACCGCCACAACCGATCTGAAAGCAACGGCTGTTTCCAGGCGCTCCGACGGCAGCGGCACCGCCCCGGCGTTGGAGTTGCGCCGGGTCGTCAAGCGCTTTGGCAAGACCGAAATCATTCGCGGGGTGGATCTGGCCGTTCAGGCGGGCGAGAACGTTGCCGTCATCGGCCCCAACGGCGCTGGCAAGAGCACCTTGTTCAATCTGATCAGCGGGCGCTTCGGGGTCAGTTCAGGCGAGATCTTGCTGCACGGCGAAAAGCTCAACGGCTTGACGCCTTACGAGATCAACCGCAAGGGGCTGGCGCGCAGTTTCCAGGTCAGCAATCTCTTTACGCGGCTATCAGTGTTCGAGAACTTGCGCTGCGCGGTGTTGTGGAGCAAGGGCTACAAGTATTCGTTCTGGAATTTTCTCGCCGATGCCCGCGACGCCAACGACCGCGCCACCGAAGTGATGGAGATGATCCGCCTGCACAAGCGCAAGGATGTGCTGGCGATGAACCTGACCTACGCCGAGCAGCGCGCGCTGGAGATCGGCATCACGATTGCCGGCGGTGCCGATGTCATCTTGCTGGACGAGCCCACCGCCGGCATGAGCCGCAGCGAAACCTCACGTTTCGTTGAGCTGATCCGCGCGATCACCACCGGCAAGACCTTGCTGACCGTCGAGCACGACATGGGCGTGGTCTTTGGTCTGGCGACCAAGATCGCGGTGCTGGTGTACGGCGAGGTGATTGCCTTTGACACGCCAGAGAAAGTGCGCGCCGACGAGCGCGTCAAAGAAGCCTATCTGGGTTCGATGTTGGCCGACCAGCAGGCCGCACGGGCAGGGCACTGAGATGTTGGCACTCAAAGACGTACACGCCTTTTACGGCAAGAGCCATGTTTTGCATGGCGTGACGATGAACGTCGATGTCGGCGAGATCGTGGCCCTGCTGGGCCGCAACGGCTCAGGCCGCAGCACCACCGTCAAGACCATCATGGGCCTGGTTGACGGCAAAGGCAGCGTGCGCTGGAAGGATCAAGAGCTGTTGGGCAAGCCGGCCTTCGAGATCGCCCACACCGGCATGGGTTATGTGCCGGAGAACCGCGACATCTTTCCCACGCTGACGGTGCATCAGAACCTGATGCTGGGCCAGAAGCGCGGCGCCAAGAATGCGCGCTGGAGCTTTGACGACATGTACCGGCTGTTCCCGCGACTCAAAGAGCGCCAGCACAACGAAGCCGGCGTGCTCTCAGGCGGCGAGCAGCAGATGCTGACGCTGTGCCGCACGCTGATGGGCGACCCCGAGCTGATCATGATCGACGAGCCCACCGAAGGCCTGGCGCCGAAGATCGTCGAGCTGGTGGCCGACTATCTGCGCGAGCTCAAGCGCCGCGGCATCAGCGTCCTGCTGGTCGAACAAAAATTGACCATCGCGCTGGAGGTGGCCGACCGCTGCCTGGTGATGGGTCACGGCCAGATCGTCTTCAACGGCACCTCGGACGAACTGCGCGCCAACGACTATGTGCGCAAGGAGTGGCTGGAGGTTTGAGGCGCTTTTGGCTTCCCCGATCCGGCCCCATCCGGCATCATCCTCCTCAGCCAGCCTGAAGCCGTATCAACTGCCGGTTGATTTCTAAGTGTTTACCCGCTTTGCATAGCTATGCAATTTCAGCAGAATGCATAGCTATGCAAGATGGTTTTCAATCAAACACAGAGGCGACGACAAGATGCTGAGGTACCTGAAACGGGGCAAGGACGTGCAGGTGCGTGCCGCCGACGACGCCAGGGTGCGCGAAACGGTGGAAGCCATCATCCGCGACATCGAGTCGCGTGGCGATGAGGCG
>JBBQIB010000195.1:0-8173 GCA_038324515.1 Burkholderiales bacterium
CGAGATGATGGAACGCTACGACGTGCGCCCGCGCAACCCGGGCCTGCGCAGCAGCAAGTTCAGCGGCGGCAACCAGCAAAAGCTGGTGCTGGCGCGCGAGGCACGGCCGCAGCCGCAGGTGCTGCTGGTCGGCCAGCCCACCCGCGGTGTCGACATCGGCGCCATCGAGTTCATCCACGGCCGCCTGCGCGCCATGCGCGACGCCGGCGGCGCGGTGCTGGTGGTGTCCTCTGAGCTGGACGAGATCCTGGCCCTGAGCGACCGCGTGCTGGTGATGAACGCCGGCCGCATCACGGGTGAATTGCCCATCGCACAGTGCAGCGAAAGCGCGCTGGGGCGGCTGATGGGTGGCGCGGATGCGGCTTTATCTGAGGTTCACTGACGCCCTGATGAAGGCGCTGATGGCGGGCTCGAAGAGGCGCTTAGAGGGCTCAAAATGGGCACAAAAGCTGCGCAAGCGGGTGAACGTCAGGACATTGCGGCGATCTTGGTCGCCGAGTTCTCGGCGAGCTGACGGCACACGAAGTGTCTCAACGCAGACTGGTCGTCAGTGACCGGTCTCCGGCCTCCAAGTCGCCGGGAGGGTCGACCGGACTCGGCCCAGTCAGGCCAATCGACTGGCGAGCTTGAACGCCTTGAAGCGGTCAACAGAGGGTGCTCGCGCGCTCGGGCACGCGCACCTCCTGGGCGCCGCATATCGCAAAAGCCCTTGGCTGGACATCTTGTCCAGACTGTCCAATATGGCTAAAATTCAGGCATGCATCTTTCTCGCTCCATCACCTCCTCGGAAGCCAAAGCCAGCTTGGGCGAACTGTTGGGTTCTCTCATGACTGAGGGTCCTGTCGAAATCACTCGCAACGGCCGAAAGGTTGCCATCCTGTCCGCGCCTCCCGCACAAGCAAATGCTTCGGATGCGGCGCGACTGACAGAGCTTGCGAAGCAGTACGCGGGCGGCAGGGTTGCCTGGCGGGAGATTGCAGCTGAAACCGGCGTCGGTTTCGGCGACTTGCTGGAAGAGCTCTCCAAACAAAATCTAAAGTTGCCGCGGGTGACGCCGGCAAAGCGGCCCGAGCAAGCTGCTTTGTTCAACGCAATCTTGCGACAGGCGGTGCGGCGGTGAAGGAATTCGCACTCATCGTCACAGATTCTGGGCCCCTGATCACCCTCGGCGTTGCTGGCGCACTGGATGCGTTGCTGGCGCCAGCCTTGCCCGTCATCGTGCCTGACATGGTGCGTTTCGAGGTCATTCGAGACCTGAGCAAACCCGGAGCCCAAGAGGTGGCCGACTGGATCCGGTCCCGCGAAGGTGTGGGCCTGCGGGTTGCAAGCACCGAAGTTTTCGAGGACTTTCAGGTGATCTCAGCCACCAGACCGGGCACGAAGACCGCCGGCCGCGGCGAGCAAGCGGCTGCAGAAGTGCTGAGCAAAGAGCTTGCCGATGAGAACCACGGCGCCATCCTGCTTTTCGAGGACAGTGACGTTCGCAAGCAGAACTTCCTGGTGCGGCTCCCGGACGAAGTGCTGGTGATCTCGACATCCGAGTTCCTTTTTGGACTCGAAGGCGTGGGTCTGCTGCCCAGTGCAGAGGACATTCTTCAAAAAGCGACGGCGATTCGAGGCAACGAGATTCTGCGGCGAACCGTTGGAGGAACCGCCTCAGGAGAAGTGCAAACTTGGTCAGCGCGGATGCAACGGTCTCGCCCTTAGCGCTGCCCACCTGGTTGCCATGATGCTTGCAGTCCAAACCGACCTATCACCTGTGATGTGATGTCGTGTTTGGCATGAAGTGCGTCCTCGACACAGGCGTCATTGTCGCGGCCTTGCGCAGTCCGTCCGGCGCCTCGGCCGCGTTGTTGATGGCGGCGCGCCGCAGCGATCTCACGATGGTCGCCAACGTGGCCATGGTGCTCGAGTGCGAGGCCGCCTGCAGTCGGGCCGAACATGTGCTCGCCTCGAGGCTCAGCATGCACCAGGTGGGCCTCTTCCTGGATGCCTTAGTCGCGATGGCCGAGCCGGTCGAGACACACTTTCTGTGGCGCCCACTGCTGCGCGATCCCGCCGAAGAACGGGTCCTTGAAGCCGCAGTCAATGGCCAAGCTGCGGCCATCGTCACTTTCAACCAACGTGATTTCGGCGCCGTGCCGATGCAATTCGGCAGCACCTATCCGCTGCGCCTGCCCACGTCGGTCAAGGCCGAAGTCGTTCGGTGGGCCAAGGCGGAGGGCACCAGCTTAATCAGTTCGTGGCAACGGCGGTTGCCGAGAAGTTGGCCGCCATGAATACGGCTGCTTTCTTCGCCGAGCGGCGTGGGCGCGCGGACTTCGATGCCGTCCACCTTTTGATCCACCCCCGGGGCGGCGCGCCCCCACGGCCGGAAGACCTGGTTCCCTGACATGTCTATCAAGCCGCACCGGCCTTGATGCCAAAGTTCAGCCGGCCAAGGCAGCTCTCCCTCCCGCCTCCTGTGCGGCCGCTGTTTCAACCTCGAGGCCGCCAGCCGCGGTGGACTCGTCGACTTCGAGCACGTCGATTTCAGCCCGTTGACCATGAACGACGCCAATGGCCTCGCGCATGTCCAGCAGCTGCGCACCCGCTTGTTCGGAGCCGGCGTCGCGATCGATGCCATCGAACTCAACGATGACCCGTCCGAGGGCTATCACTTCCAGGTCATCGGGGATGAAGAGGACGATCTGCTCGAGTGACTTGCCCGGCTCGTCACCAAGATGCGCAGGGCACTCGAACATTCGCACCTCGAGGGGGGCGCACTTGGACTGCAAATCAGCGACCGCGGCATGGTTCGTGCCAGGATCGACAGCCACCCCGGCGGTGAAACCCCCCTGCGTCAGACTAGATGTCGCCTCCCCTTTCTCGCGGATGATCCGCGCTGGAGCGACACGACATGCAAAGAAATCAACATTCGACAGAGTTCAAAGAGCAGCCCTTGAGCAAGGCCCGAGCGCGCGGTTCGCGCACCTTGGGTGCCGTAGGCCGAACTGCGGCGGACAGCTGAAGATCATCGCGGCGATCCTGCAGCAGCCGCTGATCGAGAAGATCCTCACGCACCTGGGTCTGCAAGCCTGGGCGCCGCCGCGCGCGCCAGCTCGCGGGTCGCAGCTGCAAGCCGCCTGAGAGGCTCAAGCCAACATCTTTCAGGCGGCCCGGCGCCCAGGGCAGCTTCACGCCACTCGCGTCACCCCTTCGGCCATGGCGGCGAGCTTGGCGTAGACGATGTCTTCGTCGACCGCGCCGAAGCCGGCGAAGGTGCCAAAGCCGCAATCACTGCCAGCAATGACGCGCTCAGTGCCGACGATGTCGACGAATCGCTGCAAACGCTGGGCAATCAATTCCGGGTGTTCGATGAAGTTGGTGGTGGTGTCGAGCACACCAGGTATCAACACCTTGTCTTGCGGGATCTGCGCACGCATGTCGCGGATGGTCGCCCATTCGTGACCATGGCGCGGGTTGGCGGTTTCGAACAGCAGGCCCTGCGGCTTGGCCTTCAGCACCGTGGGCAGGATGGTGGCGAGCGGCACGTCCTTGTGATGCGGGCCTTCGTAGTTGCCCCAGCACACGTGCATGCGCACCCGGTCGGTGGGCAAGGCCACCAGCGCGAAGTTCAGCGCCTCGACGTGCTTCTCGATGCGCGCCAGATAGGCCGCGTCGTCGAGTTCCTTGAACATCATGTGCCGGCCCAGGCCCAGGTCGGGCGAGTCGATCTGCAGGATCAAGCCGGCATCGACGATGGCGTGGTATTCATGCCGCAGCGCATGCGCCAGGGCTTCGAGGTAGGCGTCGTCGTCAGCGTAATGCTGGTTCGGCTGGAACAGCGCCACCACGCCGGGCGAAGCCGCATTCATGAACATCTGCGCCGCGCCGTGCCGGGCCGCCGCGGCCTTCAGGTGGGCAATGTCCTTGTGCAGCGGCTGCAGCGTCTTCACCGCAATCGGCCCCACGCAGCAAGGCCGGCGGTAGGTGGGTGTGCCGCCGCTGTTGCGCAGGCGGTCCATGAATCCGGGGAAGTCGGTCAAGTCAGCGGGCGTGCGCCGCGGGCTGTCGCCATCGAAGCCGGTGTAGCGGTCCTTGATGTAGGTCGCGTAGCTGATCTTGCTCATCTCGCCATCGCTGACGATGTCCACCCCCGCCGCCACCTGGCGCGCCACACAAGCGTCGATGGCCGCAGCCATGACAGCGTCGAAAGTGGCCTCGTCGACAGGCTCGCCCTTTTCGCGGGCGAAGATCTGGTCGACGACCAGCTGGCTGCGCGGCAGGCTGCCGACGTGGGTGGTGCGGATGCGGGGCATGGGCAACGTGGTCAGCCAGGAGCCCGTCAGAACAGCGCGTAAGACAAGCGCATGCCGAAGGTGCGCGGCATGGCGCCGCTGACCTGCAGCGCACCGCCGCCGCCCCAGACAAAGCGGTTGATGGTCTGCTTGTCGCTGACGTTGTCGATGAAGCCTTGCACTGCCAGAGCCTCACTGACTCTCCAGTTCAGCTTGAAGTCGGCCTTGGTGTAGGGGCCCTGCTTCTCGATGGCGGCGTTGCTGGGCTGGCCGTAGAAACCGCCGGAATAGTTGAGCGCCAACAGCGGCGTGATGACGCCGGCGCTGCCCAGGCCGATGTCGAACTTGACGAATACCGAGGCCTGCCGCTCCGGGCTGTACGGCAGGCGGTTGCCCGTCAGGTCGCAGCCGAAGGCGGCCGCGGGCTGCCCGGCGCCGCCCGTGCCGCCCACCACGCCGCACTTGTAGCCTGGCGCAAACAATCGGCGTTGCCCGGCCGGCGCGATGACCACGCCGCTCGGGTCGAGTTGCGGCGCCGTGGACAGAGGATCGGTCACCAGAATGGACGTGCCAAAGGGCAGTGCGACGTCGGGAAAGCTGGTGTATTTCGCGTCCAGAAGGGTCAGCGTGCCCCCCACGGTAAGCTGCGGCGTGGCGCGCCACTCGGCGTCGAGCTCGAAGCCGTTGGCCTTGGCCTTGGCGGCGTTGAAGATGGTCGAGATGGTGGTGGCACCCACGGCGATCTGGCGCTGCTCCTGCAGGTTGGTGTAGCTGTTGCTGTAGACGGCAGCGTTGACCTGCAAAGTATTTTTCAGGAAGCGGTTCTTGGTGCCGACTTCGAAGGCCGTCACTTCTTCGGGCTTGAACACGCGCACCGATTCCAGCGCCTGACCCGAATTGAAGCCGCCCGAACGGAAGCCCGTGGAGACCGTTGCAAAGACCAGTTGCGACGCGGACAACTTGTAGTCCACCGCCAGCCTGCCCGTGGCTTTGCTGAAGCTGGCGTCGCTGTAAGTGGCGCCGACCACCGTGTTGGTGCCGGCCAGGCAGTTGAAGCCCGGCTGTGCATTGGACCCCGTGCAGGTGGTGGTGCCGGCGTTGCCGAATGCGGCGTTCGCCGGCAACGGCGTGCCCAGGCCGATGACAAGGCCGTCCGGGGCACCAGCCGCATTCAGCGGCAGCACCGAATTGGCGTTGGCGAACTTGAACGACTTCTTGTCGCGGGTGTAACGCGCACCGGCCGTGAAGGTCAGCGCATCGGACGTGCGCAGGCTCAACTGTCCGTACACCGCCGTGGAGTTGGTTTCGGGCTTTTGCAGGTCGTAGAAGCCGCCGCCGTTCTGCGCCAGCGACAGCGGTGTGGCGAGCGCCTCGGAGCGGATGGTACGCGGCAGCTGCTGGTTGATGAACAGGCCCGTGAGCTCGTCCTTGAACAAGTACACCCCGGCCACGTAGCCCAGCGCCCCCGTGCCTTCGGACAAGATCTGGAACTCTTGCGTCAAGGTCTTGGCCGCCGTGCGCTGGTAGTCGAGGCCGATGGTCGAGGCCGAGAAGTCGGTGTCCTGTGAGCGCTCGGCGTCGAAGTCGGCATAACCCGTGATGGACTTCAGGGTGAACGCCGGCAGTCGGTAACTGACATCCGCCGACAGATTGCTGTCCTTCAGCTTCAAGAAGGCGTTGTAGTCGTTGTTGATGCGGTCAAGCTGGCCCGGCTTGTGCAGCGGAATGCCCACATCGACGGCGCTGCCCACCGCGTTGGCGCCCGTGCCGGCGCCGGCGCCCTGGGTGCGTGTGCAGTCATTGACACCGTCGCGGTTGCCACCGCGCGAGTTGATGGCCGTGTAGGTGGTGTTGAAGAGTTGCTGGCATGAAGGCGTGTGCAGAAAGGTGCCGGCCAACTTGTAGCCGAAGGCCGAGCCACCGTTGCCCTTTTGCCTCGTGTTGTCGGCACGCAGCACCACCTCGAGTTCGCGCGTCGGCTTGAAGCCGAAGCTGCCACGCACAAAGGTCAGGTCTTGGTCAAACAGGCCCGCACCGGGGTTGAAGTCATTCTTCACCCAGGGGTCGGACCGCTCGACCGCAGCGGCCAGCCGCAAGGCCGCGTTGGCAGCCACCGGCACGTTCACGGCGCCATCGAAACGCTTCTTGCCGAAACTGCCCAGGGTCAGGTTGCCATTGGCCTCGAACGCCCCCGCCTCGGGCAGGTTGGTGGAAATGACGATGTTGCCGCCGAAGGTGTTGCGGCCGAACAGCGTGCCCTGCGGGCCACGCTGGATCTCGACCCGGCCCACGTCGACAAAGCCCAGCATGGCCTGCTGCGCGCGAGATTTGTAGATGCCGTCGACGAAGAAGCCGATGGTGGTGTCGGCATTGACCGCCACGTTTTCGGTTCGCACGCCGCGAATGGCGGGCCGTGCGTCCACGCCCGACTTGCCGAAGGTGAAGCCTGGCGACAGGCCTTCGATCTGAGACAGGTCGACGATGTTGCGTTCGGCCAGCCGCTCTGCCGACAGCGCGGTGACAGACACGCCGACCTTCTGCTGGTCCTCGATACGGCGGTTGGCGGTGACGGTGACGGTGATCAACTCGCCGCTGTCAGCAGCGGGCGCAGCCGGGGCGGTTTGCGCCAGCGCGGCACCGGCACCCATCATCCCCAGGGTGCCGAAGGCCAGCGCCAGGGCGCGCGACAAACGGGTGGTTGTGGTCACCGGGGCAAAGGCGGGGTGGTTCATCGAGTTTCTCCGGGTGCGGGGTTGGATAGACGTCGGACAGTTCGGCCGTGTCCTGTTGCAAGCGTATGCAAGTTTGCAACAATGTAGGCTGCGGAAAACCCTGATTGCGTGGTTGGGTGGTGCGCGCAGGCCACAGAATTCACCCATTCGGCGGCCAGGCTGCCGGCTGACTCGACAGACATGACCCTGAACTCACCTGATCCTTCATTGGCCGCGGCCAAGGCCGCCGTCTGGCACCTGCTGCAACGCCTGCCCGGCCCGCAAACGGCCGCCGCCTTGCACGAGCAGCTCTCGCCTGACGCGATCTGGCATGTGTCTCACCCCTTGAACGAACTGGTCGGGCCGCAAGCGGTTGCAACACAGTTCTATGGCCCGCTGCAGGCCGCCTTCCCTGACCTGGAACGCCGCTGCGACCTGTTCTTCGGCGGCGACTGGGTCAACCCACCCGCTGGCGCGGTCGGCCATGCCCCGGGCGACATCGCGGGTGAAGGTTTCTGGGTGACCACCCACGGCCACTACATGGGCACCTTCACGCGGCCCTGGCTGGGTATTCCCGCCACGGGCGAGCCGGCGAACCTGCGCTTCGGCGAGTTCTATCGCTGGCAGCCGCAGGCCGACGGCAACTGCATGATCACCGAAGCGCGCGTGTTGCTGGACATCGTGGACCTGGCGCGCCAGGCTCGCCGGCGCATCCTGCCGCGCAGCAGCGGGCTGGAAATCCTGGTGCCCGGCCCCGCGCCGCACGACGGCCTGCTGCGGGGCGACATCGACCCGGCTGCCGGCTGCGAGAGCATGCATCTCACGTTGGCCATGTTCGCGGGCTTGGCTGCCTTCGACGGCAAGAACCTCGACTCGATGGACATGCCGCGCTTCTGGCATCAGAACATGATGTGGTACGGGCCCTGCGGCATCGGTACGTCGCGCGGGGTGAAGGGGTTCCAGCGCCACCACCAGGCGCCGTTTCTGCACGCATTCCCTGACCGCAGCAGCCCGGCCCTGGGTCCGCGCGGCCACCGCGCCCGCGTCGCCGAGGGGCCGTTTGTGGGCTCCACCGGCTGGCCCAGCGTGCGCGCCACCTTCACCGGCGACTACCTGGGCGTGCCCGCCACCGGCCAGCCCATAGAAATGCGCGTGATGGACTGGTGGCGCCATGACGGCAGC
>JBBQIB010000196.1:0-8171 GCA_038324515.1 Burkholderiales bacterium
CACTGCGGAAGCGCGCACGTTCTGCATCCAGGTCGCGGTCGACGTCAACCGCCGCCTGGCGCACGGCCAGCACCATCTCGGAGCGCGCGGGCGCGGGGTGCCAGGCCTCGGAAACGGCCTGGATGCCAGAGGGCGCCACCAGCACCAGCATGACCCAGGCCAGCACCAGCGCCACGGCGTTGAAGGCCGAGTCGCGGCCCCAACTGTTGACCCACAGCGCCAGCGCCAGCCAGAAGGCGGCATACAGCAGCACCAGCCCGCTCCAGGCGGCCAGGGCCGAGACAGCATCCACCGTGGCCATGGGCGCGCCCTGCATAGCCAGCACGGGCACGGCGCCGCCCGCAGCGACCACCACCACGCCGGCTGAGCGCGCCAGCAGCTTGGCCAACAGCACCGGCAAGGGTGGCGCTGATGAAGCCAGGGTCAGCGCCCAGGTGCCTTGCTCACGCTCGCCCGACAGCACGTTGTAGGCCAGTGCCAGCAGCACCAGCGGCAACAGAAACACGGTGACGAAGGCCAGATCGAAGCTGCCGCTGGCCAGCAGGGTGGGGTTGGCAATCTCATCGACGAACAAGAAGCGGTCGCGGCTGCCTGCGGCCACCCGAAACGTCGGCGGGTAGAGGTCGGACACTCCGATTGCAGCGGCAGCCAGAGGCGACGGCGCCAACTGCACGACGGATGCACCGCTGCCGCGCCCGACGGACAACGGGTTGCCAGGGTCGCGGAAGGACTCGGCGGGGGCAGTCACCTCCCCACGCTCGATGCGGATGACCTGGCGCAACAGCGTCTCGCGCCGATGCGATTCTTCCTGCTGCGCGGCTGCCACAGCCGCAGCACGCTCGCTCAGCCGCTGCTGGCCGCTCAACAGCGCATAGCCCACGCACGCCGCCATCAGCAGCACTGCAAGCCACACCCCGAGGTCGACGCGCACCAGCTTCCACTCACAGGCCAGTACCGTGCGCCAAAGACCGACCCGTGCACGCGGCGCTGCTGCCCGTTGAACCCGCGCCGTCATGTTTTGCCCCAACGCCGCGCAGCCAGCACGCAAGCGACCCCGCACAGACCGAACCACAGCGCCAGTGCCGAGAGGTTGCGCCATTGCTGCTGCCAGGCCCAGGCGGCCGGCGGTTGCGTGTAGGCCAAGGGCGGAACGCGTCGCCACAGATCGGGCGGCGATTCGTAGCCGGCGTTGCTGCCGGCATGGTCGATCAGGTCCTGACTGGTGACGTTCTGGATCAGCCGCCGGTGTTGTTCGGCTGCGCGCACAAAGTGGTGGTGGTGCGCGTTGTCGGTGCCGGCCATCGACATGGACAGCGGCTGCAGCGCCAGCATCGGGAACACCGGGCCAGCGACGGCGCGGCGCGCGTCCTGCGCTTCCAGCTGCGCTTGCAGGCGGCCGAAGTGGTTGTCGAAGATGCGGTAGCCGGCTTCGTCGTCCGCGCGCAGTGCCAGGCCGCGGAAGCTGACGGGCAGGTCTTCCAGACGTGCCACCGCGTATTGCCGCAGCACGCGGTCGCGCAAAGCGATGTACGCAGGGTGCTTTTCGTCGTGGCCGAACTGCTTCTTCTTGTCCTCTGCCATCGCAAAGCGGAAAGCTTGCGCGGTCGGCAGCGGGTCGGTGTGCCGCACGACATCGCTCACCCAGCGCGGCACCAGAAAGCTGTTCAGCAGCCAGAAAGCCAGCAGGGCGACGAGTGCCAGCCGGGTATTTCGCACCGCCGCAGATACAGCCACAGCCAACAGCAAGAAGCCGCCCAGGTACAGGCCATAGCCCGCCAGCATGCCGAGCAGGCGAGCGCCGGTGCCATCCGCCAGCACCAGCCCCTGGCCACCGACCAGCAGCCCCGCGCCCAAGCCAGCGCAGGCCAGCATCAGCAAGGTCAGCAGCACCGCCCCGATGGCTGCCAGCTTGCCGGCCAGCAACTGCCCAGGTCGCACCCCCAGGCTCAGCAACTGGCGCAGCGTGCCGTGGTCGCGCTCGCCGGCCAGCGCCGCATGGCCCAGCAGCAAAGCGATCAAGGGCAATACTGTTTGCAGCACGAAGCTCAGGCTCAGCTGCCCCATGCGCGCGGCCAGCGTGCCGTCGCGCGCGGTGCGGAACTGCAATTCGTTTTGCCGATGCGCCTCCAGCCGGACGGCGTTGCCTGCATAGGCATTGATGCCGGGTTCGGCGAGGGCCAGCGGCCCCAAGGGCTTGAAGGCGTATTGGCCGAAGTGCGCCGCCGCATGCGGGTTCTTGGCGCCCTGCGCTGTCCACACCGCGTGGTCGCCGGCCTGCGCGTCGGCACGCTCGTGCGCCTGTTGGTCAGCTTGCTGAAGGCCCAGCACCAACGCAGCCAGCATGAGCAGCAGGGTTGCGGCCAGCAGCAAGCGCCAACGTGTGTCGCGCTGCAGGTCGGTCCACTCCTTGCGTGCCACCCGGCGCCAGGCGCTCGCTCGCTGCCGAGCCGGGCGCAACGCAATGGCCGTGTCAGCCACGGTGTTCATGCGGCCTCCTGCAACCGTGAAGCGTTCAGGTAAGCCCTCTCCAGCATGGCCGCGTCGGTGCGCGCGGTCTGCAGCACCTGCACCAGCCGACCCCGTTGCATGATGCCCACGCGGCTGCCGCACTGCTGTGCCAGGAACAGGTCGTGCGTGACCATCAGGATCGCCAGCCCTTCGGCGCGCAGCGCGTGGATGGCAGCGGCGAATTCGTTGGCGGCCAGCGGGTCCAGGCCCGAGGTCGGCTCGTCCAGCAACAGCACACGCGCGTTCTTGGCCCAGGCGACCGCGATGCCGACCTTCTGACGCATGCCCTTGCTGTAGCCGGCCACGCGGCGGTGCTGTGCCGCAGCCGGCAGCCCGACGCGCAGCAGCAGCCCTTCGGCTTCAGCCACCGTCGGCTCTTCCGAGGTGGCCAGGGCCACGAAGTAGCGCAGGTTCTCGACGCCGGAGAGCTTGCCGTACAGCATCACGTTCTCAGGGATATAGGCCAACTGCCGACGTGCGCCCAGCGGGTCGGCGGCGCTGTCGATGCCGCACACGAGGGCCTGCCCGGCGCTGGGCGTGGTGAAGCCGAGGAACAGGTTGACGGTGGTCGTTTTGCCGGCGCCGTTCGGCCCCAGCAGGCAGAACACCTCGCCAGGCTGGACCTGCAGGTGCAGCGCGTCCAGCGCCAGGGTGTCGCCGTAGCTTTTGCTCAGTGAGAGTGCTTGCAACATGCTCAGAGCCCCAGTTTGACTTCGACGACGAGCGAGCGCCCGGGAAATGGGTGATTCACGAAGTAGCGTTTGTCGCCGGCGTTGTCCAAGCCCAGACTCAACCGTGCCTGCGGGCTGAGCTGCCAGTTGGCACGCAGGTCCACCACCGCAAAGCTGGACAGAGAGTTGTACGCGTCGTCGCGCACATCGTCGTTGTTCAGGTTGGCGTACTGCCGGCCCGACTGGCGCAGTGCGGCGCTGACGTTGAAGGTCTGCGTCTGACGCCAGATCGCAATCGCCGTGGCCCGTGTCAGCGGCAACTGCGCAAAGCGCTTGCCCACCGTTGCCGGCGTGGTGCGATTGGCGAGCACGCGCGAATCGTTGTAGGCCACGCTGGCCGACAGGTCGAGCTTGGGGTGCAGCACGCCGCGCGTGTCGGCCGCCAGCTCGATGCCGCGCACACGAACGCGGTCAATGTTCTGCGCGTTGCTGGTGCTGGGGATGGTCGCGCCATTGCTCTGGTTGAACAGCGTGTCGCGCGTGTCCTCGTTGAAGAGCGTCAGGCGGGCACTGCCGCGGGGGAAGTAACGCTCGACCGTCAGATCAGTGAACAGCCCGCGCTCCGGCTTCAGGTTCGGGTCGCTGGTGATCTGCTGCACCGCGCTGATGTTGCCCTGGAACAGCTCGACCGGCGTCGGGAACCGCGTGGCCCGCGCCAGCGCCAGACGCGCCAGCCAAGCCTCGTCAGGCGCCCATTCGAGTGCTGCTTTGGGCGACCAAGCCGTCTCGCTGCGCGCAGGCAGGGTGATGGACGCCGGGTTGCCGCCGACGCTGCTGCCATCAAAACTGCGCCAGCGCTCGGCGCGCAGGCCAACGATGGCTTTCCACGGCCCGGCGAAGGACCAGGCGTCCTGCACGAACAGCGCCTGGGTTTCTGTCTTCGCGCGCACGGTGCTGGTGGTGGCTGTGGGCGTGCCTGCCAACCAGTCGTTGGTGCTGAAATTGTCTTGCTTGAAGACAAACTGCGCCCAATGTGCGCCCAAAGTCAGCCACTGTGGGTCGTCGGCGCCCGGGCGCCGGTCGACTTTCAGATCCAGCGTGCGCCAGCCGCTGCCGTCCTGGCGATTCATCGTGCCCGCGCCGCCTGAGAAGGCCAATGGCGGCGCCGTCGAGGACGTGCGCGCGATGTTCTTCGCGAAGTCGTAACTCGAGGCCACGGCGTCGATGTTCCAGCCGACCGCGTGGCTGCTCTTGAGCATCAAAGCCAGGCTTCGGTGCTCCTCTTCACCATTGCGCGGTGAGAAGGTATTGGCCGCGATGGTGTAGCGCCGGCCAGCGATGGCCACCGGGCCGGTGTAGATCGGCGCGCCGGTGCTGTCGCGCAGGTAGCTGGTGTCGCCCTCGGCTCCGGCTTGGCGGTCGTTGGTCCAGCGGATGGCGGTCAGCCTGGCCTGCAGCGTCGGCTCGATGTCATACGACAGCTTGAACTTCAGGTTGGTCTGCTTCGTGCGCTCGATGCCGCCACCACCGACGCCGACGATGACCATGTCCTGCCCCAGCCGGTTTGACACGGTGTAGGCGCCGCTGGTGGCGACGCGGTCGGTTGCCGCAGCGGTGGTGGTTGAGGGTGTCAACGCCGCAAAGCCGGTCGGCTGGCTGGTGCTGTCCAGGTGCGACACGCCAAGCTGGTAAGCCCAGGCACCGTTGCGGTTGCCGATGAAGGCATTGGCCAGATTGCCATGCAAGGTCTTGCTGGTGCCCAGGAAATCGAAGCGCTGGCGCTGGAGTTGCAGGCCGGCATTCGCCTCGAAGCCCT
The DNA here is from genome assembly GCA_038324515.1 of Burkholderiales bacterium. GTDB lineage: Bacteria > Pseudomonadota > Gammaproteobacteria > Burkholderiales > Burkholderiaceae_C > Rubrivivax. The sequence continues at coordinate 4,996 of JBBQIB010000196.1, forward strand.
TGGGCATGCGGGTCGTGAACAGCACGGCCACGGCGATGGCGTTGCCTGAGTACAGCGCCGAGAACGGGCCGTAGACCACGTCGACCCGGTCGATCTCTTCGGGGAAGACCATCGACCAGCGCGGCGCGATCTGGTCCTGCGAGCCCAGGAAGTTCGACAGCAAGACACCGTCGGCCAGCACCAGGCCGCGCGCGCTCATGCGGTTGTTGGTGCCACGCGATTCGATGGCGCCGTTGCGGTCACCGATGAAGCGTTTGCGCGTGGCGATGTTGGGCAAGTACTTGATGCTGTCTTCGGGGTTGGCGATGTTCAGGTCGGCCAGGCGGCTGCGGTCGATGCTGTCGGTGGCCGCCGGCGTGTTGGGGTTGATGGCCGTGCGCGAGCCGCTGACGGTGACTTGTTGTGGGGCGGTATCTGCCGGCTGGGCCAAGGCGTGCTGTGCACACAGCAATGCAGCGGCCAGCGACAGCCGTCGCCGGAGGTCAGGCGGAATGGACATGGGAAAACTCCTCTGCGGGCGCTCCCTCGGCAATGAATGCGAGTGAAGAGCCCAGGCGTGCGTGGCGCAGCCTGCAAGCAGGCCGCGGGAAAGGTGCAGCGGAGGAGGTCAGGCGCGCGGCGGGCGGCGCGGCGGGGGCGCGGCGTAGGACGAATAGGCCCGGGCCAGGGTCTCAGGCAACCTGTGGCTGATCACCCTGGTGCGGACTGTGTGCGCGGGTGGCAGCGCCAGCAGCAGCGACAACAGTTGCAAAGAGGCCACGTCGGCAGCGAGCAGCTGCTCAGCGGTCATCACGCCATGGTCGTGGGCGTCGTGCGTATGAGCGTGGTGCCCTGCGTGCGCGGCCGCATGGGCGGCGCCCAGCCTGCTGAAGGTGGCTTCGGTATGCCGATGCGGAGGGCCTGCCACCATCGAAAGCGTTGCCGCCAGCGTCTGCAGCAGGAACAGGACAGCCAGACAGAAACTCAACATCCGCACCAGGTCGCGCGTGGTTCCTTGCTGAGACTCGGCGGTGGCAATCATGGCTGGCATGCAACGGGGTACGGCGGGCGTGACGGATTGGATGCAGGCATCCTCACCTTCAACCCTATTGCCGCAAAATGACAGCCCGACGACGCGCGTGAACAACCCGATTCTTCTGACAGGACACCAACCGTCCAGTCGGGCTCAGACGGGTTTGTCTCCACGTGCAAGTGCTCACCATCGTTCTGGCCGCCCAGCACCAGGTGGCTGACCTTGCGCACGTCTTTCAGCTCGTGCCCACCGGCGTCGCCGACGCTGCTTTGCACGCCTTTGTACATCCCGCACAAGATGTCGAGCAGTGCGCCCCAGACGGGTTCCAGGCGTTTACCTTCGGAGCTGCGAGCGCTGCCCGAACTGCGGAGAGGGCAACTCAAGATCATTACGACCATCGTTGAGACGGCGGCGAGCGCGAGCGGATCCTGGCAAGCAAACACGCCATCGTCGAAGCGTCGCCCCCGAGTGGCTGGGTCAGCACGGGCGCCAGCGCTCAGGCGGCGGGCGGCAGTGCGGCGCTGCCCAACGCCAGCACCATCAGCGAGCTGGCTGCGATCCACGATCCGAGCACCCGGCGCGCCACGAGCTGCCACGCCTGCAGGCTCAGGCGGCTGGCCAGCAGCAAGGCGGCGGAGGCGATCAGGCAAACGCCGATTACCTGGCCGGCCAGCGTCAAGGCCCAGTCCAGCGTGCCGGGCGCGGGTTCGGGCACCGAATCCAGCCCCAGGCACAGGCCCAGCATGGCGGCCAGCAGCGGCAGCAACCGCGCTGCGGCCGCAGCGCCCGTGGCCACCAGCAGCCCCAGCACCGCAGCGCCCGCGAGCAACGCCTGGCCGGCACCGGTGGCCGCGTCCGGCAATGCCAGCGCCGCCAGGCCGACCAGGACACCGACCAGGAAGGCTGCCAGAACCCGGCGCGCAGCCGGCGCCGGCAACTGCGTGCACAGCAGTCCCAACGCCACCGTGGCGAGCGCGTGGGCCGGCACCACCGCAGGGTGCAGCACCCCATTGTAGAAGTGGTTCAGGCCGGCGATGGGGCTGTGCGCCTGGGCCCCCCACGGCCAGCACAGCGCTGCTGCCAGCAGCGCAGCCGCGCCCCGCGGCAAGGCCTCGCGAGTGCGGTTCACTGCGTGCTCACAGCAGCCCGCTGAGAAAGCCCACGCCGGCCAGCGCGATCAGCCCGCCGCCACCCCGGATGACCAGCTTGCCCTGCGGCCACCGCAGCAGCAGCCCGAAGGCCATGCCCACCGCGTGCAGCAGCCCGGTGGCCAGCACGAAGCCCAGGCTGTAGGCCAGGGGGTTGGCTGCACTGGGCAGCTCGGTGCCGTGCGCATGCCCGTGAAAGATGGCAAACACGCCCACCACGCCCGCAGCCACCCACAGCGGCGGCCGTGCCGCCAGCAGCACCGCCAGCCCCAGCACCAGGGCCGATGCGGCGATGCCCAGCTCCACCATCGGCAGCGCCACACCCAGCACGCCCAGCGCGCCGCCTGCGGCCATGACCAGCGGAAACACCACCGGCAGCAACCACAGCGCGGGCGCCCCCAGGAAGGCGCCCCACAGGCCCACCGCCACCATCGCCACCATGTGGTCCAGGCCGGCGAAAGGGTGCACAAACCCGCTGGCCAGGCCGCCGGCCACGCCGTGTGCGGCGTGTGCCCAGGCGGCGCTGCAAGGCAGCAACAGGGCCAGTGCGAGGCCCATTTGGCGGGGGATCGGCAGAGAAGATGTCATCGGGTGTCCTTCGGTTCGTGGTGGTGGCAAAGTGGAAAGGGAGGCACAGCTGTTCACTGCTGGCAGAGGTTGGGGTCGATGCCCGCGTCTTGCTCAACTTTCGTGACGCCCCCGCCAGCTAAGCCAGGCACCCCCGGCGGCGCCAGCGCCCTGGCGTGCAGGAAGGCGCCACTGGCGGGCAGGGCCTGCACCACGCGCTGCAGCAGGTCTGCGCTGTCGCTGCCCACCGGGTACAGCCACAGCGTGTGGTTGCCGGGACGCATCTGCGCGACGCGCAACTGGTGCCGTCGCAGCACCTGGTTGACGTCGCCCAGGCGCGCGTCGGGGTTCAGGCTGGCTTGCACACGCCAGCCGGGCGGCAGCGGGGGTTGCCAGTCACGCAAGCCAGCGGAGGCAGGATCGTCCGGCGCACCCGGCAGCAGCGCGCC
>JBBQIB010000197.1:0-8119 GCA_038324515.1 Burkholderiales bacterium
CGCGAACTCGTCGTGGTTGCCCGGCACGAAGATCACCCGCGTGCCTTTGCGCGCTTTGCGCAGCAACTTCTGCACCACGTCGTTGTGGGCCTGCGGCCAGTACCACTGCCTTTTCAACTGCCAGCCGTCGATGATGTCGCCCACCAGGAAGAGGGTGTCGCACTCGACATGACGCAGGAAGTCGAGCAGGGCCACGGCCTGGCATCCGGGCGTGCCCAGGTGCAGGTCGCTGATCCACACCGTGCGCAGGCGCAACGGGTGAAGCGGCGCCCGCTCATCGGGATCGGCGGAATTGATCGGCAGCGGGGGGAGATCGTCGCGTCGCATGGCGTCACCGATTTTCAAGGCGCGGCGCGACGCTGTCGTGACATGGCGGCGTCAGGCCGGTGACGGCAGCGTCGATGCCACAGTGGCCCGGGGCGCGTGCATTTGCAGGATGCCCTGCAGGATCTGCGGCAGCTCGAACACCGCTTCATTGCACACCCGGCGCACGCGCTCGCGCGCCTGCGGCAGGTCGGCCAGTAATTCGTCTACCGCGGTGGCTACCTCGCCAAAGCTGCGCTTGACGATGCCCAGGCCTTGGCTGCGCACCCATTCGGTGTTCCAGCGCTCCTGCGGCATCGTCCAGGCGTTGCGCGTGACGATCACCGGCAGGCCCTGCTGCACCGCTTCGCTCAGCGAGCCGGGGCCGGGCTTGCCGATGAAGAAGTCGGCCAACTGCATCCAGCGTGCGACTTCGGGCGTGTAGCCCACCACCACGCGCGCTGCCGGCGCCGCCTGCGCACGCAGCGCCTCGGCCAGGGCCGCGTTGCGTCCGCACATCAGCACCAGCGGCGTGTGGGGCAATGCAGCCGCGATGCGTTTCATCACCCGCGAGCCGGTGCCGCCGAACAGCACCAGACCCGTGGGCGTGTGGGCGTCAAGCCCGGCCCGCAAACGCGCCGCGACGCGGTCAGGCAACGGCGGCAGGTGGAACTCCGGCCTCAGCACCATGCCGCTGCTGCGGTGCACACGCGCTGGCAGCACGCCGGCGGCCAATGCCTGCTGCACCGCGTGGCCGTTGCCGCAGACCACATGCTGCGCCAGGCCAGGCTCGATCCAGAATGCGGGCGGGTGGTCGGCCATGTCGGTGAGTACGGTGACGAAGGGCACGCCGGGCCGCGCCAATGCCAGGCTGTCGTGCAGCGCACGGTTGAAGTTGGGAATGAGCGACACCACCATGTCGGGCTGCGTGGCCGCCCAGTGGCGCGCCAGCCGCTGCACCAGCGCCTTGTGCGACAGCCGGATCAAGGCCTGCAGCAGCTTCAGCTCCTGCGTCAGCCCCAGCGTGAAGCCGCTGGCCAATCGTTTGTTGTAGAGGTCTTCGGGCTCGAAGCCGAAGCTGCGCCGGAACAGCGCGCTGGGGTCGAGCACCTCGGTCAGGTTGACCTTGCGCACCTGCCACGGCAGGCCCTGCGTCACGATGGATTCCGCCAGCGCCTGCGCTGCGGCGCGGTGCCCGCCGCCGGCGTTGAACCAGACCAGATCGACCTTCGTCATGACCAGCATGCTGGCGACGCTGCGTGACGTTGGCGTGTCATCCCGCATCGCCTCAGCGCGGCGCCGGCATCGTCATCAGCGCCTGCCCCATGCAGATGCGCCGGCCCGTCTCGATGCCCGGCGCCAGCGCCAGGCCCGGCGGCGCGAACACGATGATGGTCGAGCCGTGCTCGAACCAGCCCAGCTCCTGTCCCTTGGCCACCGCGTGGTCGCAGGGCATCTCGTGTGGGCCGTTCCAGCGCAGGTGCAGCAGCACGTCGAGCCAGTGCAGCCGCACGCTGGCCACCAGGATGGCGGCCACCGGCACCAGCGCCAGCGGCGTGCCGTCGGCCAGCCGCATACGGATCACCGCGCGCTCGTTGCGGCAGAACAGCCGCTGCACGCGCGCCAGCGCGATCGGGTTGACGTTCCAGGTGTCGCCGCTGAGGTAGCTGACATGCTCGATGCGCGCGTCGTGCGGGGCATGGAAGCGGTGGTACATGCTGGAGGTCAGTCGCAGCGTGACGTAGGTACCCCCTTCGAAGGGCACGGCGCGGGCGGCCTGGCCGAAGAGGTCGGCGATGCGGTAGGGCGAGCCCTTGGCTTGCAGCACCATGCCGCGCTCGACACGCCCGCAGGCGCCGACGATGGCGTCGCAAGGGCTGGCCAGCACTTCGGGGGCCATGTCCACCGTGCGCGCGCCGGGCTTGAGTTCGCGTGTGAAACAGTCATGCAGGCTGGCGAAGTGCTGCTGCTTGGCCTCGGCCAGGTCGAGCTCGGTGAACAGCCGCCACACCGCGATCGAAGCCCGGCACACCCAGGGGTTGCGAATCTTGCTGAACCAGCCCATGAAGCGTGTCAGCGCAATGCGCGGCACGCGATTGGTGAGCAGGAAGTTCAGGTCTTCCTGCAGCAGCAGACGGTCGCGAATCTGTGCCAGGTTCATGGTTCTCATGCAGCCAGGGCCTGCAGCGGCATGGGCACATGGGTGGTCCGCGGCGCGGCCTCGGCGCGGCCGATGCCCAGGTGTTCGAACCCCAGCTGCTTCATCATGGCCGGGTCGTACAGATTGCGGCCGTCGAGCAGCAGCGGCGTCTTCATCGTATTGCGCAAGGCGATGAAGTCGGGGCTGCGAAACTCGCGCCACTCGGTCACGACGAGCAACGCCGAAGCACCTGCTGCAGCAGCCAGTGGGCTGCTCACCAGTTCCAGTCCTGGCCGGCCCGGCCAACGGGCGGCGAGACCGGGCATGGCCACCGGATCGAAGGCGCGCACGACGGCGCCGCGTTGCAGCAGCTCGTCGATGACGACCAGACTGGGCGCCTCGCGCAGGTCGTCGGTGCCAGGCTTGAACGCCAGCCCCCAGACTGCGATCGTGTGGCCGGCGAGCGATTCGCCCAGGCGTGCCACGAGTCGTTCACACAGGAGGTGTCGCTGGCGATCGTTGATGTCCTGCACGGCGTTCATCAAACCCAGTTCGACACCGACCTCATCACCCATGCGGCGAAGCGCCTTCACGTCCTTCGGCAGGCATGACCCACCCCAGCCGCAACCGGCGTACAGGAAGTGGCTGCCGATGCGCGGGTCGCTGCCGATGCCCAGCCTGACCTGCTCGATGTCGGCGCCCAGCCGCTCGGCCAGTGCGGCCATTTCGTTCATGAAACTGATGCGCGCAGCCAGCATGGCGTTGGCCACGTACTTCGTCAGTTCTGCGCTGCGCACGTCCGTCAGCAGCAGCCGGTCCCGGTTGCGCAAGAAAGGCGCATAGAGGGCGCGCATCAGCAGCCCCGCCTGCTCGTCATCGGCACCGACGATGACGCGGTCGGGACGCATGAAATCCTCGATGGCGTCGCCTTCCCTCAGGAACTCGGGGTTGGAGACCACGGCATAAGGCAACAGCACCGACCGGCGGCGCAGCTCGACGCCGATGGCTGCGCGCACTTTGTCGGCGGTGCCTACCGGCACGGTGCTCTTGCCCACGATGACCTTGTAGTCGTACATGTGCTGGCCGATCGTGGCCGCGGCCGCCAGCACGTAGGCCAGGTCGGCAGATCCGTCCTCGTTTGACGGCGTGCCCACGGCGATGAAGATGATGGTGCCGTGCGCCACTGCGCTGACCGCATCGGTGGTGAACTGCAGGCGACCTGCTGCAGCGTTGCGCTTCACCATGTCGCCCAAGCCCGGCTCGTGGATCGGGATCTGACCGCGCTGCAGCTCTTCCACGCGCTCAATGTTGATGTCCAGGCAAACGACGCTGTTGCCCATGTCGGCAAGGCAGGCGGCGGTGACCAGGCCGACATACCCCGCGCCGAAAACGCAGACCTTCATCGCAACCCCTGATGGCGACGCCCCGAAGGCGACTGAAGAAATCTTCGGCGTCAGCGATGACCCAGGGGTGACTCTTCGGTGTCAACTGCATGACCGTGTGGCGTGGCGACACGGGTTCATCAGGCTGTCAAGACTTCGTATTAAAAGGACCTCATTGACGCAGCAGCGAGCCTTCATGAACGATCCCCTTGTCCTTGGCGCGATCGCCGTCGCCGGCCTGGCTGCAGCCTGGCCGCTGGCCCGCCAGCGCCTCGAACTCTCACTGGCCAAGCACCCGTCGCTGATGGGTCACTCGCGCATGGCCAAGCGCGTGGCGCGGCTGGTGCCGGGCTATGCCTACGACGAGGCGCGTTTCTTCGCCAGCGACGGCGCGCCGGCCGAGGTGCAGCAGCGCCGCCGCGAAGGCTTCGCGCGGCTGGCGGGGCAGCTCAATGCGCGCCACGCAAAGTCGATCGAGGCCACGAAGCGCACGCGCGAGTCGCTGTCGGACCTGCAATTCACCGGTGCCTACCGTGTGCCCTTCCAGTACAGCCCCTACCTGCGCCAGCACCTGGCCATCGGCGCCTTTGTGCAACGTTGCGACGGTGTCACCGTCACTGACCTCGACGGCCAGGTCTTTCTCGACCTCGCCGGCTCGTACGGCGTCAACGTCTTCGGCCATGACTTCTACAAGGCCTGCATCGCCGAGGGCAGCACGCGTGCTGCCGAGCTGGGCCCGATGCTGGGCAGCTACCACCCGGCGGTGGCCTGGAACACAGAGCAGCTCAAGCGCATCTCGGGCCTGGATGAGGTCAGCTTCCACATGAGTGGCACCGAAGCAGTGATGCAAGCCGTGCGGCTGGCGCGCTTCCATACGAAGAAGAAGTACCTCGTTCGCTTTGCCGGTGCGTACCACGGCTGGTGGGACGACGTACAGCCCGGCCCCGGCAACCCGATGCCGCCAGGCCGCACCTACACGCTCAAGGAGATGGACGACGACACCTTGCGCGTCTTGCGCCGCCGCCGCGACATCGCTTGCGTACTCGTCAACCCGCTGCAGGCGCTGCACCCGAACAAGGCCGCGCCGGCCGACAACACGCTGCTCGACGGCAGCCGCAGCGCGCACTTCGACCGCGAGGCCTACACCGCTTGGCTGCAGCGCCTGCGCGCGGTGTGCAGCGAGCGCGGCATCGTGCTGATCTTCGACGAGGTCTTCATGGGCTTTCGCCTGGCGCCGGGCGGCGCGCAACAGTACTTCGGCGTGCGCGCCGATCTGGTCACCTACGGCAAGACCCTGGGGGGCGGCCTGCCCGTGGGCGTGGTCTGCGGCAAGGCGGCGCTGATGAAACGCTTCCGCGAAGACCGTCCGGCCGACATCTGCTTCGCGCGCGGCACATTCAACTCGCACCCCTATGTGATGGGCGCGATGCAGGTCTTCCTGGAACGACTGCACAGCGCACCGGTGCGTGCGATGTATGCCGACCTTGACGCCACCTGGAACCGGCGTGCCGAGCAGATGAACCAGCGCCTGCGCGAGGCCGGCGTGCCGGTGCAGGTGGCCAACCTGTCCAGCGTGTGGACGGTGTTCTACACCCAGCCCTGCCGCTACCACTGGATGCTGCAGTTCTACCTGCGGGAGCAGGGTTTGCATCTGAGCTGGGTGGGCACCGGCCGGATGATCTTCAGCCTGAACTGGACCGAGGCCGACTTCGACGACATGCTGCACCGTTTCGTCAATGCCGCGCAGGCCATGCAGGCCGACGGCTGGTGGTGGCACGCGCCGGCGCTGACGTACAAGGCGATCCGCCGCAGCCTCTTGCGCGAGATTCTTTCGCACCGCTTCTGAAGCCGGCGTGAAAAAGCCCGCACGCGGCGGGCGGACAAGCAGCAGGGCAGGGGCTCAGCGGCCGCTTGCGTGGGGCATCGGGTCGATGAGTTCGCCGCGCAGCAACGCCAGCGGCGCGCGCCAGTAGAGCATCGCATCGTGGAACGGGTCGGTGATGATCTTCGTCGCCCACACCAGACCCGTCTGCACATCGGCCAGGAAGAACAGGTGCACGGTGCGGAACAGCAGACCGCCCGCGCCCAACGCGAGCCAGGCCATGCCGACATCGTGCAGCCAGCCCTGGAAGTCGACGGCCGGCAGGATCAACCCGCCCAGCGAAGGCGCCAGCCACAGTGCCACTGGCACGGCCACCCAGATCGCCATCAGCACCACTTTGCGGCGCAGGTTGTAGCCGACCTTGATGGCTTCCTTGTGATCGTGCGTGGCCCGGTTGACGTGGTCGTAGCCGCGCGGCTCGAAGAAGAAGTGGCCAGCCTGGCGTGTCGTCATGCTCACGCCCCACGCCAGCAGCGCTGCGCTGGCCGGGTCAACGAAGAGCAGCGCGTACGCGGCGATGAAGCTCAGGGCACTGACGAAGTGCAGCGACTGGTTGATGCGGCTGTGGTGGTAGTAGCGATGGTCGTCCCAGCGCTGCGTGGCCAGGGCCGAAAGGAAGGTCTTCAATGGCATCTCCGGGAAGTTTGTTTGACAGCATGGTGAACAGTGCGCGTGAAAGGTTCGTGAAATCAGCGTGACATGGGCGTGTCGTTGCAGCCGGGCGGGGCGCTGTCATCGGACTGTCGCCCAAGGGCGCGACGATCATCCACATGCGCAATGCCCACGGAAACACGATCTTGGTCGATGACTACCTGCCGGCAAAGCGCTCGCTGCGTGTGGCCCTGGTGACCGAAACCTACCCGCCCGAAGTGAACGGTGTGGCGGCCACCATCGCGCGCGTCGTCGATGGCCTGCGCCAGCGCGGCCATGAACTGCAACTGTTGCGGCCACGTCAGGAATCAGCCCAGACCGAGGACGACGGTGAGCGCTACAGCGAAGTGTTGCTCCGCGGCCTGCCGATCCCACGCTACCCGCAGCTGAAGCTGGGCCTGCCGGCGCGGCGCGCGCTGCTGCAGCGCTGGTCGGCGCGGCGGCCCGACGTTGTGCATATCGTGACCGAAGGGCCGCTGGGCTGGTCGGCACTGCAGGCCGCGCTGCAACTGAAGCTGCCGGTGGTCAGCGACTTCCGCACCAACTTTCATGCCTACAGCCGCCATTACGGGGTGGGCTGGCTGCGCGGTCCGGTGATGGCCTATCTGCGCAAGTTCCACAACCGCACCGCCTGCACGATGGTGCCCACCGAGCCCCTTCGCGTCGAGCTGACCGCCGCCGGTTTCAAGGGCTTGCGTGTGGTCGCGCGCGGCGTCGACGCGCAGCGCTTCACCCCGGCACGCCGCAGCGACGCGCTGCGCGCGCAGTGGGGTGCCGGCCCCGACACCACGGTGGCGCTGTGCGTGGGTCGGCTTGCGCCCGAGAAGAACCTGGGCCTGGTGCTCGACGCCGCTGCTGGGATGCGCGTATCCCAGCCCAGCCTTCGCCTGGTGATGGTGGGCGACGGCCCCGAGCGCGCGCGGCTGCAGCAGCGCTGCCCCGAAGCCGTGTTCTGCGGCCAGCGCCATGGCGACGACCTCGCAGCGCACTACGCTTCGGCAGACGTGTTCCTCTTCCCCAGCACCACCGAGACCTTCGGCAACGTGGTGCCCGAGGCCATGGCCAGCGGTCTGGCGGTGCTGGCCTACCGTCATGCCGCCGCCGGCGAACTGCTGCGTCATGGCGACAACGGACTGTTGGTGGCGCTGGACGACAGTGCCGGATTCTGCGACCAGGCCTGCCGTATCTCTGGCGACCGCGACCGGATCCGCCATCTGGGCTCGGCCGCGCGCGAGACGGCCTGCCAGATGGACTGGGCCCGCATCATCGAGGCCATTGAGCGTGAGTACGCCGCAGCGATGGCAACGTCGGTCGGTCAGCCGCAGACGACGCTCATGACCGCTCGTCCGTTGACATGAACGGGTATGTCGGCTCGGGTGCGGCCGGTGCGTAACGGCGTCCCTGACCAGGGTCTGGCTCAGGTCTTCCAGAATCGATGGGCTCGCGAAAGCTGGCCCAGTGCTTTGGCGCAGTCACGCAGCAACTCTCCTCGGCGAGCGGCGAGCCAGCCGACCGCAAACCAGGCCCGAGCATCGTGCTCGACCTCGGCGTGGAACGCCTGTTCGGCCACCGTCAGATCGTTGAACGTGCCGAGGGCTTCCTGCGCCGCCCGCATCGGTGCGAGGTATCGTTTCACAGCCTTCGCCGGGAACAGAGGGGCAGTAAATTCTGCGCTGTAGCGGAGGCGCTTCAAGCGTCTTCGCGTCCGGTGTCGGGCCGGATCATCCAGTGTCAGAAACACAGTGGCGTCCCGCACGATCT
>JBBQIB010000198.1:0-8086 GCA_038324515.1 Burkholderiales bacterium
GGCCACAGATCGTGGACCTCGAAAACCAGCTTGGCGCCTGCGCTGCGCGCAATGCGCCGCGCCACCCAGATGTCCATCGGGTAGGTGCTGGAAGCGATCACCACATCGGGTTTGAATTCAGCCACCAGGCGTGGCGAATCGGCCCAGACGGCGCGCAAGAAGCTCCAGATGTTTTTGGCGCGCGCCACGCCGTTGCCTTCGTAGCCGGGCGTGGCGTACCAGCGGTACTGGATGCCGTCGATCAGCTGGTCACCCGCCGCAGGCTGACGGCTGCGCACATGCGAAAAGTCCGCCGCCAGCATCTGCACGCGGTGGCCCAGGCGCACCCATTCGCGGGCCAGGTAGAAGGGCCGGTACTCCATGCCCAAAGCCGGGCTGCCGGCGTAGTGGTTGACGTAGAGGATATTCAAGGTGCCACTATGCTGCCTGAACGGACCGCCTGGTACCGATTGATGACAGCGTCCTGCGTGGCCATCATCCTGCTCACACACTGGGGCCAAGCGTATTCGGCTTCAGCCCGAGCACGTGCAGCAAGGCCCATGCTGCGGCGCAACACAGCGTTGTCCAGCAGCCGATGCAAGGCCCGAGCCAAAGCTGCCGGATCGTCACGTGGCACCGTGAGACCACCGTCGCCCGGACCCAATACCTCCGGCAGGCCGCCAGCATCGCTGACCACCACGGGCAGTCCGCAAGCCATGGCCTCGACAACGGCCACACCGAAGCTCTCACTGTCCAGCCGGCTAGCAGCCACGTAGACATGCAGCCGCTGCAACCAACGCGGCACCTCGGCATGAGGCACTGCGCCAGCCCACTCCACCCATTGGGCGATACCCAGCTCAACCGCCAAGGCTTGCAGCTGCTCACGCTGCGGCCCATCACCCACAATCAGCAGGCGCGCGCCAAGCGCAGGGCCCACTCGGGCAAACGCCCGAAGCAAGGTGTCGATGCCGTACTTGTGCGCAAGGGTCTTGACGGTGCCGACAGTCAATGGACCCGCTGCTGGCTCGGCTGGCGAAAAACAGCTCATATCCACACCAAACGGGGTAACAGCAATGGGCCCGGCCGCAGACCACAGCCGCCGCACTTGGCCGGCCATGGCAGCGCTGGTGGAGGCCAAGGCGTCGGCGGCCTGAAGATTGCGCCGCAGCAGCCAGGCCTGAATGCGGCCCTCAAGAGGGAAATCGTAGACATCGCTGCCCCACACCGAAAGCAGCAGAGGATGGAAGCCGGACAACATGGCGGTCGTGCCGTAACCGCTGGCGTAGTGGGCATGCAGCAGTTGGGGCCGGTGCTGATGCAACCAGCGTCTGAGGAAAGCGGCATTGCGCAAATACCCCAGTCGATCGCGATAGGGAAGCGGCTGAAAGCTGATGCCGGGTGGCAACGGCAACGCGTCTTGCACTTGCTGCGAGAGTACGCTGACACGCCTGCCTCGCTCATGCAATGCGATGGCCCAGCGTTGCAGGTGTACCGAGTTGGCCTGGCCCAGCAGGGCGATGTGCGCGCCAGCGTTCATCGCAGCGCCTTGAGCGGCGGTTTGCCCGCCTTGCAGGCATTGACGGCTTTGGGGGCTTTGGGGGCTTTGGAGGCGTTTGCGGCGTTTGCGGCGTTCGCGGCCTTGGCGGCAACCCAACTCATTGCGGTCGCTGCCGACGCGCCAGCGCCATCAACAGCACCAGCGCCGCCCACGAAGCCAGTGCCCAAGTCTGGGCCAGGTTGACCAGAGTGGCGCCCGCCGGCGCCGTCGCGGCCACCAGCACCCAGAGCGCCAACAGCGAGACCCGAAAGACCTCGGCCCAGGCGTTGCGGCCTGGCCGGCCTTCTGCATGTGCGTCCACGTTGAGCAGCCGCATGCCGGCCTCTGCAGCACCCGCCACCAGCAACCAGGCCAGCACTGTGTGCAGTCCCGCGTAGCCTGGGCCCAGAAACAAATCGCTGCGCCAGGCGCCCAAGGTGGCTGCCAATCCTGCCAACATCAGGATCGGCAGGCACAACCAGGGCAGGCTGCGTGACAGTCGGGCCTGGCCCTGGCGGGTCAGCCGATGGCGCAACAAAAGCGGCACCGCATAAGACAGTGGCGCCAGTGGCAGCTGCATCAGCAGCAGCGCCATGCTGAAACGGCCCAGACCCGCGTCCAGCTCCAAGCGCTGCGCCACAGTCTGCAGCAGCACGATGCCCAACATGGCAGCGCTGGCGGTGATCCAGGTGGCGGCGCCGTGGCGCAGCAAATCGCCTGCTGCGACTGTCCGGGCGCTGACCGCTGGCGCTGGCGCTGGCGCTGGCGCTGGCGCTGGCGCTTGGGCTTGGGCTGGGGCTGGGGCAGGTGTCAGGCGCAGCGCCCAACCTGCCGCGACGCAAGAAAAAAGCCACAGTCCAGCCAATGCCAGCGCCACCACCGTGCCTGAGGCGCCACCCAAGAAAACCACAAGCGCAGCCACAGGCAACAGCAACACCTGCGGCGCCACGGTGACCAGATTGAAGCGCCACGTGGCGGGCCCCAGCAGCGCCAAAGCGCGCCACAGTTGTTGCAGAGTGGCGAGTGCAGCCGCAGCGCCCAACGCAGCCATGAGCAGCCAGGCATCGCCGCCAAAGTGCCACCAGACCATCGCCGCACCCAGTGGCAAGCCCAGCAGCGCCACGCGCCGCGCGATGCGCCGTGCTGTACTCAGTGCCAGCCTGCCGGCCTGGGCATGCACGTACAGCGCCTGCGGCAAGCCCAAGGCGGCCACTGCGGCGCACAAGTCCACCAGACTCTTGAGCTGGTTGAACTGGCCCTGTTGCGCGGGGCCCAGCTGGCGGCCGATGTACACCGCAGCCAGCAAGGTCGCAGCACCGCCACCAGCCTGCAGCAACACCGTCAGTGTCAGGTCCTGCTTCAGCTTCAAGACGACATCCTCGGCCTCTCAGGCCAGCGTCGCCAGCACAAAGAGGTTGGACGCAAACAGAGCCCGGCCCAGTGGGCGCACGCCGGTGGCAGCACCGCTCAGGGCTTGTCGCACACGACGACCCAGCGGTCCGCCCGCGTAGGCCTGTCCCAGGTGCTGCGCACGCAAGCTCCGGCGCAGACCTTCAAGCGGGGTTTCATGGGCCCACACGCGGTGCCAACGCTGCGGCACCAGGCCCGCGCGAGCCACCAAATCCAGGCCCTGCGCCAGCGAATAGGCCCGCAAGTGCCCCGACACATCGTCTGGGCCGTAGGCACGGTGTCGGTTCAGCCAGTTGTTTTCCAGCGGCAGATTGAGCAACACGCAGGAGGCCAGCCTGGCCGCATCGGCCAGGAAAGCCACGTCGTCGGGCACGTGCTCCAGCACATCGCTCAAGACCACGGCATCGAAGTTTGGCAAGGTGATTTGGCGGAAGTCGCCAGCCAGAAATTGCACCTCGGGGAAGCGCTCGCGAGCAGCGGCCACGTTGTTCGGCGAGATATCCAGGCCCCATCGGGCGGCCTGACTCGGGACCCGCTCGGACCCGTCACCGCCAAGCAGTGGAAAGCTGGCGATCAACTCACCTGTGGCGCAGCCAATCTCCAGCACGCTGCTCAGCCGCCGCCCCTGCAACAGCGCCACCAGCTGCGGCAGCTTGAAGTGCCTGACCTCCAGCTCGACTTGTTGCTGCTCGAAGGACGCGGCCTGCCGCCGCGCAGCGTATTCCGGGTGGGTGTCGTACAGCGCTGCAAAGTCCACGCTGCTTTCGCTGACTGCTTTCACTGCCGCAGCGCCTGGGCCAGCGCAGCCAACACCTGGTCCTGCTCAGCCGCTGAAAGATCGGCGCTCATCGGCAGGCTCAGCACTTGCGACGCGGCCGATGCGGCATGGGGTGTGCAGTCGATACAGCAAAAATGGGCATAAGCTGGTTGCTGATTCAGCGGCAGCGGGTAATGCACAGCCGTGGGAATGCCTTGCGCCTTCAGCGCCGCCTGCAACTGCTCGCGCTGTTCAACAAAGATGCTGAACTGCGCCCACACCGAGTTGCGATCTTCACGAACGACTACCTGGCGCACATCCATGCGGCCAAGCGCTTGCCGGTAGCGCGCGCCCAACTCGGCGCGCCGCTGCAGCTCCCACTCAAAACGCTCCAGCTTGGCCAGCACCACCGCGCATTGCAGCGTGTCCATGCGGCCACCGACGCCGATGCGGGTGTGCTGATAGCGCGCGCTCTGGCCATGCACGCGGATCTCGCGCGCGGCCTGGGCCAGGCGGTCGTCGTCGGTGAACAGCGCGCCGCCGTCGCCATAACAACCCAAAGGCTTGCTGGGGAAGAAGCTGGTGGCACCAAAGGTTGACAGCGCGCAAGAGCGCCGTCCGCGATAGAGGGCGCCAAAGCTCTGCGCAGCGTCTTCGATGACAGCCAGCCCGTGGCGCGCCGCGATGGCGTTGATCTCGTCCATGTCGGCCACTTGACCGTACAGACCCACCGGCATGATGGCGCGCGTGCGGGGCGTGATGGCCGCTTCGATCAGGCTGGCGTTGATGTTGCAGGTATCGGGCTCGACATCCACAAACACCGGCTTGGCGCCCGCCAGCACGATGGTCTCGGCCGTGGCGGCGAAGGTGAACGGTGTGGTGATGACCTCGTCGCCGGCTTGCCGATCCAGCCCGATATCCAAGGCCATCAACGCGATCAACAGCGCTTCAGTGCCGCTGGCTACCGTGATGCAGTGTTTGGCGCCAGTGAAAGCGGCCAATGCGGATTCCAGCTCGGCCACCTCGGGGCCCATGATGTACTGGCCGTGGTCCAGCACGCGCTGGATGCGCGCGTCGATGCTCGGCTTGAGCGCTGCGTACTGGGCTTTGAGGTCGATGAACTGCATGGCTTCAGGCTGGGGGATTCAGGCTTGCAGATTCAGGCTTGCAGATTCACGCTTGCAGACACAGCGTCTGGTGGTCGAGCACATAGGTCTCGCCAGTAGCCGGGCACACCGCACTGCCCTGCCCTTGCGCTGGCAACGCCAGCCGCTCGCCATGTCGGCTCATCCAGCCGATGCGCCGCGCTGGCACACCGACCACCAGCGCATGGGCTGGCACATCGCGGCTGACCACGGCGCCGGCACCCACAAAGGCATATTCGCCCACCGTGACGCCGCATACCAGCGTGCAGTTGGCACCCAGCGTGGCGCCGCGGCGCACCAGCGTGCGGCGGTATTCATCCTTGCGAACAACTGCTGCGCGGGGGTTGATGACGTTGGTGAAGACCATGCCGGGGCCGCAGAAGACATCGTCTTCCAAAGTCACGGCGTCATAGACCGAGACCTGGTTCTGGATCTTGACGCGGTGGCCGATCTGCACATCGTTGCCCACGAATACGCCCTGCCCCAGCGAGCAGCCGTCGCCAATGCGCGCGCCCGCACACACATGCGCAAAGTGCCAAACGCGTGTGCCTGCGCCCAACTGCGCCCCGGCATCCACGATGGCACTGGGGTGGATCAAATCGGTGGACTTGGCGCTGTTCATCTTCAGAACACCAGCGGCAAACCCACCCGCACCCCATCGCGGGCGCTGCGGTAGGCGGCGATCACCACTTCCAGGCTGCGCAGCCCTTCGTAGCCATCGACTTCGGCGTGGCGCTTGCCGCGCAGCGTCTCGATCACGGTGTCGTAGTACAGCGGATGGCCAAAGCCGTAAACCGAAGTCGGCGCGTAGTTGGCGTCGTTGATCTGTGCGTCTTCGGGCCGCGCCTCGTCGAAGGCCCAATGCTCGATCTGGTTGACCGCCACGCCGCCAATGCGCACGGTGCCCCGCTCACCCAGCAGCGTGATGCTGCCTTCGAAATTGCGCTGGTGCGCCAGCATCGTGACGTTGATCGAGGCCAGCGCACCGCTGCGCAAACGCAGGCTCATGACGCCGGTGTCCTCGGCTTCGATGTCGCGCGCCAAGGTGGCGGTGTAGGCGTGCACGTTGTCCACGGGGCCGACCAGCCAATCCACCATGTCCACATAGTGGCTGGCCTGGTTGAGAAAGGCGCCGCCGTCCAGGTCCCAACGGCCGCGCCAAGGGGCGTCGTCGTAGTAGCTCTGCGGCCGCGTCCAGAAGACATTGACGTTGACCATGTACAGGCGCCCAAAGCGGCCCTGATCCACGGCAGCCTTCAGCCGCTGCATCGTCGGGTTCAGGCGGTTTTGCTTGACCACAAACAGCTTGACGCCGGCCTCGCGGCAGAAGCGCACCATCTGCATGCCTTCTTCCCACTTGGTGGCCATCGGCTTCTCGGTCAGCACATGGCGCCCGGCAGCGGCTGCACGCATCGCCTGGCGCGGGTGCAAGCCGCTGGGGCTGGCCAGAACTACCACATCGGCATCGCTGCCGGCCAACAGCGCATCCAGTGAGGCAAAGCCTGCCACACCCGTTCGTTGCACAGCCGCCTGCAGGGGCTGGGCGCGGTTGTCGCACACGGCCACCAACTGCGCGCGGCCTGTGTGCTGCTGCAGCGCATCGAAATGGCTGGCTGCAATGCGGCCGCAGCCCACCACGGCGAAGCGGATCGGGCGGTCGAGGATGGGCAACACCACCGGCGCAAGGCTCGGCCCCAGGCTCGCCGAAGCGGGGGAGACAGAATGAATTGGATGCGCAGCCATGGTGCGGCAAATTCTACGGCTGCGCCTACACTGCCAGCCCCTGAACAGCTTGCCTTTGGATAGCCTGACGATGAGCGACGACGACAACTCCTTGATCACCGAGCGGCGCGAGAAGCTGCAAGCGCTGCGCCAGCAAGGCGTGGCCTTCCCGAACGACTTCAAGCCCAAACACCAT
This sequence comes from Burkholderiales bacterium, assembly GCA_038324515.1. Classification (GTDB taxonomy): domain Bacteria; phylum Pseudomonadota; class Gammaproteobacteria; order Burkholderiales; family Burkholderiaceae_C; genus Rubrivivax. The sequence goes on from JBBQIB010000198.1 coordinate 6,747, forward strand.
GCGGCGGACTTGCACCGCCAGTATGGCCAGGTCGACAACACCGAGTTGGAGCCCCAGAACATCGAGGTCAGCGTGGCCGGCCGCATGATGCTCAAGCGCATCATGGGCAAAGCCTGCTTTGCGACGCTGCAAGACGGCTCGATGGGCGAGACCTACGGCCGCATCCAGCTCTACATCAATCAGGATGCCGTGGGGGCCGAGGCGCTGGCGGCCTTCAAACACTGGGACTTGGGCGACATCGTGGGCTGCGTGGGCACCCTGTTTCGCACCCGCACGGGCGAGCTGACGATCAAGGCCAGCCAGGTGCGGCTGCTGACCAAGAGCCTGCGTCCGCTGCCCGACAAGTTTCACGGCATGACCGACCAGGAGCAGAAGTATCGCCAGCGTTATGTCGATCTGGCCACCGACGAGACTGCGCGCGAGCGTTTTGTGGCACGCAGCAAGGCCGTCAGCGCGATCCGCAACTACATGGTCGAGCACGGATTTCTGGAAGTCGAAACACCGATGCTGCACCCGATCCCGGGCGGCGCCAACGCCAAGCCGTTCACGACCCACCACAACGCGCTGGACCAGCAGATGTTCTTGCGCATCGCACCCGAGCTGTACTTGAAGCGGCTGTTGGTGGGTGGCTTTGAGCGGGTCTTCGAGATCAACCGCAACTTCCGCAACGAGGGCATCAGCGTCAGGCACAACCCTGAATTCACGATGATGGAGTTCTACGCCGCCTACTGGACGCACGTTGAGCTGATGGACTTCACAGAGGCCGTGTTCCGCCACGCAGCGCGCAGCGCCACCGGCACCGCGGCGATCAGCTATGCCGGGCAGCCAGTGCATCTGGACCAGCCCTTTGCGCGCTTGTCGGTGCGTGAGGCGCTGGTCGTGCACGCGGGCTTGAGTGCTGAAGAAGCGCAAGACGCAGACCTGCTGCGCCAGCACTTGGTCAAGGCGGGCGAGCCTGCACCTGCACACTGGAAGCTGGCCGAGCTGCAGTTTGGCCTCTTCGAAGCCGTGGTCGAGGTCAAGTTGTGGCAGCCGACCTTCATCATCGACTACCCCGTCGAAGTGAGCCCGCTGGCACGCGCCGCCGACCACGACCCGACCATCACCGAGCGCTTTGAGCTGTTCATCACCGGGCGCGAGATGGCCAATGGCTTCTCAGAACTGAACGACGCCGAAGATCAGGCCGCACGCTTTCAGGCCCAGGCGGCCAACAAGGACGCGGGTGACGAAGAAGCCATGTACTTCGACGCCGACTTCATCCGCGCGCTGGAATACGGCATGCCGCCTGCAGGCGGCTGCGGCATCGGCATCGACCGGCTGATGATGCTGATCACCGACAG
>JBBQIB010000199.1:0-8056 GCA_038324515.1 Burkholderiales bacterium
GATGATGTTGTTGTCCGGCACCCTGGTGGGCCAGCGGCTGATGGTGCATTACACGCTCGACACCGTGGGCCAGGTGCTCGATGTGTGGGTGCTGACACCCGAAGAGTTTGCCCGCCGTCCGTGGCCGCAGACACCGCAACAGGCGGCCAGTTGGTCGTTCAATCCCGACAGCCAGACCTGGAGCCGACCGTGAGCGAGCCAACCAAGACACCGAGCAAGACCCCCAGCAAGAAAGTCTTCATCCGCAGTTTTGGCTGCCAGATGAATGCTTATGACGCCGACAAAATGGCCGACGTGCTGCATGCGGCGCAAGGCTACGAGCCGACGACCGATGTCGAACAAGCTGACCTGATCCTGTTCAACACCTGCTCGGTACGCGAAAAAGCGCAGGAAAAGGTGTTCAGCGACCTGGGCCGCGTCAAGCGGTTGAAAAAAAAGGGCGTGCTGATCGGCGTCGGCGGCTGCGTGGCGAGCCAGGAAGGCGCGGCCATCATCGAGCGTGCGCCTTATGTGGACCTGGTGTTTGGCCCGCAGACCTTGCACCGCTTGCCGCAGATGATCAACGACCGCATCAGCCAGTCGCGGCCGCAGATCGACATCAGTTTTCCTGAGATCGAGAAATTCGACCACTTGCCGCCGGCCCGCGTGCAAGGCGCATCGGCTTTTGTGTCGATCATGGAAGGCTGTTCGAAGTACTGCTCCTACTGCGTGGTGCCTTACACGCGGGGCGAGGAGGTCAGCCGCCCCTTTGAAGATGTGCTGACCGAAGTGGCCGGCCTGGCAGAGCAGGGCGTCAAGGAAGTCACGCTGCTGGGCCAGAACGTCAACGGCTACCGCGGCACGATGGGTGGCACGGCGGAGATCGCCGACTTTGCGCTGCTGCTGGACTATGTGGCCGAGATCCCCGGCGTGCAGCGCATCCGCTATACCACCAGCCACCCCAACGAGTTCTCGCGACGTCTGATCGATGCCTATGCACGGCTGCCGGCGCTGGTCGATCATGTGCACCTGCCTGTGCAGCACGGCAGCGACCGCATCCTGATGGCGATGAAGCGCGGCTACACCGCGATGGAATACAAAAGCACGGTGCGCAAGCTGCGTGCTGTGCGGCCAGGCATCAGCTTGTCCAGCGACTTCATCGTCGGCTTCCCGGGCGAGACCGAAGAAGACTTTGCCAAGATGATGCGGCTGATCGAAGACTTGAAGTTCGACAGCAGCTTCAGTTTCATCTTCAGCAAGCGGCCCGGCACACCGGCGGCGGCTTTGCATGACGATACGCCGCAGACCCTGAAACTGAAGCGGCTGCAGCACTTGCAAGCCACGATCAACGCCCAGGCGGCGCAGATTGCCGCCAGCCGGGTGGGCACGGTGCAGCGCATCCTTGTCGAAGGCCCGTCTAGAAACAGCGCCAAAGCCGGGGCCACGGGGGCTGCCGATGGGGCTCTGGCGCAAGAGCTGATGGGCCGCACCGAATGCAACCGCATCGTCAACTTTGACGGTGGCCCGCTGGGCACCCGGCTGGTGGGCCAGATGCTGGATGTGCGCATCACCGAAGCCTTGCCGCATTCGCTGCGCGCCGTCGTTGCAGGGGTCGACCGTGTCGAAGGCACGCAGCACGGGCCGGGCGCTGAACCCGTGGTGAGCCGCGGCGGATCGCTTTGAGTTTGCTGCTCTGCGGCGGTGCCCGAGATCACTTTTTGCGCCGGCCCGGGCCGAAGCCCTGCCACCACAGCGTCAGTGCCGTGGCCAGCACCATCGCGCCATAGGTGGCCATGCGGCCATCTCGGCCCAGCAGCACCAGGCCCAGCAGGGTCATAGCGGCGGCGGCGGCGCTGGCCGCTGCTGACAGATGCAACCATCTCACGGTGGCCAGTTCACGTCGCCACAATATTTTGCTCAAGCTGGCCGCAATGCAACCCAACCCCAACGCAGGCGCGAAGAGGTTGGTCACATGCCAAAGCGCATCCAGGGGTCCCATCGGTGAGTTCGAGTTCGTGCTGCGGGTGGGCAACAGTATCGGCGAGCCTGGGCGCTGATCTGTATGCATCAGGCAGGCAAGCCTCGATAGGCAAGCGCCATCCAGCCCCCAAATCTACAATTCGAGTGTGAGCGTCCTGGCCCTCGGGCTCAACCACAACACGGCACCGCTGGATTTGCGAGGCCGTCTGGCCTTTGCGCCCGAGCAACTGGCACCTGCGTTGCACAGCGTGCGCCAGCGCCTGCAAGGCGTTGTACCCGAGGCCGCGTTGGTCTCGACCTGCAACCGCACCGAGCTGTATGTGGCGGTGCCGGCGGGGGAGTCAGATGCCCGCGTGCTGGCGCACCCCGCGCTGCACTGGCTGGCGGAGCGAGGCGGCATCAGCGCTGCCGAGCTGCAGTCGCACAGCTACGTGATGGAAGACCAGGCGGCCGCCCGCCATGCCTTCAGGGTCGCCGCCGGGCTGGATTCGATGGTGTTGGGCGAGCCGCAGATCCTGGGCCAGATGAAGCAGGCGGTACGGCTCGCCGACGAGGCAGGAGCGCTGGGCAGCACGCTGCATCAACTTTTCCAGCGCAGTTTTTCGGTCGCCAAGCATGTGCGCACTTCCACCGAGATCGGTGCCCACTCAATCAGCATGGCGGCCGCTGCCGTGCGCCTGGCTGCGCAATTGTTCGAAGACCTGAGCCAGGTCAAGGTGCTGTTTGTGGGCGCCGGCGAGATGATCGAGCTGGTGGCCACGCATTTCGCGGCCCGCCGGCCCCGGGCGCTGGCGCTGGCCAACCGCACGCTGGAGCGCGGCGAAAAACTGATGTCGCGTTTTGGCGGCGAAACGTTGCGCTTGTCCGACTTGCCCAATCGGCTGCAAGACTTTGATGTGGTGATTTCTTGCACCGCCAGCACTTTGCCGATCATTGGTCTGGGCGCTGTCGAGCGGGCGCTGAAGGCCCGGCGCAGGCGGCCGATCTTCATGGTCGATCTGGCAGTGCCTCGCGACATCGAGCCCGAGGTGGCCTTGCTGCCGGATGTCTACCTTTATACGGTCGACGACCTGTCGCAGCAGGTGCAGACTGCAGGCGCCAAACGCCAGGCGGCAGTTCAGCAGGCTGAAGCCATCATCGACGCCGGTGTGCTGAGCTTCAGCCACTGGTTGGAGCAGCGCCAGGCGGTGCCTTTGATCCAGGCCTTGAACAAGCAGGCCGAAGACTGGGGCAGTGTCGAGCTGCACCGCGCCCGCCGGTTGCTGGCACGGGGTGAATCGGTCGAGCAGGTGCTTGAGTCGCTGGCCCGTGGGCTGACACACAAGATGATGCACGGCACGCTGGCCGAACTGCACGCTGCCGAAGGCGCTGACCGACTGCGGCTGGCTGACACGGTATCCAGGCTGTTCTTGCGTCAAAGTGGCCGGGCTCCTGCATCCGTCAACGACACTGGCAACGAAACGGGCAACGGAACGGGCTACGAAGGGGGCGACGAAACGAGCCGCAAAAAGCAGGGTGATCATTAGGGCGACGCTGAACACGTCCCCGCGAGTGTCCGCGCCCTGGTTTGGGATGGGATGCGAGGCGCAAACCGCAGACACAGCCTGGGCTATGGCGAGGATTTGCAACGCCGCAGACCGCCCAAAGCAGGGATGCGGACGCCGCGAGGGACTTGTTCAGCGTTGCCTTAGCGAAGTTCGGGCAGGTCGTCTGAGCCATCGTTTGAAAGTGAGCCTGAACGGGCCTCCGCACTTCCCACCTCCTTGCTGCGCCCAGCCACCCGCCGGCTGCTGCCATGACTCCCAAACTGATTGAACAATTCGAACGTCTGGCCCGGCGCTTGTCCGAGCTCGAGACGATCCTGAGCGACGGCGAAGTGGCGGCCGACCCGCAGCGCTGGCGTGTGCTGTCGCGTGAGCAATCCGAAGCGAGCGCCATCGTCGAGCGCTTTCGCCGCTACCAGCGCTGCCAGGCCGATCAGGCTGCAGCACGCCTGATGCTGGCGCAAGAAAAAGACCCTGAGATGTTGGCGCTGGCCCAGGAAGAAGTCGCCGGTTCCGAGGCCGAGATGCTGCGTCTCAACGCCGAGTTGCAAGCGGCATTGATCCCGCGCGACCCCGACGACGAGCGCAACGCCTTTGTGGAGATCCGCGCCGGCACGGGTGGTGACGAATCGGGGCTGTTTGCAGGTGACCTGGCGCGCATGTATCTGCGATTCTTCGAGCGCCAGGGCTGGAAGGTCGAGATCATGAGCGAGAGCGCTGCCGAGCTGGGCGGCTACAAAGAGCTGGTGCTGCACGTGCAGGGCCAGCAGGGCGACCAGGTCTATCGTCAATTGCGCTTCGAGTCAGGTGGGCACCGCGTGCAGCGCGTGCCGGCCACCGAGAGCCAAGGCCGCATCCACACCAGCGCTTGCACCGTGGCCGTGATGCCCGAACCTGACGAAGCCGAAGAAGTGCAGCTCAACCCGGCCGATCTGCGCATCGACACCTTCAGAGCCAGCGGCGCGGGCGGCCAGCACATCAACAAGACCGACAGCGCCATCCGCATCACGCACCTGCCCACAGGGCTGGTGGCCGAGTGTCAGGACGACCGCTCGCAGCACCGCAACAAGGCCAAGGCACTCGCGGTGCTGGGTGCCCGCTTGCGCGACAAGGACCGCAACGAGCGCGCCGCCAAAGAAGCCGCCACGCGCAAAAGCCTGATCGGCAGCGGTGACCGCAGCGACCGCATCCGCACCTACAACTTTCCGCAAGGGCGCTTGACCGACCACCGCATCAACCTGACGCTGTACAAGCTGGGGCAGGTGATGGAAGGCGACTTGGGTGACGTGGTGCAGGCGCTGCAGGCTGCGCGGGCTGCAGAACAACTGGTGCAGTTGGAGGGCGGCGGCGCTTGAAAGCTGCGACCCGGATCGGCGACGCGCTGGCCCAGGCGCAGCGCCTGGGGGTGGCGCGGCTGGATGCGCAGTGGTTGTTGTGCCACCTGTTGCAGCGCCCCCGTGTCTGGCTGCTGGCCAATGACCAGCAGGCGCTGCCCGAGCCGCTCGCCTCGCTGTTCGAGTCCGGCGTCCAGCGCCGGCTGGCAGGCGAGCCTCTGGCCTACATCACGGGCTGGGTGGAGTTTTGTGGCTTGGCGCTGCAGGTCACCCCGGCCGTGTTGATCCCGCGCCCTGAGACCGAAGGGTTGGTGCATTGGGGTTTGGCCTGTCTGCAGCAAGCAGCCGCCCCCCAGCGCCTGCTGCATGCGTTGGACCTGGGCACCGGCAGCGGTGCCATTGCGCTGGCGTTGCAGCGAGGTTGTCAACGAGCCGGGCTGGCCGTTCAGATGCTGGCCACCGACGCCAGCCGATCTGCCCTGGCAGTGGCCCAGGCCAACGCAGAGCGTCTGTGGCTGGACCAGGGCCTGGGCCTGAGCCTGGGCCTGAGCCAACACCCGGGCCCGCACATTCATTGGTCGTGCGGCCCTTGGTGGCAAGCGGTGCCTGCAGCATCCCAGTTTGACCTGGTGCTGTCCAATCCACCGTACATCGCACAGGGCGATGTGCACTTGCAGGCGCTGCAGCACGAGCCGCAAGCAGCGTTGACTGCGGGCCCGCAAGGGCTGGACGATCTGCGCCAGATCATTGCGGGTGCCGTGGCGCACCTGCTGCCGGGCGGTTGGCTGCTGCTGGAGCATGGCCATGACCAAGCCAGAGCAGTGAGCGAGCTGATGGCGCAGCAGGGCCTGACGGCGTTGTGCACGCGGCCTGATCTGGCCCAGCTGCCCCGATTGACCGGGGGGCGCAGGCCAACTTCGGCTGAGCTGGCTGCACCTGGAGCCAAATAGTCAGCAAAAAGCCGTTGGAAGGCTGCAAATTGGGGGGACCGCCCGCAGCAAAAGGCGCGCATGATGGACCTTCCCCCAGTTGCCAACCGGAGACGGCCATGACCCATCACGCAGACCATCCAGACCGCCGGCAGCCACTGCGCCACCGTCAACGCGTGGCTCTGGGTGCAGGGTCGCGCTCACTCTTCGGTTTGGCTCTGTTGCTTGGGGCTGTCACGCCTGCAGCCCAAGCCGCCCAAGGGCTGGCTGTGAAGCAAGCAGACGAGTTGTGGCCGCAGTGGCAAGCTCGTATCAGCATTGCGACATCTGGGTCGACCTATTCAGGCGCTGGCCTGGGTGCCTCCTGGCAGGGCATCACCGCCAGCCGGCCGCAGCGAGCGGCTCTGGGCGCAGCAGTGCTCGGCGACTTGACCCTGGCCAGCCCTTCCTTTGGCAGCTTCAGGGCCAGTGGCGGTTTGCTGGTGGGGGGCTACCGCAGCTTGCCGTCTGCCGGCGCCACCGCGATGCCGCTGTCGGCCAAGCTCAGTCTGGCGATGCCCAGTTACAGCCACGGGTTGGCCGAGAGTGGCGGCGGGCTGGTGGCCTCAGCCGCCGCATCGACCGACGCCTTGCCTTATCTGGGTGTCGGATTCAGCAGCGTGTTGTGGCACGACAGCCTGGCCCTGAGCGCAGACATGGGTTGGGTGTCTGAACGACCCTCGGCGGCTGCGGCTGCTGGACGCGCCCTGTTTGGCAATCAGGGTTTTGACGGTGCGCTGCGCGAAATGCGCCTGTCTCCCGTGCTGCAGTTGAGCTTGCGATACCGCTTCTGAAGGCCCTCCAGCCTGGGTGTAAAGGCCCGGACGCTCGAATAGCGCCGCCACATCCCGCATACTCCCGGGTCTTGCAATTCTTTGAGGAACAGTCATGAGCGACGTGCAGCAGCGCATCGACGAAATGGTCAAGGGCCACGACGTGGTGCTTTTCATGAAGGGTACCGCACAGTTTCCGCAATGTGGGTTTTCCGGCCGCGCAATCCAGGTGCTCAAGGCCAGTGGCGCCAAAGCGATCACCACCTTCAACGTGCTTGAAGATGAGGAAGTTCGGCAGGGCATCAAGGACTACGCCCAGTGGCCGACGATCCCACAGCTCTACATCAAAGGCGAGTTTGTCGGCGGTTCGGACATCATGATGGAGATGCACGAGTCAGGCGAGTTGAAGCAATTGCTGACTCAGCCCTGAGGTGGCTGCGCGATGCAGCGCCTCGTGGTCGGCATCACGGGTGCCACAGGCGCTGTTTACGGCGTCAAGATTTTGCAGCGCGCGCGTGCTCTGGGTGTGCAGACGCACTTGGTGGTCACGCCCTCGGGGGTGCTCAATGCACACCATGAGTTAGGGCTGGACCGCAAGGGCCTGGAAGCACTGGCCGATGTGTCTTACTCGCCAGGCGATGTCGGCGCCTGTTTGGCCAGCGGCAGTTTCGAGTCTGCTGCGATGGTGGTCGCACCCTGTTCGATGAAGTCGCTGGCGGCCATCGCCCATGGTCTGTCGGACAACCTGCTGACGCGCGCTGCAGACGTGAGCTTGAAAGAACGCCGCCGCCTGCTGCTGATGGTGCGCGAGACACCTTTCAACCTGGCCCACCTGCGCAACATGACGGCAGCCACCGAGATGGGCGCCATCATCTTCCCGCCCCTGCCGGCGTTCTATCACCGGCCTGCCAGCATCGACGAGATGGTCAGCGAGAGCGTTGAGCGGGTGATTTCGCTGTTGGGCCTGAAAGGGGCTGCGCCTCAGCAGTGGCAGGGGCTTTAGGGGCTTCAGTGGCTTCAGGCCGCCGGGCTTCAGGTGCCGTAGGCGCTTTGTGTGCTGAATGTGCTTTCTGCGCTTTTTGCCCAGTGCGGCCCAAGTCCATCAGACGGCGATATCCCAGATTTTCCTGGCCCCAAACACCATGTCCGGGTATTTGGCCTGCCCGCGGCTGCCGTTGTAGCGGCCCAGGGCCATGAACAGATCGCCGCGCTCGCGGTCCAGGTAGTGGCGCAGGATCACGCAACCAAAACGCAGGTTGGTCTGCAGGTGGAACAAGCGCCTGTCGTTGCCATCACCGATCACGCGGGCCCAAAACGGCATCACCTGCATGTAGCCGCGCGCTCCTGCAGAGCTGATGGCGAACTTTCTGAAGCCGCTTTCGACCTGGATCAAGCCCAGCACCAGCGCGGTCTCCAGCCCCGCTCGACGAGACTCGTACCAGACCGTAGCCAAAAACTCGATGCGCGTATGGTGCTCG
>JBBQIB010000200.1:0-8038 GCA_038324515.1 Burkholderiales bacterium
GCCCGAAGACAGCGCCGCGCTCGGTGTGTCGCGCGCTTGTGGCACCGGCTCGCAGGCCATCGTCAGTGCGGCGCAGCAGATCCAATCTGGCCACAGCGAGGTGGCCGTGGCCGCCGGCGGCGAGAATTTTTCTCGCGTGCCTTACCTGGCGCACCAGGTCCGCTGGGGCGCACAGCGCGGGCCATTCGATTTCGTCGATGGCCTGGACTACATCTACCGTTGCCCGTTCTCGCGCGAGCTGATGGGCGACACCGCAGAGAACCTCAGCGCGCGCTTTGCTTACACCCGCGAGGCCATGGACGACTGGGGCTTCATGAGCCAGCAGCGCGCCGGTGCAGCCACCGCCTCAGGTTTCCTGGCGCGCCAGATTGCAGCCATCGACGTGCCCGCAGCGGGCAAGGGCAAAGCGGGCGTGCGCCGTTTTGAGCAAGACGAATTCCCGCGACCGCAGATCACGCGCGAGAAGCTGGGGACGCTCAAGCCCGCCTTTCGCAAGGATGGCCTGGGCCAGGTCACCGCCGGCAATTCCAGCGGCGTGACCGACGGTGCCGCTGCGTTGGTGGTGGCGAGCCGCGCCGCCGCCGAGGCCCATGGCGTGCCCCTGCAGGCGCGCCTGGTGGACTGGGCCGTAGTGGGTGTGGCGCCTGAGATCATGGGCGCCGGCCCGGTGCCGGCCGTGCGCAAGCTGTTGCAGCGCACTGGCCTCACGGTGGCCGACATCGACTACTTCGAGATCAACGAAGCCTTTGCCGTCGTCAACCTGCACGCCGAACGCGAACTCGGCATTCCGAGGGCACGCACCAACCTGTATGGTGGCGGCATCAGCATCGGCCACCCGCCCGGCGCCACCGGCCTGCGCATGACCATCACGGCCATGCACCATCTGGCCGACACCGGCGGGCGCTACGCCGTCATCAGCATGTGCCTGGGATCCGGCATGGGCATGGCGACCTTGATCGAGAACCTGGTGCGATGAGATTGAACCGCCCCGGGTTTCGTGCGTGCGCTTAAGGGGGCTCAGCCTGGGCTCAGCCCTTCTTGGCCCAGGCGCTGCACCAGCCCGGACCCGCGACCTGTTTGGTGCCGAAAAGCGGGCAGCCACCCCAGGCATCAGTCGCTTTGGCTTGGTACAACGCGCAGTTGTTGCACTTCTGAGCATTGGCGTGCTTGGGGTACTTCTTGGCGTCCACTTTGGTGGTGTCGTGCAGGTAACCCAAGGCAATTGCCTGGGGATCTTTTTCGTCCAGCTTGGCCTGGGCGTGGGCAGTGTGGCCGACGGCCAGCGCAGAACCGGCGGCAGCCACTTGCATCAGAAAAACTCGGCGTGAACTCTGTGACATGGGTCGAAGTCTCCGTGACTTGGGTATGAAGGGTTGACAAAAATTGCAAAAATTGCCGTCAAGACGGCTTGGGGGAAACACTCTGGTGGGCTGTTCGTTCTGCGTCCGGGCGGCGACGCAACGGCATCAGCTGGTGGTGACAGAAACGCCCAGGCAGGCGTTGCAGCGACCCAGACCCCGCAGCCGGGGATCGGGTTTGCCGTCGCCGGTCTTGAAGTTGGCATGGCATTTGATACACACGTACATCTTCGAACTGGACATCATCGGCTTGACGCCGGGTTCGGCGTGCGGCCGGGCGGCCGTGTACTCGGCCTGGGTTTGCCGGAGCTTGGGGCCGGCGGAAGTGTCGTTGCTGCTGGAGCTGCGGCGAGTGGTCATGGCTAGGGGAGGCTTTGGCGGGCCCGGCTGTCGTCGCGAAGCCCCTATTGTCCTCGGAAATGCGACGGCCCGCACTCCGGGCAGACATGGGGTAGGACAACAGTCGGGCTTGCAGCATCCACATGCTCGGATAACGGTGGGCTCAGGCGTTGGGTTGACAGCGTCTTGCCAGGGCCGACCTGATCTGCAATCAGCGACTTTCAGCCGCTGTGCGAGGCTGCATCTGCTGCCGGCGCGAGCCCGAAACCATCTGCTGTGACGGTGCACACGATGCCTGCGCCAGCGCGCTCGGCCCATTGCACTTGAGCGTTGAAGCTGCGCACGCGTTTGCGCACGCCACCCAGGCCCAGCCCATGGGCCCATTTGTGCGGTTCCCGGCCCTGCCCGTTGTCGCTCAGCTCCAACAGCAATTGTCCGGCTGCCAGTTCAATCCTGACCTGCACTTCAGTGGCCTGGCCGTGCTGCAAGGCGTTGCTGAGCAGTTCGCGCAGCACGCGGGTCAGCGCAGACCACTGGGCGACACTCAAGACAGGGTCCAGATCTATCTGCAGTGACCACAGCAAGCGGGCCTTGGCAGCCGCCAGCCTCTGCGTCAGATCCAGCTTCCACTCGGCAGCAGCTTCGGACAGGCGGTGTTCGCCCGCGGCCAGGCCACGGGTCAGGGTTTTCAGATCCTGCAGGGTATGGCGCAGGTATTCTTCCATCTCGCGGTTGGGTGCTTGGTAGATCAAAGTCAGCAAGCGCGCGCCAATGTCGTCATGCAGATCCTGGGCGAGGCGCAGCCGCTCTTCAAGCCGGCCGCGTTCTACCGCCTGGTCATAAGCCACTGCACGCCGAAGTTGCTCGACCACCCGATCAGCGAGCCTGGCGTCATCGCGATGGAAGCGGCGCCGGCCTTTGCGGGCATCCTTCAGCTCCAGTGCGATGCTGGCCGTGACCGGGACGACGAGGCACGCACCCCGGCCTTGCACCTCGGATTGCTGCGCGTTGTGCTTCAGGATCGAGAGCCCGCTGGGCTCGAACAACTGTTGCAGCACTTCACCCAGCAGCTGTGGAAAGCGCGCCGGTTGCTGCTGCACCGCGCGGGCTGCCCGATAGAGCATCTCGAAACTGCTCTCGCTGCTTAGGCCCGGAGGCGTTCGCAGGCGCAGCAGCAGTTGGTGGAAGAATTGCAGCACGGGCTTGGGTCAGCGAGTGTTTTCATGTTCCAGGCCGAAGCTCTGCATCATGAAACTTGCTGCCGAGCTTTACACCAGCCCTTGCTTGGCGGCGAGCACGGCTGCTTCGGCGCGGCTTGAAACATCGAGCTTCTTGTAGATCGCCTTGATGTGATCGTTGACGGTGAACCATTTGATGCCCATCAGGCTGGCGATTTCCTTGATCGTGAAGCCTTTGCTCAAGTACGTCAGCACTTCTGTTTCACGTGGGGTCAGGCGATCATGAGCCGGTGTCGATTCCAGTGCCACCGGCTTGGAAGCTGCAGCCAGCGGCCGCACTGCAGAGCTGCTGGTCAACGCGCCGGCGGCTTCTCTCCCGAACTGCGCCGCTCGCAGGTGGGCGGCGGGCTGATCCCTGAAGTGTGACAGCAGCCGCCTGGCGATCGCAGGTGACAGCGGCGGCTGCCCGCGGACGATTTTTTGCAATTCTTCAACCAATACTTCAAAACGATCCTCTTTCAGCAGATAGCCGTCTGCACCGCGCTGCAGCGCAGGAAAGAGATGATCGTCATCCGAGTACAGGGTGGTCACGATCTTGATCGAGGGGTAGCTGCTCAGCTCTGCCAGCAACTCCAGCCCCGTGCCGTCCGGCAGCTCCAGATCAACGAAAATCAACTTGAAAGGATCGGTGCCATGCAGCCCTTGCGCGCCGCCGGTGAGGTTGATGGCGTGCCTGGCTTGCTGCAGGTCGCCTGCCTCGGTGATCGTGATCTCGTCACTGAAACTCTCACGCACCACGCGCACCAGGAAGCTGCGCGCGACCGGGTTGTCTTCGAGGATCAGGACCTTCACAGGCATGGCTGCAGTGGCCATCGGGGCCACCTTCTGATTGAAGCTTTGATCCTAGCCTGTATTGCGCTCAAACCGAAGAGTGCAGCGCGCACTGGGGGCTGGGTGCGGTGCGCTGTCGGCGAGGTGATGCCGGCAGCGAGGCAATGCCGGCGGCGAGGTGATGCCGGCGCGGGACTTCAGTCGTTGACCAGCAGCAACTTGCCTTTGACCTGGCGTGAGCCCATGCGGGCATAGGCTGTCTTGATCTCTGCCATCGGCAGTTGGGCGTCGATCACCGGCCGCACCAGGCCCTCTTGGTACCACTGTGCCAATTGCGTCAGTGCAGCGGCGCTGGCCTTGGGCTCACGGCGCACAAAGTCACCCCAGAATACGCCCACCACCGAGGCCCCCTTGAGCAGGGCCAGGTTCCAGGGCAGGGCTGGGATGCTGCCAGCCGCAAAACCGATCACCAGATAGCGGCCACGCCAGGCGATCGAGCGAAAGGCAGGTTCTGCCAGGTCGCCGCCGACGGGGTCATAGACCACGTCAATGCCTTTGCCGCCTGTGAACTGCTTGATGTGCTCACGCAGATCGTCTCGCCCGGTCACCACGGTGGCATCAGCCCCCAGCGTGGCACAAAGCGCACACTTTTCCGCCGTTGAGGCGGCAGCCAGCACCCGCGCGCCGGCAGCCTTGGCAATCTGCAATGCAGCCGTACCGACGCCGCCTGCGGCGCCCAGCACCAACACGGTTTCGCCACCGCGCAATTGCGCGCGGTCGATCAAAGCGTGGTGCGAGGTGCCGTAGGTGAAGGCAAATGCCGCGCCATGCTCCAAAGCAAACCCTGCTGGCAACGGCAACACCTGGCTGGCGGGCACGCAGGCGTGGGTGCCAAAGCCGCCGGTACCGGCGATGGCCGCGACCGGCGCACCCACCTTCAGGTGCGTGACGCCCTCGCCGACAGCGTCCACCCGTCCGGCGTATTCGGCGCCAGGCACAAAAGGCAAGGGAGGCTTGACTTGATACTTGCCCTGCACGATCAGCAGATCAGGGAAATTCAGGCTGGCCGCACGGATGGCAATGCGCACTTCACCCGCTTTGGGCTCTGGTGTCGGCAACTCTTTCCAGCGCAAGGCTTCAACGCCGTCGAGTGATTCACATAGCCAGGCATGCATGCGGCTTCTCCATCATTTGGGCTCATCGGGCCCGTCCTGCGGGCAAGACCACAGCTTAAAGCAAGCAGCCGCAGTCCCAGCCATGCGGTCTCGATGTGGCTGCCCTGATGACTTGAAGTGTTGCCGCCCTCATTGCTGCACATGTCGCCACCCATATCGCCACCCATGTCGCCACCCATGCCGAGCATGGCGTCGCGGGCTGCCTGACCCTCGGACTACAGCGCCATGCGCAAGATCGGCGCGGCCAGGGCTTGGCGCAAGGTGTCTGCACCGTCGCTCAGGTGGGCCAGCGTGGCGGCGTTCAGCGTCGCTTGGCCACGGCGCGGGGGATTGGTCGCTTGCTCCAGCTGTGTCAGCAGGGATTTGGCTTGAACCCGCAGCAGCCCGCGGATGTCGGCGCGGCCGGTTGCGGTGGGCATCACCACGGCCATCGCCAGCCGGTTGAGGTGGTCACGCTGCAGATCACGGCGGGCCGCGCTGATGTTTTGACCCAGCGCCAGTTCTGCCCAGGTGGTTTCGAGCAGGTGGCTGTACAGATCGTCGAGCAGGAACGCCTGCTCTGCGTGGTCGGTCTTGGCCACGCTGTCCAGGATGCGGCTGGCGATCACGTCGCTCATCAGGTATCCCAGCACAGCGCGCTGCAGGCTCAGCAGCCGTTGCTGCAACGCGAAGTCGGTGCCATCGCCAATGAACTCGGCCCGGTCCAGGTAGTCGGGCGCCAGGCGACGCTGCAGCGCGGGTGACAAGCTCAGTCCTTCGGGGGCCAGCACGGCGCCGCTGATCAGCCGCAGGGCATTGTGTTGATCCGCCGCCGGCACCGGCAGCAGCGGCTCGCGGCCACTGCCCGGAAAATCGCGCAGCGTGCGCACGCCGCCGATCTGGCGCACCAGCACGCTGATGGCGCGTGTCACGTCACTGATGGCATAGGCGATGGAGCGGCGCAGCACGGCATAGTCCTGCTCCGGCGCCAGCACGCGGGTTTCCTGGCGCTCGAAGAGATCGCGCGCAATGGCCAGACGTTTGGAGGCAAAGACGATCGGATCGGTGCCCAGGTCGAGCTGCAGGGTTTCCGGGTCCAGGCCAAAGAAGTTGTCTTCGTCGGTGCCGAAAGCCAGTTGCGGCTCTGCGCTGCGCCCGGCAATGGCTTGCAGCATCTGTCGCTCAGCGGCTGCGCGGGCGGGGGTGTCGGCCCCGCCTGGCGCAGGCCTGTAGGCGTATTCGATGGCCCAGTAGTCATAGGGCCCCAGCGCCGTTTGAAACGGCACGCCGCCGGTTTCGCCGGGCCGCGGCAGGTTGACGGGGGTGTATTCCATCACCGAGCCGGTGATGCCGTTGGCGCGCGTGAATTCGGGGTTGGACAGTTGCGCCTCGGTGTAGGCGCGCGAGGCGCGGAAGTTGTGGCGCAGGCCCAGCGTGTGGCCGACCTCATGCATCACCGACTCTTTGACATAGTCCTGTACAAACTGCTGCGCAATCGGGCTGTCCGGCTCCAACTCGCCACGGGCGGCCAGCACATCCATTGCATAGCCCAGTTGTTCTGCGGCCAAATGTGCATGCATGCAGCGCGCCAACTCGGCAGGCATCGGCATCCCGGGCGGTGGCAAGAAAGGCTGGGCGAAGTGATGGCCTTGCCAGGCGGCGCGCGGGTCAGGCATGCCACCCAGCTCAACCGGCCCGTGAGCGAAGGCCGAGGCAGCAGCACCCTGGGTACCTTGCGCTGTGCTTGAGCCAGCCAGCCCGGCGTTGGCTCCTGGCAGCACCTGCACCCGCAAGCTGCGCACGCTGCGCGTCGTCAGGCCTTCAAAAGCGATGTCCGCATCCAGGATCTCGCCGGTGCGGGGGTCCACATGGCTGGGGCCGATGGCACCAAAGGCAGGTTCGGCGTTGAGCATCCAGCGTACCGAAGCACGGCCGAAATCCAGGGTGTCGAAGGTGGCATCGTCACTTTGTTGCTCGACCCGGATCGCCTGGCTGAAGCCGATCTTCTCGAAAGCCTTGTTCCACTCCAGGATCCCGGCACGCACCGTTTCGCGGTAAGCCAGCGGTACATTGCGGTCGATCCAGAAGGTGATCGGCTTGATGGGCTCTGACAGCTCGGCCTGTGGGTCTTTCTTCTCCAGCCGCCAGCGGTTGACAAAGCGCTGTTTCGGCGAGCGCGTCAGGTCGTTCGAAAGATCCAGCACCGTGCTGGTGAACAAACCGATTCTGGGGTCAGCCAGCCGAGTCGGCATGGGCGTGGCGGGCAGCGGCGCCAGCGAGTAGTGCAGGCTGACCAGCATGCTGCGGGCATCGGGCACAAATCGCGGCAGGATGGGCCGGGGCAGGCCCGCGCGGGCGCCTGGGGGGATGCTGCCCACGCTGCCGGAGTAGTAGTGGTTCTGGGTCTCGATGACCGTCACTTCTGGCGTGCCACGAACTTCGCTGATCAAGGAGTTGCCGCGGTCCAGCGCGTAGCCCTGGTTCAGCCCACGTTGCAGCATCATGCCGATGCCCAGCATGTCGTTGACAAACAGTGCGCTGGCGTCCACCAGGACACTCTTGCGCGTGGGGTGGGGCTGGCTGACCACGGGTGCTGCACCCAAGAGGCTGGCTGCGTAGGCGTCCGCCAGCGCGCGCGCCTCGGGGCTGCCCTCTTTGGCCATCGCGTCGGTGTTGAGCGCCTTCAAGCGGATCTGGTTGTGGATGCGCTCGAAAGTCACCACCTGGGCGCCGCCGGCGCCGTTGATCGGCATCGCCATCAGCCCGCCCAGCACCCAGGCCTGGCCGATGCCGCTCTTGATCTTGGGTGACAGCAAAAACGCTTGCCCGAATTGGTTGGGCATCAACTCGATCCAGACCTTGTCTTCGCGCTGCCACAGCGTCAGCGGGCCGTCGATCCTGCGCGCGCCTTGCAGCACGGTGGCAATCGGCGGCGGGCCGGCGCTGGAGGCTGGGTTGGGCGCTGCGTTGGTTATGGCTGGAGTGATCGGCTTCGGGTTGGGCGACAGTGCCGATGTCGAGGCAGCACCAGCGAAGGCGGCAGCCGAGCTGGCTGCTCTGGGTACATCGCCCGCCACCACCTTTGCCGCTGGGTTGTTGGCCGCGCTGCTGGCCTGATTGCTCGCAGGACTATCGGATGAAGGGCCGAGTTGAGCGCAGCCCGTGATGGCCAGCACCG
>JBBQIB010000201.1:0-7987 GCA_038324515.1 Burkholderiales bacterium
TGGCCCAAACACTCAGGGTCGTCACTGCCAGGGCTGCAACAGCCCATGATTTCAAGGTCTTCGTCATCTTGAGGTCTCCAGGTTGAGGGAAAAGGGGGCTAGCCATGCTCTCGGTCTCGTGCACGGGTGCGCAGCGCGCGCCTGGGGCACCGATTGCGCATGTGCGCAAAACTGGCCCTTCATGGCGTATCGGAAGTCTGAGACTTTTCTTGAGCCTCGAGAGACGGAAAAGAGACTGCCAAGGCGGCCATCTCTTCGGCCAGGCTGAGGTGCCCTCAGTCTCTCAACATAGCCTGCAAAGTGGCCAGGCTGTCCGCCTGCGCCAGGGTCTTGTCGGGCCGCAGCCGCAACATGCGCGGAAAGCGCACCGCCAGGCCGCTTTTGTGGCGCGGGCTGCGGTTGATGCCTTCAAAGCCGATCTCGAACACCAGACTGGGCTTGACGCTGCGCACCGGGCCGAACTTCTCCAGCGTGGTGGCGCGGATGACGCGGTCCACGGCCTTGAATTCGGCATCACTCAGGCCAGAGTAGGCCTTGGCAAAAGGCAACAGCCGCAGTGCGCCGGGTTGGGCCGGCTCACGCCGGGCGATGGCCTCGATCACGGCTTGAGCCGCCTGCTCGTCTGCCGGCGGGTGGCTCCAGACCGCAAAGGTGTAGTCGGTGTAGACGCCAGCGCGCCTGCCGTGGCCGGCCTGGGCGTAGATCAGCACTGCGTCCACCATCAGCGGGTCAAGCTTCCACTTCCACCACAGGCCATCGCTGCGGGTGCGGCCACTGCCGTAGCCGCCATCGGCCTGTTTGAGCATCAAGCCTTCCATGCCACGCTCACGGGCGCGGGTGCGCCAGCGCGCCAGCGTGGCCCAGTCGGGCGCTTGCACCAGGGGCGACAAGCGCACTGGGGGAACCGGCAGCGATGGCAAGCCCAGCGGCGGCGCCGGCGCATCGAACAACTGCGCAGGCAGCGGTGACAGCAACTGCTCCAGCAAGCTGCGGCGCAGTTGCTGCGGCTGCTGGCGCTGATCCTGTCCCTGCCACTCCAGCAGGTCGTACGCCACAAAGCAGACCGGCGCATCGGCCAGCAGCTTCTTGCCCAGCGTCTTGCGCCCGATGCGTTGCTGCAGCAGCTGAAACGGCGCAGGCTGCGGCTGGCCGGCCCGCCAGACCAGCAACTCGCCGTCCAGCACGGTCCCGCTGGGCAATGCGGCGGCAATCTGCAGCACCTCAGGAAAGCCTTCGCTGATCAGCTCTTCGCCGCGCGACCACAGCCAGACCTGGCCCTGGCGCTTGACCAACTGCGCCCGGATGCCGTCGAACTTCCATTCGACCAGCCAATCGCTCAACGGGCCCAGCGGTTGATCGGGTCCGTCGGGCGCAGAGGGCAGAGGGTGGGCCAGGAAGAAGGGGTAAGGCAAGCCGCTGGTATGGCCCCCGTCTGCATCCGCAGCAGCCACCAGCGCAGCCCACTTCTGCGCGCTGGGCAGGCTGCGCGCATCCGTCCAGCCCACCATGCGCTGGGCCAGCAGTTTGGCATCCAGGCCCGTGTAGGCCGCCAGTGAGCGCTGCACCAGCAATTTGCTGACGCCGACCCTGAATCCGCCGCCGATCAACTTGATCAACAAAAAGCGGCCCACGCTGTCCAGCTCGTCCCACATCGCGGCCAGCCTGGCGGACTGCTCGGCAGGTGCCAGACCACGCAAAGGGAGAAGCCGCTGCTCGATCCAGTCAGCCAAACCCAAACGCTCAGGCGTCGGCGCCGTGCCGGCCTCGGCTGGCTCGGGTTCGCCGGCTGCAGCCGGCGCGTCGGACCACAGCAAGGCGATGGTTTCTGCCAAGTCACCCACCGCCTGACAGCAAGCGTCGAACAGCCAGCGGTCGACCCCTGCGCCTTGGCAAGCGGTGTCGCGCAAAACGGCAGTGGGGACCACCTGCCGCGGCTTGCCCCCGGCCAGAAAATACACCGCCCAAGCCGCATCGGCTGCCGCCGCATCACCGAAATAAGCGACCAGCGCCGCGAGCTTGTCTGTCGTCGCTGTGCCGGCGTCCAGCGCTGAGTACAACTGCGCGAAGCGCTGCAGGCCCGAGACTGGCTGCGCAATGACGGCTTCTGACATCAGTGCTCGTCCTGGCCAGCGCGAACGCCATCGCCATCGCCAACGCCATTGCCATTGCCATCGCCATCGCCATCGCCATCGCCATCGCCATCGTCCCGCCCAAACTCGGTCTGAAAGCTGCCGGCCTGCAAACCTTGCTGCTGCAGCCAGCGCACCATGACCGCCTCATAACCATGCGTGACGATCACGCGCTCAGCGCCGGTGGCGGCGATCGCGCTTTGCAGGCCCGGCCAATCGGCATGGTCGCTGAGCACAAAGCCGCGGTCCACCCCTTGCCGCCTGCGCCGGCCACGCAGTTGCATCCAGCCGCTGGCAAAAGCGTCGCTGAACTCGCCCAACTGGCGGGTCCAGCTGCTGCCCAGCACAGACGGCGGCGCAACCACCAACGCGCGCTGCAACTCGCTGCGCTGCACCGCAGCATCGAGCTTGCGGGTGGGCGGCAGCGCCACCCCTTCTGCGCGGTAGGCGGCGTTGAGTGGCTCCACGGCCCCATGCACGTAGATCGGGCCGATACTGCCGTCCACGCCGGCCAGCACACGCTGCGCTTTGCCAAAACTGTAGGCCAGCAGCAAGCTGGCGCGGCCCGCCTGCACGTTGGCCTGCCACCAGTGGTTGATCTCTGCCATCACCTGCTGTTGCGCCGGCCAGCGGTAGATCGGCAAGGCAAAGGTGCTCTCGGTGACGAAGGTGTGGCAGCGCACCGGCTCAAACGGTGCACAGGTGGAGTTGTGTTCTGCGCCGCTGACGAAGTAGTCGCCCGACAGACACCAGACCTGGCCGTGATGTTCGATGCGCACCTGGGCCGAGCCCAGCACATGGCCGGCCGGGTGCAGGCTGACGCGCACGCCGTCCAGCGTCACCACTTCGCCATAGGCCAGCCCTTGCAGGGCGATCGGCCCCAGCCTGGCGCGCAAGACGCCTGCGCTGACGGCGGTGGCCAGGTAGGCGCCGTGGCCACGGCGGGCATGGTCGGCGTGTGCGTGGGTCAGCACCGCACGCGCCACCGGCCGCCAGGGGTCGATGTAGAAGCGGCCCACCGGGCAGTACAGGCCCTCGGGGCGCTGCACCACCAGGTCTTCCTCAACCGCCACTGCTGCGGCTCGAGCTGCGCTGGGGCCTTGGGCTCATGCCGCCTGGCCTTGCCTGGGGCTCAAAAAGGTCGAGCGCAAGTCCAGTGTCGGGCGCTGGCCGATGTCGTGGCGATGCATTTGCAGCCAGCGCTCGGCGGCCGCGTGGCCCAGCGCGTGCAGCGCCTGCAGAAAGTTGCGGTCGGTGTTGAGTTTGCTGGAAGCCTGCAAGGGTGCCAGCCCTTCTTCATCCGCCACCATGTGCAGGCGCAGGTCGCGGTACTTGCGGGGGTCGACCTTGCCCTCGGCCAGCAGCCTGTGCACAAAAGCAATCGCTCGCATCTCGCTCACCAGGCCGGCGTTGAAGGTGATCTCATTGACGCGGTCGGCGATCTCTGCCGGCGTGTTGGGCAAGCCCGGCCGCACCGACGGATTGATCTTGATCAGCAGCAGATCCAACGAGCCCGGGTGATAAATCAAGGGCCACAACGCAGGGTTGCCGCTGTAGCCGCCGTCCCAGTAAGACTGGCCATCGATCTCGACCGCTTTGAACAGTTGCGGCAGACACGCTGAGGCCAGCAGCGCATCGATGCTCAGGTCTTGCGCATCAAAAACCCGCGGCTGCCCCGTGCGCACGGCGGTGGCGGTGATGAACAACGCCAGCCCACAGGTGCGCAAAGCCGCCGGTTGCACATGCCGCTGCAGCACCTTGCGCAAGGGGTTGTCGCCCAGCGGGTTGAACTGATAGGGGCTGAAGCTGCGCAAGAACTGCTGGCTCCAGGGGTACCAGGGCTGGTTGTCGAGATTGAAGCCGGACAGCCCGGGCGCAGCGGCCCAAGCCGACCAGGGCCATCCCAATGCTGCGCCCCAGGCGGGTGAGATGGCTGCTGCGTCACCAAAACAGTGGCCCTCGGTGGCCACGTCCATCCAGAAAGCGCGCAGAGCTTGCTGCGCGCCAGTGCGCCCACCCGCCGCCCAACCGGTGGCCAACACGGCAGCGTTCAGCGCCCCCGCACTGGTGCCGGAGATCGCCACCGGCCGGATCTGCGGGTCGTCCAGCAACCGGTCCAGCACGCCCCAGGTGAAGGCGCCGTGTGAACCGCCGCCTTGCAGCGCCAGATCGAGCGGCAAGCTGCCCTCAGGTGCAGCGGCAGCCACGCGGCCTTTGGTTTTGGCCCTGGCTGTGCTCTTTGGCCCACTGTCGGGCGCTTGCTTGGTTTTGCTCATGCGCAAAGCCTAACGGGTTTGCAAGCAAACCGGGGCCGCCGGATATGGGGCCGCTCGATTCGGGTCTGCTCGATAGGGGTCTGCTCGATATGGGTTTGCTCAATAGCGGCCTGTGATGCCCGCCACGCGCAGATACAGGTTGGCCGCCCAGGCCACCAGCGCGCGCCTGGACCAGCCCCTCAACCCGGCGCGGGTGAACTCACCAGCCACTTCGGCCGAAACCGCAAAGGCGGTATCGAAGCGCGTGGCCAGTTCGCGGGCAAATTCGGCGTCGAGCACCACCACATTGGCTTCCAGGTTCAACAGCAATGACAGCGGATCGATGTTGCTGCTGCCCACAGTGGCCCAGTCGTCGTCGATCAAAGCCACTTTGGCGTGCAAAAAGGCGGGTGTGTACTCGAAGATCTGCACCCCCACACCGCGCAATTCGTCGTACAGCGCGCGTGCCGCCAGCGCTGCGAAGCGGTAGTCCACCTTGCCTTGCAGCAGCAGCCGCACCCGCACGCCACGCCGGGCCGCCTGGCGCAAGGCACGCCGGAAGCGCTGGCCGGGGTAGAAGTAGGGCACGGCGATATCGATCCGCGTTTTGGCCGTGCGAATGGCCTGCACATAACTGTGCTCGATGGCGCGCCGCTGGCGCACGTTGTCGCGCACCACGAAAGCTGCGCGCATCGGCAGCGTGGGCGGTGCCGATGATGACTCTGCATGCTGCTGTTCAGGCACGCCACGCAACTCGCGCACTTTGTCGATCACCTGCACCAGCGGCTTTTTGCTGCGCGCAATGGCCCACAACTCTTCACGCCAGCCGCGCCAGAGGTGCGCGCGGGCCCACATCGCGCGCGCAGTGGCGCCCACCGGCTCGGCCAGCGGGCCGCTGATTTCAATGGCAAAGTCCAGCCTGGGCTGGTCGGTCCAGCCGTGGTTCATGTCGTGGCGGTCGTCGATGATGTTGATGCCGCCCACAAATGCCACCAGGCCGTCGCACACGCACAGCTTTTGATGCAGCCGGCGCAATTGCCCTGGCTGCAACCAGGAATACCAGCGGTCCAGCGGCCTGAAGACCTCCAGCTTGACACCGCTGCCGGCAAAGAACCTGCGCACAAATCCCAGCGAAGCAATCGAGCCGAAGCCGTCCACCACCACATGCACCGCCACGCCGCGGGCAGCGGCACGCCGCAACGCATCAGCGATCACCAGCGCTGCGGGATCGCTGTGGAAGATGTAGGTCGCCAACCAGACCTCTTGCGTCGAAGCGTCTATGGCCTGGCGCATGCGCGGAAACAAAGCGTTGCCGCCCTCCAGCAATTTCAACTGGTTGCCACCCACGAAACTGGGCGCCGGCACCCCCACCCACTGGCGCAGTGCGCGGCGACCCTTGTCGGCGGCTCTGGCTGTGGCGCTGGTCGTGGCGCTGGTCGTGGCGCTGGTGCGGCCATCGTCCGCAAGGCTGTCGGTGACACCGGATGTGGCGCCGACGATCACATCGTGCACCAAGCTGTCGGCGCTGGCCGCAGCCATGGCGCTCAGCCGATCTCCAGCTCGGCCACCAAAGGCAGGTGGTCCGACATGCGCGACCAGGTCATGCCGCGCGGCACCATCGTGGTCTGACAGACCAGGCCACGCAAGTAAAAACGGTCCAGCGCAAAGACAGGCACCAGCGATGGAAAGGTCGGCGCTGGCTTGCGCGTCGCCGGTGCGATGGCCCGTTGCAGCCCCAGGCCCGCCATCGGCACATCCAGCTTCTCGCCCCAATCGTTGAAGTCACCGGCCACCACCAGCATCTCATGCGGCGGCACATGCCGTTCGATGAATGCCGCCAGCCGCTGCACCTGGCGCACGCGGCTGCTGTGCACCAGGCCAAAGTGCACCACCACGCAGTGCACGGTGCAGCCGTTCCAGCTCACCGGCACATGCAGCAGGCCACGCTGCTCAAAAGCATGGTCGCTGACATCGTGGTGCCCCACATCACCCATCGGCCAACGCGACAACAAGGCGTTGCCATGCTCACCCAAACGTGTCACTGCATTGGAGCGGTAGGCCACGTCATAACCCTCGGGGGCCAAGTAGTCGGCCTGGCCGCCCTGCGGCCAGCCAAAGCTGGTACGCGCAAAGCGCCTGGCCTCGCCAGTGTGGAACAAACGCACTTCTTGCAAGAAGACCAGGTCGGCGTCCAGCGCTTCAACGGCCAGGCCCAGGTTGTGGATCTCCAGCCGCTTGCGGGGGCCCATGCCGCGCACACCCTTGTGGATGTTGTAGGTGGCCACCCGCAAGGCGCCCAGGCCGGTGTAGGGCGGCAGCAAGCTGCTGTTGAGCGGGTTCAGGGGCGGCATCTTGTGGGCTGTGTTTGTTGTTGAGGCTGCCCAAGGATCCGGCCAGCGCCAAGTTGCACCGGCAGTTCATCCATGAGTGATTGTGTCAATCGGCCGGCCGCGCCGGGCGCTGCAGCCGGCGGGCCGACCGGTCCGGCAGCTCGAGGATCGCGGCGGCATTGCTGGGCGAAAAACATCTTGCCGCAGCCTGCTGCCACGGCAGCCAAGCGTAGGCCAGATGCTCACGCGGCGCCAGCCGCACGGCGGTACCCGCAGGCACAGTCAGGCCGAACACATGCTCGCTGTTGTGCGTCACGCCCGCTGCATAGCGGTGGCGCCAGGTGGCGTAGATCTCGAAGCGATTGCTGTGTTGCCAGTCCAGCAGCACGCCCCCTTCAATCCCGGTCTCTTCTGCCACCTCGCGCCTGGCTGTGTGTACAAGCGGCTCGTCTTCGGCGTCCAGCGAGCCGGTGACGCTTTGCCAGAACCCGGGTTTGTCAGCGCGCTCAAGCAGCAGCACCTCCAGCGCCGGTGTGTGGATGACCACCAGCACCGAGCGCGGGATTTTGGGCGGACGAGCCGGCTGCAAAACCAGCCGTCTCTAGGCGCTGCGCATCAGGCCGCACCTGCAGCCGCAGTACCAGCCGCAGGGTTGCGCAGCCGGATGTGCAGCTCGCGCAGCTGCGCTTCGTCCACCAGGCTGGGCGCGCCAGTCAGCAGGCATTGCGCGCGCTGCGTCTTGGGGAAGGCGATGACGTCGCGGATGCTGTCTGCACCGGTCATCAAGGTGGCGATGCGGTCCAGGCCGAAGGCAAGGCCACCGTGCGGCGGCGCGCCATACCGCAAAGCGTCGAGCAGGAAGCCGAACTTGATCTTCTGATCTTCAGCGCTGATGTTCAGCGCCTCGAAGACCTTGGCCTGCACCTCGGCACGGTGGATTCGCACCGAGCCGCCGCCGATCTCCCAGCCGTTGAGCACCATGTCGTAGGCCTTGGCCACGCACTTGCCGGGGTCCGTGTTCATCAGGTCTTCATGGCCATCCTTGGGCGCAGTGAAGGGGTGGTGCACCGCGTTCCAGCGCTTGGCCTCGGAGTCATATTCGAACATCGGAAAGTCCACCACCCACAGCGGCGCCCACTTGTCTTCGAACATGCCGTGGTCGCGGCCGAAGTCGCTCAGGCCGATCTTCAAGCGCAGCGCGCCCAGTGCATCGTTGACCACCTTGGCCTTGTCGGCGCCAAAGAAGATCAGGTCGCCATTGCGCGCGCCGGTG
>JBBQIB010000202.1:0-7971 GCA_038324515.1 Burkholderiales bacterium
AGCGCCGAGCAGCGCTCGCAAGCCTGGATTGAGCGCCAGATGTCGCGTGTGGACAGCGCGCTGCAAGCGATGTCGCGCGGCCTGGGCGAGAAGCCCTTTTGCGCCGGCAACCAGTTCACGCTGGCTGACGTGGCAGCCGGCTGCGCGCTGGGTTATCTGGACTTTCGTTTTGCGCACCTCGATTGGCGCGGCAACCATCCCAACCTCGAGCGCCTGGCCAACAAACTGGCAGCGCGTCAGAGCTTCATCGACACGCTGCCGCCAACAGCCTGAGCCAGCACCGCCTGAATACAAACCGGCTCGGGCACAGGCCGAGGTTGGTGTACATGAGCGCAAACCGGCGCCCCGCTGGTTTGATCGCGTCGCGAAGCGGGCATGCGATGGAGCGAGATCTGATCCTGTCTGATCCCGTGGCAATGCAGTTCAGGCAGTTGATGTTCTGGCGTCTGTTTCAACGTCTGTCAGGCGGCCAGCGCACTTGTAGAATGCAATGACAGCGCTGATTTGCTCCGGCTTGCGGGCGCTCAACAAATGCCGCTAAAGAGGACGCCGACCCGGCGTCTGCCTTGGCTGGCAGCGTCGGGTTCATTCATTGTCATGACGGCTCTGGGACAGGTCACGCCACAACTGATGCACTTCAGCGATGCACTGCCGCTGAAGAGCGGCGCTGTGCTGCCAGCTTACGCTCTGATGGTCGAGACCTACGGCACGCTGAATGCCGACAAGAGCAACGCCGTGCTGGTGTGCCACGCCCTCAACGCCAGCCACCATGTGGCGGGAAGGCATGCCGACGGCGTCGAGGGCTGGTGGGACAACCTGGTGGGCCCGGGCAAGCCGCTGGATACCGAGAAGTTCTTCGTCATCGGCGTCAACAACCTGGGGTCCTGCTTCGGCTCCAGCGGGCCGACGCACTTGAATCCTGACAATGGCTGCGTCTGGGGTGCAGATTTTCCGGTGGTGACGGTGGAAGACTGGGTCGAAGCGCAGGCCCGGTTGGTGCACAGGCTGGGCATCCAACAACTGGCGGCCGTGATTGGCGGCAGCCTGGGCGGCATGCAAGCACTGGCTTGGTCGCTGCAATACCCGCAGCGCCTGCGCCACTGTGTGGCCGTGGCGACCGCGCCCAGTTTGTCAGCGCAGAACATCGCTTTCAACGAAGTCGCCAGGCGCGCGATCGTCACCGACCCCGACTTCCACGGTGGCCACTACATCGCCCACGGCACCGTGCCCAAGCGCGGGCTGCGTGTGGCGCGCATGCTGGGCCACATCACTTACCTGAGCGACGACGCGATGGAGGCCAGGTTTGGCCGCAGCCTGCGGGCCGAAGCCCTGGCCTACAGCACGCAAGACATCGAGTTCCAGATCGAGGGCTATCTGCGCCACCAAAGCGATAAATTCAGCGAATACTTTGACGCCAACACTTACCTGCTGATCACGCGCGCGCTGGACTACTTCGATCCGGCTGCAGCCTACGGCGGCAGCCTGACCCAAGCCTTTGCCCAAGCCAGCGCGGTGCGCTTTGTGATCATCAGCTTCACCACCGACTGGCGCTTTGCGCCCGAGCGCTCGCGCGAGATCGTCAAGGCGCTGGTGGACAACCGCATCCGCGTCAGTTATGCAGAGATCGAGGCGCCGCATGGCCACGATGCTTTTTTGCTCGACGATGGGCGCTACCACGCCGTAATGCGCGCCACCTTCGATCAGATGGCCGAGGAGCTGACTCACCCGCCAGCCCCTGCAAAGCCCAACGAGGGCGCGCATGTCTGAACGCAAAGACCTGCAGATCATCGCCAGCCTGGTGCCCGCAGGCAGCCGGGTGCTGGACCTGGGCTGCGGCAACGGCGAGTTGCTGGCCTGGCTGCAACAGCACAAAGGCTGCAGCGGCTACGGCATCGAGCTGGCCGACCACAACGTGCACGCCTGCGTGCAGCGGGGTGTGGATGTGATCCAGCTCAACCTGGATGAAGGCCTGGCGCTGTTTGACGACCGCAGCTTCGATGTGGTGCTGCAACTCGACACCCTGCAGCACCTGCGCAACACCGAGAACATGCTGCGCGAAACCGCACGGGTGGGCCGCATCGGCGTCATCAGTTTTCCCAACTTCGCGCACTGGCCCAACCGGCTGCGCGTGCTGGCCGGGCGCATGCCGGTGACCAAGGCGCTGCCCTACCAGTGGTACGACACGCCCAACATCCGCGTCGGCACACTGGCCGACTTTGAAGTACTGGCGCGCAAGTGCGGCTTGCAGGTCACCGACAGCTTTGGGCTGCAGGGCGGCGATGCCGTGCGCTTCTGGCCCAATCTGCTGGCCAGCGTGGCGGTGTTCAAGTTCGAGCAGGTCTGAGCGCGCTCTGGCTTGCTGCCTGCTGCCATCCGGCCTCAGCCCTCAGCCCTCAGCCCAGCCTCAGTCCAAACTCACCTCGGTGCGCACCGTGCCGGCGCGGTCTGCGCTGGCCGTCAGCGCCAGCGCTGTGCCGCGTGGGCCGTGTACGACCCATTCAACCACCGCCCGATCACCGGTGATTTCGCGCGTCGGCAAAAAGGCCTGCAGGCTGCTTTTGGGGGCATGGCCTTCGAGATGCGCACCGGTCACCCGCTCTTGGCCACTGACCAAAGTGACACCTGGCGGCAGGTGGATCTGGAACACCGTGCCGCGCACCGTCTTGCGCTCGCGCGCACGGTGCGTCACATAAGCCGGCAGATAGCCGGCGTTGGCGACCGCAAAGCGCACCCGCCAATTGTCCTGACCCAGTGATCGCACCTCCGTGCGCAGCACCTCCAGCTTGGGCAGGCTCAAGCCGATCTGCGTCAGCCAGGCCGGGAAGCGCGCCGCTTCGCGTTCACGCAGGTGCGGCGGCGGGTTGCGCCAGTAGTTCATGCGGTCCCAGCCACCCAGCTCGACCATGCCCAGCTGCGGGTGCCGAAACGGGTACCAGTCCACGTGCGCCTTGCCGCCGCACTGCTCGTCGCTCCACTTCAAGAGCTTCAGGTCGTCTTCGATGGGGTGGTTGCGGTACCACTCGATCCATTTGTAATCGGTGATGCCGGCCTCTCTGTTGGGGGCCCAGATCTCCACGGTCCAGAACAGCGCACCCAGGTGCTCGTAGATCCAGTCCTGGGTGCCGGTGATGACTTGCTTGGGGTGGTACTTGAAATCGTGCCAGATGCTGACGGCCGGGTAGCCGGTGAGCTTGGCGCCGATGTCCGACAGCCTCTTGTACATCCACAGGTCTTCGGGTGTCATGTCGTCATCGCTTTGCATGCCCATCGGCCGCAGGATGACGCCGCTGTGGGTGTGAAAGCTCACTGCCGCGCCGATGTTGGGGTGCGAGGTGATGAAGTCCACCATCGCCCGCACCTCGGGCTCGCTGGTGGGGTAAGGGCCAGCGCCTGTCTGCTCGAACTCTTGCCGCCAGTAGGCCGGGAAGTTGCGGTTCAGGTCCAGGCCTTCGCAGTCAGGGTTGACTTTGATGCTGAGGCCATCGAAGTTCTTCAACATGCCTTCAGGCATCACGCGGTAGTACTGGCCGCCAAACTCACCCGGTTCGCGCGCCACCAGCAAACGCGGCTCGGTGGGGTGCAGCTTGTACGTGCCATGCGGGTCGGGGATGCGCATGCTGAGCATGCGGCCGTCGCCGTCGACGTCCTGCACCGTCAGCCCCTCCACGGGCTCATCGTCAAACGGATAAGGCCGGGTGCCCGAGCGGATGTGGCGCGGCTTGTCCGCCAGGGCCAACTCTGCGCCATCAGGGTTCAGGCGAGGCACCATGTAGACCACGCGCGTGTTGAGCAACTCTGCCACTTGCTTGTCGCTGGGGTAGCCGCTGAGCAACTGGTGCAGCCAGTACAAACAAGCGGTACTGGCGGTCAGCTCAGCGGCGTGGATGTTGCCGTCGACCCAGAAGGCGGGTTTGTCTTCGTCAGCGCCGGTGGCCTGGTGGGTGACCACCAGCAGCCAGATGTCGCGGCCTTCAAAGCTTTTGCCCAAAGAGCGCAACTGCAGCAATTGGGGCGCAGCGGCCGCAAAGTCCTGCAGCAGCCGGGTCAGCTCGTCGTGGCGGTAGAAGACATCGAAGCGGGGGACGGGCAATGCGGGCATGGGGATTTCGGCTCAGGGAAAACTGTATTTTGGGGTGCGCTGAAGTGCTGGGGCTTGGGGCACCTCCAAGGCACCGCCGGACTGCGCTGGGTGGCGTTGTACTTGAGGCTCTGCCACCGCTGCCCAAGCACATCGAGCTCAACGATTCCAGCGACAGCTCTTGCTGAGCCTGGCGCAGGCTGGCAAAGCCGAGCACTTGGTGAGCGGCGATCGCCGTGCTGGGCTGCTGCAACGCGGCAGCATCGTCCGCACGCGCATCGTCAGCCCGGCGGCTTTCCGCACCAGAGTGTTGTGACATCTGATGGCGACTGGCTGCCACAAACCCTCGACCCACACCTGCTGAACGCCAGCGCCCCAATGCCAGATAGAGCGTCAAGGGGCTGTCCTGCAGCGCTTTGAAGCCGAAGTGGAAGTAGAAACTCTTGGCCGCTTCATCCTTCGCATCCACGATCAATGCAAAGGCTGCGATTTGCTGGCGGGCCTTCAGGCAGCGGTCGACGGCACAGCCCACCAGCAACTTGCCCAGGCCACTGCCACGCTGGGCAGTGCTGCAGGCGAGCCGGCCCATTCGAAAGCAAGGCACAGGGTATGCCGGCAGCTTCTTGCGGTCGGCTTCAATGAGCCCGTCCCGATCGACTTGCGCTGCGCTGAGCGTGTAATAACCCAGGATGCATTCGGGCTGCGCTGAGTCCGTCAACACGTAGACGGAAGTGATGCCACGTCTTTGGTGCTGATCTGCGAAGTGGTGGATATAGCCGTCCAGCGCCGCTACGCCACACGCAAAAGACTGCCTGTCATGAATGGCCGGATTCAGCCGCATATCTTCAAGCACGCCGAACCTTGCGGCGCGCCTGCGTCAATGCGTCTTTCAACGCGGGATTGGGCGCGAAGGCCGTATCGAGCGCCAGCGAGAACGCAGCGAAGTCGCGCTCGCTGAACGTCAGCCTCACTTCACGCTCAAGCAAGACCTGTGCTTTTTCTTTGGCTGCTGCACGCACAAAACCAGCCATCGTGGTGCCCATCAGCGCTGCTGCCCTGGCCACCAGAGCTTTTTCGTCGGCGTCCATCTTGAGGTCGAAACGTGCAGCGTTGTCCATCTCGATCTCCAGCACGACAATACGGCATTATGCCGTATTGCCGCCCACCGCACCCACATCGGCAATACGCAGAATGGCGCGCCCTGGCCAAGCTGGCCCGCCTCAGACCGTGATCGCCATCCCCCGGTAGATGCGCGATCGGTAGCGCGAGTCTTCGGCGTCGGGCAGTGGCGCACCGGCCAGCAGCACGGCTCTGCCAAAGCGCCTGACTTCTTCGAGGTGCTCTTCTTCGTTGCGCGGCTCTTCGCTGCGCACGCGGCGCGTCAGATTGATCTGGTTGACGGCGACGTCATGCACCAGGCGTTCGTTTTCGACCGCCAGCGTGGCGGTGAAGGCGTGCAGCGTGGTCTTGATGAAGTTGGCCAGCGCAAAACCGATGCCTTGCGGGTCGCTGCCTGCTGGCACGTCGGGGCTGCACAGCACCAGTTGGCAGCCGTCGATCAGGCTGGCCTTGCGTGCCACTCTGAACAGGTAGGTCAGGTTGTCCTGCACCACCTGCCTGAAAGTCTCAGGGCTCAGCCAGTCGGTCAGCGCCTGGTCTTTCAGTTCTGTCGCGGAAGTTGCGACTTGGGGCAGCGGCACCATCGGTGTGGCGATGACGCAGTTGGGCGTGCCGTGCAGGCGCAGCGCGGTGTCGATGCCGTCTTCGATGGCTTCGCCACACACCACCGCTTGCAGCAGGTCAGCGGGCAGCTCGCGCAGCGCACCGCGCAAGGCCGCCTCACCTTCAGCGCTGCGCGTCAGCAGCACGATGCGGCCAACGTGGCACTGGTGCACAAAAGAGCGTGCCGCTTCGGCCAGGTACTCGACCAGGTGCTCGCCGATCAACCACACGGTCTTGCCGCGCATCATGTCCAGCCGCTCGCGTTTGGCGCCACCAAAGAGCTCGCGCTCGGTGATCGAGCGCTCCAGACTCAGGCCGCCGCTGGGCATGAAGGTCTCGCCGCTGACGGCGCGGTCGGCCAGAAAATACACGGTGGCCAGGGCCACTTCGGTTTCGGTGGGCATGTTGCCCAGGTGCAGCAGCGACAGCACGCCATTGCGCACCTTGGCTGCCTCGGCCAGGATCTGCTTGGGCGGCACATAGGGTTTGTCGTCGGCAGGCAGCCGGTGCAGCCAGCCGGTGTCGGCTTTGGCAGCCCAATCTGCGCTGTCCAGAAAGTAGCCGCCAGTGCGCAGCCGTGCGACCAGCCTGCGGCCCATGTCTTCGGACAACAGCATTTCGCCCCAAGTGCAGTCGTCGCCGCGCTCTTTGTGGCAGCGCATCGCCAGCGCGCGCAACTCGCGCGGCGCTTCGCCGTCCATCGCCAAACCAGCAACATCGTTGGCCGCCAGTTGCTCCAACAGCAATTCGACCCGCACGCCACGGCGCAGCGCCTTGACCACCGCCTCGTGGGTGGCATTGAGCCGCTTGTTTTCCAGGATCAGCCGGCCACGCCGCTCAAACAGGCCCGGCCGCGAGCCGGCGCCTTTCAGGCGCTCGCCTTCCACCGGCCCGGGTGCGATGGCGTTGATCTGCACTTCAGGGCCCAGAAAGCGCGCCATCGTCTCGACCAGGGCCCGCTGGCCTGACTTGCTGACGGCGTAGTCGCTGCGGTTGGGGTAGGCCACCGCCAGGTACTTTTCGCCGCCGAAGTAGCTCGACACGTTGAGCACGTAACCGCTGCCCTGGGCTTTCATCAGCGGCAGCACCTCGTGCATCAGCGCGTAGTTGCTGACCAGGTTGGCGTCCAGTGTGCGCACCCAGGCATCCAGCGGCATGTCCACCGCCATCTCTTCAGCGCCCGACATGCCAGCGTTGTTGATCAGGTAGTCGATGCGGCCAAAGGCCTTCAAAGTGGCAGCCACGGCAGGCTTCAAGGTGCTCAGGTCGCCCACGTCCACGCCGGGCAGGATGTGCACGCGCCGCTCGGCACCGCTGTAACCGATGTCGGCCAACTCGCCGACGATGCGGTCACGTGTCACCTCCAGCTCGCTTTGGCGGCGCGCCGCCAGCATCACACGCGCACCCCCCAGCGCCAGCATGCGCGCCACCTGGCCCCCGATACCGGCCGAGCCGCCGGTGATCAAGGCCACCTTGCCCAGGTGCAGGCCGGTCAGGTTCTCAGTGAATCCCAGCATCGAGCGGCGCGCGCCGGTGGCCTCCACGATGCTGCGCGGCAAGTACAGGTTGACCTGCAGGATGCGCCTGTCGGTGAACAGCAGGCGGGCTGCCTGGCCAGCCGCAAAAGGCAGGTTCTCAGGCTCGCCATTGTCATAACGAATGATCTGATTGCCCCACTCCGGGAAGCGGCAGCGGCCCAGCCGGCGATCGACTTCACTTTCGTCGCGCCAGACCTGGATCAGCTCTTCAATCGCGCTGCGTAGGCATTTGGCCCAGGCGTCGCCTTCGCCGTCAGAGCCGTTGGTGAGGAACACAAAACGCGGCTCGCTGACCAGGTCGGTGCGGCTGATCCAGTAGCGTGTCAAGGCCTGTGCGATGGCGATGGTGGCGTGCAGTTCTTCATCGACAAAGGCTTCCATGTCGTCGTCGCTGGCCTGCAGCACCGGCCCGCGAAAGCGCCCGGGCCCGTAAGCCGGCAACACGATGGCGCCCGTGATCGGGCCGCGCTGCAGCGGCGCCAGCTCTTGGGCATCGTCGCCATCGGGCTCGTTGCCACGCGACGGGGCCAGGGCCGCAGCCAAGGATGTGCCGTCCATGCGGTCGCACATCCGCACCCGGATGCGCGCTTGCAATCCTGCGCGTGCCACCTGCTCGCGGGCTTGCTGGCAGTC
>JBBQIB010000203.1:0-7949 GCA_038324515.1 Burkholderiales bacterium
CCCAGCAACAGCTCGCGTAAATCTTCAGCCGCCAGCGGCGTGCTGTCGTCCTGCCCGTCCAGGATGCCGTCGGCCAGCACACGCTTGTCGCGGTGCAGCGCAACGATGCGCTCTTCGACCGAGCCGGCAGTCACCAGCCGATAGACCGTCACCGGCCGCGTCTGCCCCATGCGGTGCGCGCGGCCCAGGGCCTGGTCTTCGGCGGCCGGGTTCCACCAGGGATCGACGATCAGCACGTAGTCGGCCGCAGTCAGGTTCAGGCCAAAGCCGCCGGCCTTCAGGCTGATCAAAAAAAGGTCCCCTTCGCCGCGCTGAAACGCCGCCACGCGTTTGCCACGCTCTGCCGCAGGCGTGCTGCCGTCCAGGTACTGGTACTTCAGGCCCACCGCATCCAGCCGCTCGCCCAGCAGCTTCAAAAAGTCGGTGAACTGGCTGAACACCAGCGCTTTGTGGCGGCCCGCCACCAGCTCGGTGGCGAGTTGCTCGAACTCGTGTGCCTTGGCGCCCACCAGGCCCAACTCGGGCGCCACCAGGCGCGGGTCACAGGCGGCACGGCGCAGCCGGGTCAGCTCTGTCAACACATGGAAGCTGCCCCCTCCGGGCGCGCCGACTGCGTTGGCGGCTGCTGCTTCGGCGACGCGCTGCAGGGCGCCGCGGCGGCTGGCTTCCAGAAAAGCGCGCTCCTCCGGCCCGGGCTGGACGCGGTGGATGATCTCGGTGCGCGGCGGCAAATCGCTCAGCACTTGCGCCTTGGTGCGCCGCAGCAGGAAAGGGCTGACCAGGCGGCGCAAGCGGCCGCGCGCAGCTTCATCGCGGTCGCGTTCGATGGGGGTGGCAAAGCGCTCGTTGAAGCGCGTGCTGCTGCCCAGCAGACCGGGGTTGAGCAGATTCATGATCGACCACAGATCAGCCAGGCGGTTTTCAACAGGCGTGCCTGTCAGTGCCAGTCTGAAGTCAGCCTGCAGGGCCGCCACCGCCTTGGCGCGCTTGGTGGCGGCGTTCTTCAGCGCTTGTGCTTCGTCCAGCACCAGCGTGGCCCAGGGCTGCGCGGCAAAGGCTTCGCTGTCGATCTGCAGCAGCGCATAAGAAGCCACCAGCAGATCGCCGGCGGCCAGGCCCTGCAGCATCGCACTGCGTTCACTTTCGCCATACAGATGCACACGCAGGCCGGGCGCAAAACGGGCGGCCTCGTCGACCCAGTTGCTGCACACCGAGGTCGGCGCAAGCACCAGCGCCGGGCCCTGTTCTGCGCGTTGCAGCAGCAGGGCCAGCGTCTGCACAGTCTTGCCCAGGCCCATGTCGTCGGCCAGGCAGGCGCCCAGACCGGCATGCGCCAGCCGGGTCATCCAGGCAAAACCTTCGGCCTGGTAGCTGCGCAAATCGGCCTGCAACGCGCTGGGGAGCTCAGGCCTGAGGGTGGCGGCTTCGTCCAACAGCAGCAGCCGCTTTTGCCAGGCCTTGTCGCCCTTGAGCATCGACTCGTCCAGCGTGTCGGCCAGCCACGAGGCGGCGGCCGCCGGCAGCTTGATGCCCTGGCCTTCAGCCTGCGCCAGCGCGTGCAGATCGGCCAACTGGCGCTTGAGCTGTTCGCTCAAAGCCAGGTAGTCCCCTTCGCCCAAAGCCACGAAACGGCCGCGACGCGATTCATGCGCCATCTGCAGCAGCCGCTGCAGGCTGATCACGCGCCCTTCCTCGAGCTGCAACTCGCCTTGCAAGCCCAGCCAATCGGTGTTGCTCTTGACACTGATCTGCAGCGCCTTTGCGGCCACCGGCTGCACGCGCACCGGCTTGCCGCGTGGCCAGTCCACACCCGCCACAGCGGGCAGTTGCGGCAGTTGCTCCAGCACCGCCAGCGCCTGCTCGGGCTCGGCCAGCAACCAGGTGCAGGCTGCCGTCTCGGCGCCGGACAATGCGGGCAAGGCGTCGAGCACGCTTTGCAGGTGGCTGGCCTCGACCTTGAGGTCGCGCCGGGTGGCCAGGTTCAGTCCTTCATGCAAAGCCAACAGACGTTCGCGGCCGTGCCCGGGTTCGACCAGCGGGCCGAAGTCGCCAAAGGGCTGGGCCAGCAGCCGCAGTTGCAGGCCTTCGCCTTGTGGGCTGAGCACGGCACGCAGGCGGCTTTCGCTCGCCACCTCCTGGCCAGCGCTGGCGTCGCTGTGCAACTGGAAGTGGCCGGCCAGCACCTTGAGTGCAGCGTCCAGCTCAGCCTTGGCCTGCACCGGCACGGCCCACTTCTGGCTGACCAGTTCAGCCACCCGGCGTTGGGCGGGGTTGAGCCGCAGCAGCCGCGCGCGGTCCGGCGCATCGCGCACCACGCGGTGCGAGTTGCGGCGCTCGATTTCGAGGTTCAGGTCCTCGACGCCGTCTTCAACAGTGCCGAGAAAGGTCAACGGCGCGGGGCGAATGTCGTCCACCAGCTGAAAGACAAAACTCTCGTCGCCATTGCTGGCCCGCTGGCGCACCACCTCCAGCTGCGGCAAGCCCTCGCGCAGGTCCACCGTTTGCTGCAACGCATCTGCGAAGACCAGGTTCGGATGCCCCACCAAGGCCCCGACTGCGCTGGCCAGATCCAGCCGCAGACGGCTGGGCGACCAGCGCGGGGCAGTCAGGCAGCGCGCGACCGCAGCGTCCACCGCACGCAGGCGCCCGGCCTTCTTCAGCCGCGTCAGCGAGACCGCCTTGGGCTTGCCCAGGCCACGTACGCCCTGGATCTGCTCGAAGGGCAGGACGGCGAGCACCCGGCCGTGGCTGTCCAGGGTCATCTGCCACTGCAGGGGGGTTGCGTCGGCGCTGCCCGAGGCTGCTTTGGCGCCCTCGCCACCCAGCGCCTCGATGGCCGCCAGCGCGTCGCGCCAGAGCTCACGCGGGTGGCCGAAGAAGGCCTCGGCCCAGGCTGGGGCAGGGTCGGCAAGGGAGGGGGAGGAGGGGGGGGATGAGGCGGCGGGCACTTCCAGATCGAGCCTGGATGCAGCCGCATGCGTCAACGCGGCCAACGCCAGCAAGCCGGCCTGCTCCAGCGCCTGCAGCATCTCGGCCAGCAGTTTGGGCGTCCAGCCTGTGGGCTGCTGCCCCAGCCAAGCCGCCAGCACCAGACGGTGGGCCAGCGTCTCGACGCCTTCCAGGCGGTCAGGCATTTCGGTGCCGGCCAAGGCAGCTGAGTCGAGAGGGACATCGCCCAAACGCACGGCGACGGCGTGCGCAAACATGCCCCAGGGATCGTGGGCGTAAGGGGTGCGAGAGCCCGATTCGGTATTGCTCAGCTTGTAGGCCGCCACCCATTGCTTGGGGTCCGGGCCCGACAACAGGGCCAGCAACAGCCAGCGCAGGACCCGGGACGAGGCCAAACCGCGCTTGGCGCCGGCGTTTTTGGCGGCTTGCTTCATCAACTCGGGCGTCGCCGCAGCAGCGGCTGCCCAGTCGCCCTCCATCACCTGCACGGCGTTGCGCAGCAGCTCGGTGGCGGGTCCGCGGACCACTTCCAGCGCACGGCGGGCAGCGGGCGCATCTGCACGGTCCAGCCGCGCTTCGGCCACCGCGTAACACAGCGCGGCGTGCAGCTCTTGGGGGGCTTGATCGAAGCGGGCATCCACCCAGGCCATGACCGGGACGAAGCGGGTGCTGCCTGTTTCACCCAACTCGATGCAACGCAGCAGCACCTCGGAGCGCACTGCGGGATCGGTTTGCTCAAAGGCCTCGGGCATGAAGGGCTCGGAGAGCGCCTCGGCCAGCGCGTCAAGCGGTGCATAGGGCCCCAGCAGGTGGCGGCGGCGCTGCACGAACTCGCCCAGATTGAGCCCGCTGTAGATCAACAGCCGCGCCAGTGCCACGACTTCTTCGCGGCGGCTGAAGTGGGGGTGCGGAAGCTCAGACGACGAGTGGGCGAATGCAGCACATGCCAGCGTCCAGGCCCGCCAGGCGTCTCGCGCCCAGGGCTGGACCAGCAACTGCGGCAAAGCGGCAACGCGCGACTCGCCAGGCACCATCAGCAGGCCGTTGTCGCCAGCGTGCACGCGGCCGGCTCGCTTCAAACTTTGCAAGGCGCTGTTCAGCGTCCCAGCATCGAAAGCTGCGCCTGCCGCGGTGCGGCGCTCCAGCGCCCGCAAAAAGCGGTTCAACCAGGTCTTGTTGCGAGCGCAGCCGGCCAGGCACAAGGCGTCCCACACGGTGTCGAGATCGGCGGGGGCGAGGGCTACCGGAGCGGTGCCAGCGCCTTCGTCGGGCTCATCGCCGGCTGAGCCTGCGCCTGAAACAGAGCTGGCGCCCTTGGGTGGTGGAGCGGGCCAGGGCGGCAACACCAGCCTGGCCTTGGCCAGACGCATGTCGGCCTCTACCTGCGTCAGACGCTGAGCCAGCTTGTCCATGTCGAGCGGCTCGCCGCGCAGGTTGACAAATCCGCTGGGAGGTTTGGGGGGGCTGGTCATGGCCGCCATGTTAGCGGCGACGCGCGGGCCGGCTGCTCGCGGTTTGCGCTGCTGTTTGCGCTGCTGTTTGCGCTGCTGCTCGGCCGCTCGAGCGGCCATGGCGGGCCAGACCCGAAGCAGAAATATGCTGCAAGAGCGAAGAGTGGCAGAAAACGGTCACGCCTTGGTCATACGTCTGACCCGAGCGCGCCGCCTGATCGGAAGCTTCGTCCATGAAGCCCTGCCCGAGCCATGAAACTCAAGCGATGAGGATGGTGCGGGCCGGAGACGGAGAGCCGAACAGAGCTGAATAAAGCCTAAAAAAGGCGAGCCAGCGTGCGGCAACGAACAGTTCCGAATCGACCGCTCAGCCACACTGAGTCATGAATTCACACCACACGCTCGCAGGGCCGGATCGACACGCCGCGCCGGCCTCCGGTCCCCGGCCCCCGCAGCCTTCGATGCTGCGCGCATTCAAGGACGGTGCGAGACGGCTCTTGCCAACCGGGGGCTCGCTCGACGCGCCCTACACCTTGAACCCGGCAGATGACGAAATGGTGATGCACTCCCCTTGCCTCTGAACTGCCGCAGCCGTGAGAAAGCCTCTGTTTGCTCGCGAACAGTCCCGCGCAATGGTGCTGACTGAGCGGCTCGGCATGGCTCGCCACAGCTTCGCTCTGGCGCAGACCGACAGGAGTCCCTGATGTCGTTCGTCAACACCTTCGAGCCAGCACAGCCAACGCCAGGCGCGTCGCGTGTGCCCATGTCGCGCGGGCAACGCAAGCCGATCGACGATTGCGGTGCCGGGAATCAACGCCACGGCCCACGCAACGACTGGGCTGCCGAATTTCTGGCCAGCGGTGGTGTCGCCACCAGCAGCGAAGTTGCCGAGCGTCTGCGCGAAAAGATCAGCCAGCCCGTTTCTTTGCTCGCACGCTGGATCGTTGATCGACGTGTCGTCGTCCTCTCGTGCGCTGCGGGCACGGCACTGCCCCTCTTTCAGTTCGACTTCACGCTCGGCTGTCTGCGCTGCGGCGTTGCGCCGGTGGTCGCCGTGCTGTCGGAGGCCATGACCGACGACCAGGTCGCGCGGTGGTTCGTGGCTCCGAATGTGCGCCTGAACGGCGCAGTACCCGCCGACACCTGCCAGTTCAGTGACCCCGCCGTGCTCGCTGCGGCACGGGCGGACGGTCGGGCGGCCAGGGTCTGAGGACTGCCGGTCCCGTCTGCGGACGGGCGCAGCCGCTGCCGCTCGTCAACGGCCATGCCGGCACGCCGCCGGGCAGGCAACGGCAGGCAACCAGCAAGCAACCAGCAAGCAACGACAGACATTGAGCACAGACGGAAAAAGGCACCCTCACGGGTGCCTTTTCAGATCTCGCGGTGTCGCTTCAGCCGAAGCCGACCATGCCGTTGTCGTTCTTGGTGATGACCACCGTCGCCGAGCGCGGGCGCCTGCCGGCACCATAACCCTCGTTGCTGGGCCACTGGCTGGTGTACTTCGTCGGGTCGGCGAGGTTGGCCGCTGCGGTGTCTTCGCCGGGGTGCTGGATGTTGATGAACATGGTCTTGCCGTCGGGCGTTTCGCACAAGCCCGTCACCTCGCAGTCGAACGGGCCGACGTAGAAGCGCTTCAGGGTCGTGGCGGTGGGTTTCTTGCCCATGCGCGTGGCGACGGCGTTACCGCCACCATAGTTCAGCGTCATGGCCGTGCCATCGCCCACCACGCCCGGCACTGCCGCCAACAGCATGCAGTTGGTGACGTCGGTGTAGGCGCCGTCGTCGGTCTGGATCCAGCACAGGCCGCTGCTCTTGGTGAACGCCAAGCCGTCGGGGCTGGAGAAGTCATTCTCGCTCGTCAGGCCCGAGAGGTTGATCAGCGTCGGGTCGGCGGCCGCTTCTGCGCCGAAGAGGTAGACGTCCCACGTGAAGGTGGTGGCCTCGGGCGCGCTGTCCTTGAAGCGCACGATGTGGCCGTTGACATTGCCGCTGAGCGTGGTCTGCGCCCCGCGGATGTCGCTGTAGGCACGCGGGTTGGCAGCGTCCACCTTGGTCTGCGTGCCGGTGGGTACGACACGGCGCGACGAGTTGTTGGTCATGGTGATGTAGACCTCTCCCGTCGTCGGGTGCACATCCACCCACTCCGGACGGTCCATCTTCGTGGCACCCACCGCGTCAGCGGCAATGCGCGTGTGGATGTACATCTCGGCCTGGCTGGTGAAGCCGAAAGCAGCGCCAGCGATGGAGGCATTGGCAAAAGTCAGCTCGAGCCACTGTCCCGTGCCGTCTCCGTTGAACTTCGCCACGTACAGCTTGCCGGAGTCCAGGTATTTGTCACCGGTCGCCATGCGGTCCGTGGCAGTTGCGTCGGCGGCAGACCAGAGCGCGGTTGACACGTGCTTGTAGACGTACTCGTTCTGCGAGTCGCAACCCATGTAAACGGCCAGCGGCTTGCCGACCTGGGGCAGACCGAAGGCGCCGTTTTCGTGGGCCAGGCGGCCCATCGCGGTGCGCTTCTTCACCACCGAGGTGGCGCTGTAGGGGTCGATCTCGACCATGTAGCCCTGGGCAAACCACTCGTTGCGGTAGTCGTCGCTGCCGTCGGTGCTGGTGCCCAGGACGCTGGTGTTCCAGCGCGCGTACTTGTCGTCGGCACCCGAAGTTTCCCAGCCGTAGCGGCTGTTGGCAGCGGCCGTGGCGGTGGCGTTGCGGCCGTAGCGGGCGAACGAAGCGTTTTGCTTGGCCGTGCGCAGGGCCTGGTCGCCGGCGGCGCGGAAGTAGTAGCCACTCCAGTTCTCTTCGGTCGTCAGCAGCGTGCCCCAGGGCGTCTTGCCGTTGCCGCAGTTGTTCATCGTGCCGCGTGTCTTGGTGCCGTCCGGCGAGAACTTGGTGACGAACAGCGGGTTGCCGCGAGCCGGACCCGCAAGCTGGATCTCGGTGGTACCGGTGATGCGGCGGTTGAAGGCCGAGCCCTGCACATAGGCGAACTGACCGTTGGTGCCCTTGGCCACTTCAACCACGCTCACACCGTGGCAGGCCACTTCGATGTCGGTCTCGCCAGCCGGGCGCGGGCGCGGGCTCGGGCCGTTGGGGTGCAGGAAGACAGCGTTGATGTATTCGTGGTTCATGGCCAGCAAGGCGCGGCTGCTGCTGGCGTCGTCGCGCGTGCCGGTGGCGCTGACGCCGAAGTACTGCACGCCGTCGTGGTTGTCGCCACAACGCTGGTCGTAGTTGGTGTCGGTGCCGTCGTTCTTGAAGGCAGCCACACCAGCAAACAGCGGATCGCCAAGAGCAAACAATGTGCGCGCCGTGTAGCCCGTGGGCACGGTGCTCTTGTCGGCGTTGGTCTTTGCCACCGCCGTGAAACCCAGGATGGTGGCGGGCGGCGGGGCCGGCGGGGCCGCAGGTGTGGCGGGTGTCGAAACCACTTCGTCGTCGTCACTGCCACCGCAGGCCGTCAGTGCCAGCGGGGCAAACATGGCGCCCATGGCGCCGGCCAAGCCGCCGCGCAGCAGGCCGCGGCGCTGCAGGCCTGCGCCCAATACGTTT
>JBBQIB010000204.1:0-7896 GCA_038324515.1 Burkholderiales bacterium
TGGGGCAGCGGGGGTCAGGGTCAGCACCAGCAAGCCGATCGCAGCCGAGGCACGCAACGACATACGCTATGAGACACGCAACGAGACAAGAAACAACATGCAAAGCCTGTGGGGAGGGGCACTGCGCCAACGGCACTGCAACCGCAGATGGTAGGCCAAGGGTCAAGCCCAGCCCGTGAACAAACTGGCCTGGGCGACCCGGGTCGGGCCTGGGGTAGCGCAGAGGCAGATGCTGCCCCGCTGAAAGTGCAGGGCCTGCAGGCAGCATTTGCCGCTACATTGCCCGCTGCCATCAGGCTGCTGCCATCCAGCCGCCGCACACACGTCCCGAGGGCGAAGTCCGAGGCGCGCAGCACAAAAGTACACCCGTGAAATCGCCTAACCACTTTGACGAAGACAGTGCGCGCCGCGTGATCATGGTGCAGGCTTTTGAAGCACCGCTCGACGCGCAGCCCGGTGCAGCATGGGCCCGCGCCGACGCGGATTGGGCCACCCGGGTTGCGCGCGAGTCCTTGCCGGAAGGTGCGGCGCCAGCACAGGCGCTGGCTGAGCGTGCTCACCACGCGCTGCACAGGCTGCGCAGCCGCGAACCTGCGCTGGAGCCGGCCCTGCACAGGCGCGTGTGGAGCCCGCGCTGGGTGGCATTGGCTGCCGCGTTGGGGCTGGGGCTGGGGGTGGCCATCGATGCCATCGGCAGCAGCCAACGCATCAGCCTGCTGGCGCCGCCCGTCTGGGGCGTGATCGTCTGGAACCTGCTGGTTTATGGGGCACTGTGCCTGCCTTGGGGCCGGGCCGCCAGCGGCCTGCGTGGCTGGCTGGCGCGTCGCGCCGCAGGCGTTTTACCCGCACGCGCAGCACACGTTCTACCCTCTCACGGCGCTGCGCTGGCCATGGCCAGCCCGATCCAACGCTTTCAACGGGCTTGGGCCGAACTGGCATTGCCCTTGGGCACCCGACGCGCCGCACTGCTGATGCATACCGCCGCCGCTGCGCTGGCCCTGGGTCTGTGTCTGGGCATGTACCTGCGTGGGCTGGTGCTGGACTACCGCGCTGGCTGGGAAAGCACTTTTCTGGAGCCCGCCACC
This sequence comes from Burkholderiales bacterium, assembly GCA_038324515.1. Lineage (GTDB taxonomy): Bacteria > Pseudomonadota > Gammaproteobacteria > Burkholderiales > Burkholderiaceae_C > Rubrivivax. The sequence continues at coordinate 1,086 of JBBQIB010000204.1, forward strand.
GTGCAAGCGATGCTGAGCATGCTGCTGGCACCGGCCGTGGCGCTGACCGGTATCGCCGTGCCCGATGTCAACGCGCTGCAGGCCTTGAGACTGCTGCCAGGCCAGGCAGCGCAGGCCCCGGCAGCGGCCTGGATTCACCTCTACGCTGCCATGCTGCTGATCACGGTGATCGTGCCGCGTCTGGCGTTGGCGCTGCTGAGCGCCTGGCGCGCTGCCCGGGCCGCTGGGCAGATGCATCTGCCGCTGCAAGATGCCTACTTTCAGCGCTTGCTGCGCGAGTTGCGCGGCTCCAAGGCCGTGGTGCAGGTGTTTCCGCACGGCAGCGCACCCACGCCAGAGTCGACGCTGGGGCTGCAGGCCTGGCTCAACGCCGCGCTGGGCGCAGGCACGCAACTGCACTTTGCGCCAGCCACCGCATACGGCGAAGAAGACAACGCGGCCACATTGCGATTGGCAGGCGACACCACCCTGCGTTTGGTACTGAGCGATCTGGGCACCACCCCGGAAGCGGAAAGCCATGGCCGCTTTGCTGCTGGCTTGCGCCAGGCATCCACCGCCGGCGCAGACCTGCCGCTGCTGTGGATGTGCGACGAAAGCAGCTTTGCCGCGCGTTTTGCCAAACTGCCCGAGCGCTTGCTGCAAAGACGCCAAGCCTGGCAGCAACTGGCGCAAACCATGGGCTTGCCTTGGCTGGGTGTCCAACTGGTGCAGCCCGATCTGGATCAGGCGGCGCAGCAGCTGCATCAAGCTCAAAGCCAAGCCCAAAGCCGAGCCCAATCACCCGCCCAGACAGACAACCCAGCCACAGTCTCGACCCGCAGCCCGGCACGCGACGCATGATCGACCCTGCAGCACCCGCCACAACGATGCCTGGCGGCGGCCAGACCATCGCACTGAGCCTGATCTCGCATACCAACGCCGGCAAAACCACGCTGGCGCGCACGCTGCTGCGTGCCGACATCGGCGAGGTGCGCGACGCCCCGCACGTCACCGAGTTTGCAGACGCGCACGAGCTGATCAGCGGCCCCGAGGGCGACCGCCTGATGTTGTGGGACACCCCAGGCTTTGGCGACAGTGCCCGCCTGGCCAAACGGCTGCGCGAAAGCCGCAACCCACTGGGTTGGCTGCTCAGCGAAGTCTGGGACCGCTGGCGCGACCGGCCCTTCTGGGCCAGCCAGCAAGCGATGCGCCATGTGCAAGAGCACAGCGACGTCGTGCTGTACCTGGTCAATGCCGCCGAGTCACCCAGCACTGCCGCTTATGTAGCCGCCGAGATGGAGCTGCTGGCCTGGCTGGACAAGCCGGTGCTGGTGCTGCTGAACCAGCTGGGCGAGCCGCGCGAGGCCGCAGCCGAAGCTGCCGAGGCCCAATCCTGGCAGCAGCATCTGAGCCGCTGGCCCTTGGTGCGCCAGGTGCTGCCGATGGATGCCTTTGCGCGCTGCTGGGTGCACGAGCGCACGTTGATGCAGGCCGTCCAAACGACGCTGCAGGGCCCAAAGTCCGAGGCCATGAGCCGGCTGGCGGCCGCCTGGCAAGCCCAGCGCCAGGCCACCTTTGACGCGGCTGTGCAAGAGCTGGCTGGGAGCGTTGCCAGGATGGCATTGATGCGTCAGTCGTTGGGCTCTGGCGGCGCTGCAGCGGCGGCTGGCCGGGTGGCCAGTGGCACCTGGCGACAGATGCGCCAACTCGGGCGCCAGCTGGGCGGGCAGATCGGCAAAGGGACAGGCGGCCAGGAGGTACGGCCGGGTGCAACGGCGGCGAGCGGCACGCAGGCTGGCGCAGCTCCAGACGATGCGACAGGCGGGGCGGGCACCTTCGGTACAAGCCAAGCCGCCACCCCCGCCGAGCAAGCGCTGCTGCGCGCGCTGCAGACCGAGGCCGCTGCCAGCACCACCCGACTGATCCGCCTGCATGGGTTGGCCGGCGAAGGCGGCCAGACAGCCCACACCCAGGCCCAGATCATGGAGCGCGTCGCCGGCCAATTTGCTTTGCAAGAACGGCTGCCCGAAGGCAAAGCGGCGTTGTGGGGCGGTGCCGTGACCGGTGCAATGGCCGGCCTGAAGGCCGACATCGCCACGGGTGGGCTGAGCCTGGGGGGTGGCATGCTGGCAGGCGCGCTGATCGGTGCGCTGGGCGGCGCTGGGTTGGCGCGCGGCATCAATGTGGTGCGGGGCGCCGACCAGGACTGGCTGCGCGTCAACGACGCGGCGATGAGCTTGCTGCTGCAAGCGGCCTTGCTGCGCTATCTGGCGGTGGCACACTTCGGCCGCGGCCGGGGTGACTGGGTGGCCGGCGAAGCGCCTGCGCACTGGCCGCCCACCGTGGCCCGCGCGCTGAAGCAAGAAGAAGACACACTGTCGGCGCTGTGGCGCGGTCGCAGCCACCGCAAGGTTGAAGCCGTGGTTGCCGCTGATCCTGTCGCCGATCCTGCTGTCGGCCCCGACCCCACCCCCGCCACCGCCTTTCAACCCGCCGGCAACCCCGCGCGCGGGCCCCAAAAAGACGCCGAGACCCTCTCGCTCACGCAAGCCTTGCAGGGCCCGATCAAGCGCAGCCTGCAAAACAGCTTTGCGCGCTTGTATCCCGACAGCGACAATCACGCCACATGAAGATCCTGATCCTCGGCGCTGGCCGCGTGGGAGAGAGCGTGGCACAGAGCCTGGTCTCCGAGAAAAACGACATCACGGTGATCGACACCAACCCCGTGCGCTTGCGTGAGCTGCAAGACAAGATGGACCTGCGCGGCGTGGTGGGCAACGGCATCCAGCCCAGCGTGCTGCTCGAGGCCGGCATCGAAGACGCCGACATGATCATCTCTTGCGCCGCCATGGACGAAACCAACCTGGTGGTGTGCAAAGTGGCGCACGACGTCTTCAACGTGCCCACCACCATCGCCCGCGTGCGCAGCTCCGAATTCGTCGATGGCAGCACGCTGATGGGCAAAACCGGATTTGCAGTCGATCAGGTGATCTGCCCCGAAGAAAGCGTCACCACCTACATCCGCAAGCTGATCGAGCACCCCGAAGCGCTGCAGGTGCTGGAGTTTGCCCACGGCCTGGTGAGCTTGATCGCGGTGCGCGCGGTGGCAGGCGGCCCGCTGGTGCAACACAACCTGGCCGAGATCCCGCAACTGGTGCCCGGTGTGGACATGCGCATCGTGGCCATCTACCGCCAAGACATGGCGCTGCCCTCACTGGACGGCAACACCCGCATCGAGCCTGGCGACGAGGTCTTTGTGCTGTCGGCCACCGAGCACATCCGCACCGTTCTGAGCACGCTGCGCAAGGCCGACCGGCCGGTCAAGCGGGTGATGATCGCCGGCGGTGGCCGGGTGGGCTTGCGGCTGGCACGCGAGATCCAGCACAAGTACGAGGTCAAGATCATCGAGCCCAACCGCCAGCGCTGCGAGTACCTGGCCACACAGCTCGAAGGCAAGGTGCTGGTGCTCAGCGGCGACAGCACCGACGAAGACCTGCTGTGCGACGAAAACGTGCAGGACATGGACATGTTTCTGTCGCTGACCGGCGACGACGAGAACAACATCATGGGCTGCCTGCTGGCCAAGCGGCTGGGGGCGCGGCGGGTGCTTGCCGTCATCAACCGCAAAGCCTATGCCGATCTGGTGCAAGGCACCACCATCGACATCGCGATCTCGCCCGCGCAGGCCGTGATCGGCGAGCTGCTGGCCTACGTACGGCGCGGCGATGTGGAAGCCGTACACAGCCTGCGCCGGGGCGCGGCAGAAGCGCTGGAGGCCATCGTGCGCGGCGACCGCAAGACCTGCCGCATGGCCGGGCGCCGCATCGACGAGGTGGGCCTGCCCAAAGGCGCGCAGGTGGGTGCCATCGTGCGTGGCCTGCACCGGCCCGATGGCAGCGAGGCCGGGTTGGACGCCAAGCCCGAGGTCATCATCGCGCACCACGACACGGTGGTGCAGCCCAACGACCATGTGATCGTGTTCGTGCCGCGCAAGCGCATGGTGCGCGAGGTCGAAAAACTGTTCCAGGTCAGCGCCACCTTCATGTTCTGATGGGCGCCCTGGCTGTCGTGGCGCTGGTCGGCCGCATGGTGGGCCTGTTCGGCCTGCTGATGCTGGTGCCGCTGGTCTTTGCGGTAGCCGGGCACGACCCCGCCGAAAGGTCCTTCGTCCAGGCCACCGTGCTGACCATGGCCTGCGGGCTGGCGATGAGCGCGCTGACGCGCCGCTTCAGGCGCGAGCTGCAGCCAAAGGATGGCTTTGTGCTGGTGGCCATGACCTGGATCACGCTGCCGATGTTTGGCGCCCTGCCGCTGTACCTGGCAGTGCCGGGCTTGAGCGTGACGGACGCCTACTTCGAGGCCATGTCCGCCTTCACCGCCACCGGTGCCACGGCCATCAGCGGGCTGGACGATTTGCCGCTGTCGGTCAACGTCTGGCGCTGTTTCATGATGTGGGTGGGCGGTCTGGGCATCATCGTGCTGGCGGTGGCGATTTTGCCGCTGTTGGGTGTGGGCGGCACGCAGCTGTTCAGGGCCGAGGCCGCCGGGCCGATGAAGGACCAGAAGCTCACGCCGCGCATTGCCGATACTGCACGCGCCATCTGGGGCATCTACGGCTTGCTGTCGCTGAGCTGTTTTCTGGCCTACCGCGCGGCGGGCATGAGCTGGATCGACGCTTTTTTGCACATGTGCACCACCGTCAGCCTGGGCGGATTCTCCAGCTACGACGCCAGCTTTGCGCATTGGAATTCGCCTGCCATCGAGGCCGTGGCGATGGTGTTCATGATGCTCTCCGGCATCAGTCTGCTGCTGTACTTCGTGGGCTGGCGCGGCCGTTCGCTGGCGCCTTTGTGGCGCAACACCGAAGTGCGTGCCTTCTATGCCGTGATCGGCGGCAGCATCCTCTTCATCTCGGTGTACCTGACCGTGTTCGGCGCCTACCCGACGTTTCTGGAGTCCCTGCGCCACACCGCCTTTCACGTCATCTCGGTGGCCACCACCACCGGCTACTCGTCTTACGACTACGCGCAGTGGCCACTGTTTGCCGGCCTGCTGCTGGTGCTGCTGGGCTGTTTCGCCACTTGCGCCGGCAGCACCGGCGGCGGCATCAAGATGGTGCGCATGCTGCTGCTGCTCAAGCAATCGCAACGCGAACTGGTGCGCATCGTGCACCCCAACGTCGTCAACCCGGTGGTGCTGGGCGGCAGGGCGGTCGACACACGCGTGATTCAAAGCGTGATCGCCTACATGATGATGTACGGCGCCACCTTGGTCACCCTGACGATGTTGATGCTGTTCAGCGGCGCTGACGTGGTGACCGCCTTCACCGCCATCGTGGCTTGTGTCAACAACATCGGTCCCGGGCTGGGCGATGTGGGGCCGGCGCTGAACTACCAGACATTGACCGACATGCAGACCTGGATCTGCAGTGTGGCGATGTTGCTGGGGCGACTCGAGCTGCTCAGTGTGCTGGTTTTGCTGACACCGCAGTTTTGGCGGAAATAGTTGGCCCCCGGCCCCAGGGGTACCTGAGGCCACCCCCCGAGGGGGTGCGGGCCGGCTTGGGAGCGGCCCGGCGCTCGGCCCGCAGCGGCAGGACGCGCTGGAGGCGTCTGGAGGCGTCTGAACGCGCCTACGGCTTGCTTGCGCTTTACCTGAAAACACCGCTCGCACGCCACCTACTTTGTCACCCAGCCTCAGGGGTCGCCTGCAGCGGTAGCGCGACAGGACTCTGATACAAGCGAGCCGCCACTTAGGCGATACTGCCGGCGCTGATTTAGAACCCATTGGAGACAGCCTAATGCGTACCCTGCACACGAATCCCAGAACCACTCCGCGCCGCCTGATGCTGGCTGCCGCTGCAGCTTTGCTGGCCACCGCTGCCACGCCACTGTGGGCGCAGACTGCTGCCTGGCCCACCAAGCCGGTGAAGATCATGGTCGGCTTTCCGGGGGGCAGCACGCCTGACATCGCAGCGCGCGCTTTGGCCGACGGCTTGTCCAAGCTGTGGGGTCAGCCGGTGGTGATCGAGAACAAGCCCGGCGCCTCGGGCAACGTCAGCGCCGATGCGGTGGCCAAGGCCAGTGACGACCACACGCTGGGTGTCGTGATCAACGGCAACCTCACGTCGGCCAAGATCCTGAATCCGAAGCTGCCTTTCGATCCGGCGACCGACTTCAGCCTGATCTCGCTGATCGCCACCGCGCCGCTGGTGCTCGTCACGCCACCCGATCAGCCGATGGGCCAGGCTTGGGTGGCAGCGTTCAAGGCCTCCGGCGACAAGTTGAGTTACGGCTCGGTGGGCATTGGCTCGGTGGGCCACCTGGGCATGGAAGTGATCAAGGCGGCGATCGGCAATTTGCAGCCGGTGCACATCCCGTACAACGGCAACCCTGCTGTCGTGACCGGGCTGTTGGGGGGCCAGATTCAGGCGGCTTTGATGCCACCCGGCGTGGCGCTGCCGCAGGTCAAGGCCGGCAAGCTGCATGCGGTGGGCCTGGCCGGCCCGCGCAGCACGCTGGCGCCGGATGTGGCGCCGCTGTCGGATGCCGGGGTGAAGATGGGTGCGCTGGAGGTCTGGACCGCCTTGGTGGGCCCGGCCAACCTGAGCAAAGCGGCGATGGAGCGGCTGGCGCGTGATGTGCCAGCGCTGGTGCGTGATGGCGAGACCCGCCAGCGCCTGTTCACGGGCGGCTGGGAAGCCCAAGGCAGCACGCCAGAAGTGCTGGCGCAGCGCGTCAAGGACGAAGCCCGCATCCTGGGCGACATCATCAGCGCACGGGGCATCAAGCTGGAGTGAGGTGAACAGCGCCCTGCAGATCACCGAGCCCGC
>JBBQIB010000205.1:0-7883 GCA_038324515.1 Burkholderiales bacterium
GATTGAGCTCGGCTCGCATGCCCGGCAGTTGCAGCAGCGCTTTGGCTTCGGTGGCAAAGGCCAGGCGCTTGCCGTCTTGCGCGACGTACAGCGGCTTGACACCCAGTCGGTCGCGGCCGATCAGCAAGCGCCTGCGCCGCGTGTCCCAAAGCGCAAAGTCGAACATGCCGTTCAGGCGCAGCACGAAGTCGTCGCCGTACTCCGCATAACCATGCAGCATCACTTCGCTGTCTGAGGCGGTCTTGAAGTGGTGGCCCTTGGCCTGCAGTTCGGCGCGCAACTCGCGGTAGTTGTAGATCTCGCCATTGCACACCAGCCACAGCGAACCGTCGCGGTTGGACAAGGGCTGGTGGCCACCTTCGATGTCGATGATCGACAGGCGCCGCATCGCAATGCCGGCGTTGCCGTCGATGTGCATGCCTTCGTCGTCGGGGCCGCGGTGTTGCGTGATGCGCCCCATCGCGGACAGCATCGGCGGGTGCACCGGCTGTCCGTCCAGGTGGATCAATCCGTGGATGCCGCACATGCGCTCAGGCCCCCACCGCAGCCGGGCGACGGCCGCGTGCGCTCAGCGCTTTCTCATAAACCTCGGCGTAGCGCGCCACGCTGTTACTCCAGGTGCGCTCCTTTTCGACAAATTGCCGCGCGCGCTGGCGCAGTGCCGGCCAGTTGGCCTGATCGGCCAGAGCAGCCTCCAGGCCAGTACGCAACTGTGCAGCATCGCCGGCCAGGCACAAGTAGCCGGTCTCGCCGTGGCGCACAAGCTCGCGGTGGCCGCCCACGTCGCTCGCCACGAAGATGCGCCCCTGGGCCATCGCCTCCAGCGGCTTCAACGGTGTCACCAACTCGGTCAGGCGGATCGGCAGGCGCGGGTAGGCCAGCACGTCGATCAACTCGTAGTAGCGCTGCACCTGCGCATGCGGCACGCGGCCGGCAAAGATCACCGTGTCCCCCAGGCCGTTCTTGGCCACCTGCGCTTTCAAAGCTGCTTCTTGCGGCCCGCCCCCCACCAGCAGCAGCCTGAGTTTTTGATGTTGCGGCCTCATCTGGCGCACTGCCTCGATCAACAGGTGCAGGCCTTCGTAGCCATAGAAGCTGCCTGCAAAGCCGATCACCGTGGCGTCTTGCAAGCCCAGTTGGGCCTGCAGCTGGGGGTCGGCAGCGCGGCCAAACTGGAAGCTGACCACATCCACCGCGTTGGGGATCACGGTGATGCGACTCTCAGCAATGCCACGCGAGGCGATATCAAGCCGCAAACCTTCACAGATGGTGGTGATCTGGTCGGCCTGACGCAGGGCAAAGCTCTCGAGCGCGCGCGACAAACGATATCGTGCGCTGCCCTCAGCCGTGATGCCATGGTCCACCGCCGCGTCTTCCCACGAAGCCCGCATTTCGTAGACCACCGGCAACCGGTGCTTGCGCCGCACCCACAGGGCAGGCAGCGCGTTGAGTACCGGCGAATGCGCGTGCAGCAGGTCGGGCTGATGGGCTTGCACCAGCTCGTCGATGCGCTGGGCGGTCAACCGCATCTGGCTCAGCAGGCCCGTGCCTTCTGCACTCGGTGTGCGGTACAACGTCAAGCCATCGATCTGCGACTCGCGCTCCAGGCTGTGGCCCTGTTTGGGCGTGGTCAGGTGCAGCGTCTCCCAGCCCATGCGACGCTGCTCGCGCAGGATCGACAAGGTGCGAAAGGTGTAGCCGCTGTGCAGCGGGATCGAGTGATCCAGCACGTGCAGAACCCGCATCTTCAGGCCGCCACGGCTTCTGCGTGCGCCTGCGACGCGCTGGCGTTCAGCACCGGCTCAGCGCCGCTTTGACGCAAGAAAGCTTCGAACATCAGCAAGGTCCAGATCGGCGCACTGTGGTCGCGGCTGCCGTTCTGGTGCGCTTCGGTCAGGTGGCGCAGGTACTCGGGCTGGAACCAGCCGGTGGACAAGAGCCTGTCGCCCTGCAGCGCATCCTGCACGCGCTGCTTCAAGGGCCCGCGGAACCAGCGCGCCAACGGCACCGCAAAGCCCATCTTGGGGCGGTACAGGATGTCGTGCGGCAGTTGCGGCTCCATCGCCTTCTTCAGCAGGAATTTGCCTTCCTGGCCACGCACTTTCAAAGAGGACGGCAGGGTGGCGAGCCACTCGACCAGCGGGTGGTCCATCAGCGGCTCGCGCACTTCCAGAGAATGCGCCATGCTGGCGCGGTCGACCTTGGTGTTGATGTCACCCACCAGATAGGTCTTCAGATCCAGGTACTGGATCAGCGCCAGCGGGTCGTCGGTGCCGGCTTGATGTGCGTGGCGGTCGAAGACTTCGCGCGCAGCGTAGCCGCCCAGCTCGCGCTTGAAGCTGGTGCTGAAGAGTTGGTCGCGCATGGGGTCGCGCAAGATCGACACCGAGTGAAAGTAAGCCTCGACCGAGCTGCGTGCCATGCCCTCAAAAGTGGTCTTGGCGCGGAACATGCGCGGCGCCCAGTCGGCCTTGGGGTACACACGCCCCAGCATGCCAAACAGTGGTTTGCGCACGACCGCCGGCAGGCTGCTGCGCAGCTTTTCTTCCATCAGGTGCATGCGGTAACGGCGGTAGCCGCCGAAGGTCTCGTCACCGCCGTCGCCCGACAGCGCCACCGTGACACGCTGCCTGGCCAGCTGGCAGACGCGGTAGGTCGGGATGGCCGAGCTGTCGGCATAGGGCTCGTCGTACAGACCTGCCAGCGTGTCGATCAAGTCAAAGTCGTCGCTCTTGACGATGTGCAGGTGGTGATCGGTCTTGTAGCGGTCGGCCACCGTCTGCGCAAAAGCACTTTCGTTGAAGCGCGGGTCATCGAAACCGATCGAGCAGGTGTTGACCGGTTGGTTCGACAAGCCGGCCATCACCGCCACCACCGCGCTGCTGTCCACCCCGCCAGACAAAAAGGCCCCCAACGGCACTTCAGAGATCATGCGCAGACGCACCGACTCGGCCAGCCTGTCGCGCAACTCCACACAGGCATCTTCGACGCTGATCGTGCTGTCGAGGCTGAACTTCAGTTGCCAGAAGGGTTTGGGCTGCGGCTCGGGCTCGCCGCGCCGCCAGGTCAGGCTGTAGCCAGGCGGCAGCTTCTTGGCCTGGCGGTAGATGGTGCGTGGCTCGGCCACATAACCCAGTGCAAAGTACTCTTCCACTGCCAAGGGGTCGATCTCGCGCCGCAGCGCCACACCTTGGTGGGCGTAAGCCAGCAGCGACTTCAACTCAGAGCCGAACAACATCAGCCCGTTGTCCAGCGTGCCGTAAAAAAGCGGTTTGACACCCAGCCGGTCGCGCGCCATGAACAAAGTCTGCTTGTTGCGGTCCCACAGCGCAAAAGCAAACATGCCACGAAAGCGCTGCAGGCAAGCTTCGCCCCAGGCCTCCCAGGCGTGCACGATGACTTCGGTGTCGCTCTTGGTGCGAAACACATGGCCCAGGGCCTGCAGCTCAGGCACCAGTTCTTGAAAGTTGTAGATCTCGCCGTTGAAAACGACGACCACCGAATGGTCCTCGTTGAACAGCGGCTGTTGCCCGGTGGCCACGTCGATGATGCTCAAGCGCCGGTGGCCAAAACCCAGGCCAGGCTCGCGGTGCAGGCTGCCTTCGTCGGGGCCGCGGTGCAGCTGCGAATCGTTCATGCGGGTGAGCACCTGCGCGTCGATGTCGCGGGTGTGACGGGTGTCGAAAGCGCCGGTGATGCCGCACATGTTGGAAGAACCCTCTTGCTGCCAGGTGCTTGCCAGTACCCGTCTGCACTATCAAATGGAAAACGCCGGCCCTCGTCGGCGCAACAGAGCTTCGGCTGCATACAGCACGCAGCATGCTGCATGCCGACCCACGCCTTCTCTCTCGCACCTGCGGTCGCACGGAACGTCCTGCAGACCCAGAGCTCCAAACGCGCCCTGATGGTATGCCAGAGGCCTGTGCCTGTGCGCGGCCCACAGACTCGTTCAGCACGCGGACATGACATCTGGCACGTGCATGGCCAACGAGGAGCAAGCAACGGAATGCAGCGCGGCGCCCCAGGCGCCGCGACTTGTACATGCCTTCCCAGGCCTTCAGGCCAGCGGTGCCTTGCGTTTTCGCGTCCAGGCCAACAAACCCAAACCGGCCGCCAACATCACAGGCGTGGGCACTTCAGGGACTCGCCAGCGAGCCGTCGGGATTGAATTCCGGCCGCGTCGTCCAGACCTTGCCGCCGGCTTTGCCGTCCCAGGTCACGAACTGGACATTCTCTTCAGGTTCTTTCCTGCGTCATCCTTTCGCCAGTGCCGAGTACACCCCGTAATACTGCAAAAGCATCTTCTCGAGGCTGAAACAGGTCACCGCCGTTGCTCTGGCTGCCTGGCTCTGCCGCCTCACCAGCATCGGATCATCTGCGCGGGCGGCGATCTGTTGCGCCAGCATCTTGTAGTCGCGCGCTGCAAACAGGTCGCCGTTGACACCTGCCGTTATCAGCTCGGAATTGCCGCCGACTGCAGTGGCCAGCACCGGCAGCCCACTGGCCAGTGCCTCGAGGATGGTGTTGGACACACCTTCGTTCAGCGAAGGCAACACAAATAGATCCATCGAGCGCATCAGCGCGGGCACCTCGTCCGAAGCGCCTGGCAGCCAGCTCAGGCCCGACAGTTTCAGTTCATCCACCAGCGAGCGCAAAGCATCCCACTGTGGCCCCTGACCCAAGATGACCAGCCGCAAGCGAGAGCGGAGTTCCGGCCGCTTCGTCAGCAGAAAGTGCACGGCTTGCACCAGGCACTGCTGATCTTTGACAGCCTGGGCACGCCCCACGGTGCAGACACAGAGTGAGTCGTTTCGAGCAAATCCTTGCGGCAGTTGTCTGGCTTCGCCGAGTTGGCGTGGCCTGAAGCGCTCGGTGTCCACACCGTTGTAGATCTGCTGGATGCGCTTGGAGCTGACGCCAATGCGGGTCTGCAAAAACTGCGACAGGTCGTTGGACACGGTGATGTAGCGGCTGACCAGGGGCGAATGCAGCCGCCGCAGCAGCGCCGGCTTCCATTTGCTGCCGTCCAGGTTGTCCACGTCCCAGCCATGCTCACTGTGGATGCGCACCGGCACGCGGGCCAGAAATGCCGGCAGCAAAGCGTCCAGCCCCGACATGTTGCGCGAGTGCACGATGGCCGGCCGCCATTGCCTGAACAGCGTGTAGAGCCTGCGCCGCAACGCAGCAGCGCCGATGCGCGAGCGGTGCAAAGCCACCACCTCTACCTGATCGCCCTGAATACGCTGGCGAAAGTCGTCGTAGTCCTCGACGCAGATGATTCTGTGCCTGAACTGCCCTGGCGGGTTGTGGTTGATCAGGTTGACCAGGGTGTTTTCCATGCCCCCCATGTGCAGGTGGTGGATCACATGCACGATCAACGGCGGTTGGGGGCTGCCCGATGGGTCACGACTGCCCATGCTGGCGTCAGCAAGCCAGCGAGGGCGCCAAATAGAGCTGCGCGGGCCTGGGGTTTGCCATCCGTTGCAAGCGCGCGCTGATCCCCGAGGTCTGGATGCCGGGGGTGGCTGCAGCCAGCGTTGCAGCCGCTTGCAGCATCCAGGCACCCAGCCCAGCCGGTTGCGCCACCAGGGTTTGCTGCAGGCGCCAGCAAGCGGGCACATCCGAGGGCCTGGCGAAGGGCTTGTTGTCATCCCAGTCAAAGGTCTCCAGGTCGATCACAACATGAAAGTCGCGTGCCGCGCTGGACGCAGGGTCCAGATCTGACAGCGCCTGCACCTGGCGGCTCAGGGGCACACCCGTCACGAGTTGCTCGAACTGTGCGGCCCGGTAGGCGTTGGACATCACATACAGCGGGGTCTGCGGATTGGCTTTGGCCCAGGCCACGGTGGCGTGGCTGTTGGCGGTGAACACCGCCACCGCGCCTTGCAACAACAACGCAAAGCCCAGGCCCACCCCCACGCTGACAGCCAACAAGGTGTGCATCCACCTCGTGCGCAGCGTACTCAACCACCCGCCACCCAGCAAACACAGCGGTGCCACAAAAATCAGCATGTAGTTGGTCTGCTTGGGCACCCACATCAGCGGGCTGAAAGTCACCGGAAGAAACGACAGGATGGCCAGCAGGCCCAGCGCCCAGAAGCTGAGAAAGCGAGCGTTCAGGCTGTCCGTGGCTGAATCTGCTGCTGCAGCCGGAGCCAGGCCCGACCTGGGCTTGAACCACAGCCACAGCAACCCGGCTGCAGCCAGGAAGCCCACCAACCCGGTGTGATAGACCTTGCCGAACAGGTAGATCAGGTACAGGTACCAGGTGTTGGCAATTTCGCCTGCAGTCACGCCGGCCTCCAGGTAGCCACTGGAGCGCCTGGCGGTCATGACTTCAAAGATGTACCAGAAGCGCCCCGTCAAGCCCCAAAAGAGCAGGCAATTGGCTGCGATGGCCAATGCGACCCCGACGGCCATCCACAGCCAACGCCAATCAATGCGTCGGGCCACCAGCGGGTACAGGAGAAAAATGCCGAAAACAAACAAGGTGACGGGTTTGACCCAGAAGCTCAAACCCGCCGCAACACCCGCCAACAGATAGCCCAGCGGCCAGCGACGACGTTCGCCCTCATAAAAAAGTACAAAGGCCGCCGTGATGGCCAGCGTCAAAGGCGGGTCGGCCAACAGTCGGCCCGCCAGGTGTACGTGGGTGGGCAGGCTGGCCAACAGCAAGCCGGCCAGCACGCCGGCCCGCAGACCCCACATGCGCCAGCCCGCCCAGGTGACCAATGCGACCTCTGCCAGCGAGCACAACATGCCCCAGGCGGCAGCGGCCCATTCGTTCTGACCCAACACTGCGGCAAAAGCTGCAACCGGCAGGTTCACACCCATGCGGTTGGCACCCACATAGTCGTCCACGGTCCAGTCGCCCGAAGCGATGAGGAAGGCCCGCTCGGTGTAGGTGACTTCGTCGGAGCCGAAGAATCCGCTGTAGGCCAGCAGCCTGGCGGCTGCGGCAAACACAATCACCCCGACCAGTGCCCACCCGAGACCGGGCTGACCACCGGATTGCAATTGAGTGTTGGAACTCATGCAGCAGATCTACGCATCGCGTGATGTATACAAAGCACATCCAGACCCGCACCCAGACCCGCACCCGGCCCAGCACCCGGACTTGTGCGGCCAGCAAAGCTGAACGGTGCCGTGCACCCGTCGAAACAGCCCACTGCGCACCTTCAGAGCGAAGACAGCACAGCCTGGATGATGCCTGCCTGCTGCTCTTCCAGGCCCATCCACATCGGCAGCCGCAACAACCTGTCGGCAATATCGTCAGTCACCTTCAACTCCCCGCTGCAGCGGCCGTATTTGCGGCCAGCGGGCGAGCTGTGCAGTGGTACATAGTGAAAGACCGACTGCACCTCCAGCCGCTTGAGCTTGTCGATCACGGCCGTGCGGCGGTCCAGATCCGGCAGCAGCACGTAATACATGTGGGCGTTGTGGGTGCAACTGTCGGGCACGACCGGCCGGCGCAGCCTGCCTGCGGCTGCAGCCTCTGTGAAGGCCAGGTGGTAGTGCTCCCACAAGGCCATGCGCTTGCGGGTGATGGCGTCAGCATCTTCCATCTGCGCCCACAAAAATGCGGCAATGATTTCACCAGGCAGGTATGAAGAGCCGACATCCACCCAGGTGTATTTGTCGACCTGGCCGCGGAAAAACCGGCTGCGGTCGGTGCCTTTCGCCCGGATAATTTCGGCGCGCTCGATCAGATCCCCGTCATTCACCACGAGCGCTCCCCCCTCCCCACAGGCGAAATTCTTGGTCTCGTGAAAACTGAGCGCGGCGAGATGGCCAATGGTTCCGAGGAAGCGCTTTTTGTAAGAGCCCAGCAAGCCGTGGGCGTTGTCTTCGATAACCATCAGATGGTGCCTGTCCGCGAGGGA
>JBBQIB010000206.1:0-7824 GCA_038324515.1 Burkholderiales bacterium
CTGGTCGGGAAATCCTTGCGCATCGGGTGACCGATGAAACCGTAGTCGGTGAGGATGCGGCGCAAGTCCAGATGGCCTTCGAAAATGATGCCGTAGAGATCAAAGGCCTCACGCTCGAACCAGTTGGCTGAAGCCCAGACCTCAGTCAAGGACGCCACGCTGGGCAACTCGTCTTCATCTGCCCAGACCTTCAGGCGCAGGCGCCAGTTGTGGCTGACCGACAGCAGGTGTGAGACGACGCAATAGCGCTGACCTTCCCAGGGTTGGTCCTTGTACTGCTGGTAGTCGACACCGCACAGGTCGATCAGTTGTTCGAATTTCAGCTGCGCATGGTCCCGCAACACTTGCGCGACATCCAGGTAACGCGCAGCAGCCACGGTCAGGGTCAACTCGCCACGGTCACGCACCAGCAGCTTGGCGTCATCGCCCAGCAGTTCAGTCAACGTCTGTTGCAGGGTATCGAGTTTCAGCGTCATGGTTCAGATGCAGTGCAATTCAGCGCGCCAATTTAATAGGTTGAGGTTCAAAGGTTGAGGTTCAAAGGTTGAACTTCAAAAGTTGAAGTTCAATGCTCGACGTTCAATGGTCAACGCGCAATCGTGTTTTCGCGCCTGATCTTGGCCTGCAGTTGCAGGATGCCGTAGAGCAAAGCTTCAGCGGTCGGCGGGCAGCCCGGCACATAGACGTCCACCGGCACGATGCGGTCGCAGCCGCGCACCACCGAGTAGCTGTAGTGGTAATAACCGCCGCCGTTGGCGCATGAGCCCATGCTGAGCACCCAGCGTGGCTCGGCCATCTGGTCGTAGACCTTTCGCAAAGCCGGTGCCATCTTGTTGCACAGCGTGCCGGCCACGATCATCAAATCGCTTTGCCGCGGGCTGGGCCGAAACAGCATGCCAAAACGGTCGATGTCATAACGCGCTGCGCCAGCGTGCATCATCTCGACCGCACAGCAAGCCAAGCCGAACGTCATCGGCCACAGCGACCCCGTCTTGGACCAGTTGATCAGCTTGTCGACCGAAGTGGTGACAAAGCCTTCTTTCAAAACGCCTTCAATGCCCATCGTCGTTCACTCCTGGGTCAGCCCCGGTTTCGGCTCAAATTTCATTCCCAATCCAGGGCACCCTTTTTCCACTCGTAGATGAACCCCACGACAAGGACCGTCAAGAAAATCATCATCGCCCAGAAGCCTGGCGCCCCAATCTCGCGCAAGGCCACGGCCCACGGAAAGAGGAAGGCGATTTCGAGGTCAAAAAGAATGAACAGGATGGCCACCAGGTAGTAGCGCACGTCAAACTTCATGCGGGCGTCTTCGAAGGCCTCGAAGCCGCACTCGTAGGGGCTGTTTTTCTCAACGTCAGGCCGGTTGGGACCAAAGATGAAGCCCAGAACCTGCGGTACCACGCCCACCGCAACACCCACCAGGATGAAGAGGATGACGGGCAGGTAAGGTTGGAGTTCCATCGGTTTGCGCCAGCGGCAAAGCTGCAGTTGCACGGGGTCGGTAATGTCGAGCTTCAGCTTAGCGCAGTCGAGCACCGCGCCTCGGACCAGGGTTTTGAGTCAGAGCCCGATGGGTGCTTCGGCAGACAAAGCACCCGCCTGATCTGAGCCCCAGTGCGTCAGCGCACGCCAGTCAAACAAGCTCCACCGAACATCCCGAACTTTGCAGCAAGACCCTGACACGGGGCTCACAACAAAACAATTGACTGGTGCCGACGGCGAGACTCGAACTCGCACAGCTTTCGCCACTACCCCCTCAAGATAGCGTGTCTACCAATTTCACCACGTCGGCCTGGAGGCCCTCGCAGGGGCCCGTTGAATTTGAATTCCTTGAACGTCTTGCATGCCAAGCGGCTTTCTCAAGCACCACGCCCCCTCGCTCCTCCTCGCCACCCCCTCGACCCCCCCTCGACCCCACTGGACCTGAGCTCGGGCAGCGTGTGGATTGTGCCGGGCTGAAGTCAGCTTCCGGCTCCAAAACAACAGCGAATTCTAGCCCCAAAAGCAGGGTTATCCTGAGTCGGCGAAGCCTGCCCAAGCTTGCCGGAAGTCAGCGATCAGCGTGAAGCGGCAGGCGCGGGGATCTGGGCCGCTGGCGGGGCTGCGGCCGGCGCGTTGCCAGCATTGGTGGCTGCTGGAATCGCGGCACTGTCGCTGCTGGCGGTGCCACCCGGGCTGCTGGTGCTGCTGATAGGCGCAGGCACAGCAGGCGATGCCGCACCCGCAGGCCCAGGGATCACGCCTGTCGTGGGCGCGCTGGCACCCAGCGCGGGGCGGTCCAGCACACTGCCACCGTCTTGGCTGCGGCCAGCACCACCATTGCTCAGGTAGGCCAGAGCCAGCGTGCAGCAGAAGAACAGGGTGGCGCAGGCTGCGGTGGCACGTGACAGGAAGTTGGCACTGCCGGTGGCTCCGAACAGACTGCCCGAGGCACCGCTGCCAAAAGAGGCGCCCATGTCGGCACCTTTGCCATGCTGCACCAGCACCAGGCCGATCATCGTCAGCGCAGTCAGTATCTGCAAGGCCAGGATCAAGGTCGTCCACGTTTGCATGATCAAAAAACTCCAGAAATCAGGTCAGCCGCAAACGCGGCGGTTGTGCAATTCAGCCGCAGGGCGGCAACCAGGCGGTTCGGACGCATTCAGCTCGTCACCCAGCTCGTCAGCCCGCACGACAGATGGCAATGAAGTCGGCGGCTTTCAACGATGCGCCGCCAATCAGACCGCCATCGATGTCGGCTTGTGAAAAAATTGTTGCGGCGTTGTCGGGTTTGACGCTGCCGCCGTACAGGATGCGCATGCTTTCACCGCGCCCGGTGGCGGCTTGCAACTGGGCGCGCAGGACAACGTGAACCGCCTGTGCCTGTTCAGGTGTGGCGGTCAGCCCGGTGCCGATGGCCCACACCGGCTCGTAAGCCACCACCATCTCTGCAGCGCAATGCGCCAGCAGGTGGATGACGGCAGACAACTGGCGCTTGACCACCGCATGGGTCTGATCGGCTTCACGCTCGGCCAATGTTTCGCCAACACAGACCACGGGGGTCAGACCGCAAGTCAAGGCGGCTTGAGCTTTCTGCGCCACCTGCGCATCGGTCTCACCGTGCAGTGCCCGGCGCTCGGAGTGGCCTACCAACGCATAGCGACAACCCAGCTCACGCAGCATCGCCGCCGAGACTTCGCCTGTGAAGGCGCCTTGCGCATGAGCAGAGACATCCTGCGCACCCCAGCGGATGTCGCTGGAAGCCAGACTTGATGCGGCATCACTCAAGTAGACAAAGGGCACACACACCGCCACATCGCTGACAAAGGGCCGCGCGGCCAGCAGCGCCGACAGCAACTCAGCATTGGCCGGCCTGCTGCCATGCATCTTCCAGTTGCCGATCACCAGTTTGCGACGCATCTCACTCTCCCTGCCAGTTCAAAACGATCTTGCCGACATGGGTACTGCTTTCCATCAAAGCCTGGGCCTGTGCCGCCTGGGCTGGCGCAAATACCTGGTGGATCACTGGCTTGATGGTGCCTGCAGACAACAGCGGCCAGACCTGATCGAGCAACTCTTTGGCCAATGCCGTTTTGTAAGCCACCGAGCGGGGGCGAAGTGTGCTGCCGGTGATGCTGAGCCGCTTGCGCAGCACCAGGCCCACATCCAGCTGGCTCTGGGTGCCGCCTTGCACGGCGATCAACGCCAGCCGGCCGTCGTTGGCCATGCAGCTGATCTCGCGCGCCACGTAGCCACCACCCACCATGTCCAGCACCACGTCCACCCCCCGGCCGCCGCTGATGCGCTGCACCTCGGCGGCAAAGTCCTGGGTCTTGTAGTTGATCGCGTGGTCTGCGCCCAGAGCCAGGCAGGCAGCACATTTCTCATCCGTGCCTGCCGTGACGATCACCTGACACCCCCTGGCTTTGGCCAACTGGATCGCCGTGACACCGATGCCACTGGAGCCGCCCTGGATCAGCAAGCTCTCGCCGGCCTTGAGCCCAGCGATAAAAAACACGTTTTGCCAGACGGTGAAAAAGGTCTCGGGCAGACTCGCGGCTTGCACCATGCTCAGTCCGGCCGGCAGCGGCATGCACTGGCCGACAGGTGCCACGCAGTACTCGGCATAACCTCCTCCTGCGACCAGTGCGCAGACCCGATCGCCCAGCGCCAAACCGGCAGCCGCCAGATCTTGCGCCGAGCCGGCAGCCACCGTGCCGGCCACCTCCAGCCCAGGCAAATCCGAGACACCCGGCGGCATCGGATACAGGCCCTTGCGCTGCAGTACATCGGGCCGGTTGATGCCGCTGGCCTGCACGGCAATCAGCAACTCGCCTGCTGCAGGCTGGGGCCTTGGACGCCGGCAAAGCTGCAGCACCTCAGGCCCGCCAGGCGCGGTGATCTCGACCGCTTGCATCAGCGGCGCGGCTGCAGGCAGAGAAGTCATGCGCCCACTCCTGCGCTCACGCTTGCAATCACTCTTGCCCTCAATCTTGCGCTCACTCTTGCGCTCACTCTTGTGGCTTGGGCGCTTCAACTGCAGGCTGCGGCGTCACATCATGCTCGGCATTCGACTCGGGCTGGGCGTTGTCGGCGCCCTCGCGGCGCGGCCTGTCGCTGCGCTCGTTGCGGTCACGGCGGGGCCGATCGTCACGGTCGCCATAGCCACCACGACGTGGCCTGTCACCCCTGTCGCCACGTGGCTCGAAGCGCTCTTCGGGCATGCCTTCAGGGCGCTCGAGCAGGGCCTTCATGCTCAGCTTGATGCGGCCTTTTTCGTCTGTCTCGAGCACCTTGACCTGCACCACCTGGCCTTCTTTGAGGAAGTCCTCGACCTTCTCGACCCGCTGGTGCGCAATCTGGCTGATGTGCAGCAAACCGTCTTTGCCCGGCAGGATGTTGACCAACGCTCCGAAGTCCAGAATCTTGGTGATTGCGCCTTCGTAGACCTTGCCCACTTCGGCTTCGGCCGTGATCTCGGTGATGCGGCGCTTGGCAAACTCGGCCTTGTCGGCGTCAACGCTGGCAATCGTGATGGTGCCGTCTTCGCCGATGTCGATGGTGCAGCCGGTTTCTTCGGTCAACGAACGGATCATCGCGCCGCCCTTGCCGATCACGTCGCGGATCTTGTCGGGGTTGATCTTCATCGTGTACAGACGCGGCGCAAACTGGCTGACCTCGGTCTTGGCGCCACCCACGGCTTCGACCATTTTGGACAGGATGTGCAAGCGCGCTTCCTTGGCCTGCGCCAGTGCGACCTGCATGATCTCTTTGGTGATGCCCTGGATCTTGATGTCCATCTGCAGCGCCGTGATGCCGGCCTGCGTGCCGGCCACCTTGAAGTCCATGTCGCCCAGATGATCTTCATCACCCAGGATGTCGGTCAACACGGCAAAACGGTTGGCGTCCTTGATGAGGCCCATGGCGATGCCTGCCACGTGGGCCTTCATCGGCACACCGGCGTCCATCAGCGCCAGGCAGCCACCACACACACTGGCCATCGACGACGAGCCGTTGGACTCGGTGATTTCGCTGACCACACGCAGCGTGTACGGAAAGTCTTCCTTGCTCGGCAGCGCCGCGATCAAAGCGCGCTTGGCCAGACGGCCGTGGCCGATCTCGCGCCGCTTGGGGCTGCCCACGCGGCCGGTTTCGCCAGTGGCAAAGGGCGGCATGTTGTAGTGCATCATGAAGCGGTCTTCATAGTCACCCGCCAGCGCATCGATGCGTTGCGCATCGCGCTCGGTGCCCAGCGTGGCCGCCACCAGCGCCTGTGTCTCGCCGCGTGTGAACAACGCCGAGCCGTGGGTGCGCGGCAGCACGCTGGTGCGGATCTCGATGGCGCGCACGGTGCGCGTGTCGCGGCCGTCGATGCGCGGCTCGCCGGCCAGGATCTGGCCGCGCACGATGCGGCTCTCGATCTCGAACAGCAGGCCTTCGACCTCGACCTTGTCGAAGTTCAAGCCTTCAGCCTTCAAGGCTTCCATCACCTTGGAGGTGACCTCGCGGCAAGCCTGGGTACGCGCTTGCTTGCTGCGGATTTGGTAGGCAGCGCGCAGCGGCTCTTCGGCCAGTGCATTGACCTTGGCGATAAAGGCCTCGTCCTTGGCCGGTGCCGTCCACTGCCACTCGGGCTTGCCGGCTTCGCGCACCAATTCGTTGATGGCATGGATCGCGATCTTGCCCTGGTCGTGGCCAAACACCACCCCGCCCAGCATCACTTCTTCCGACAGCTGGTCGGCTTCGGATTCGACCATCAGCACCGCAGCTTCGGTGCCCGCCACGATCAGCTCCATCTTGCTGTTGGGCAATTGGGTCTGGCTGGGGTTCAGCACGTATTCGCCGTTGATGTAGCCCACCCGCGCCGCACCGATCGGTCCGTTGAAAGGGATGCCGGAAATGGCCAGCGCTGCGCTGGCACCGATGATCGCAGCGATGTCAGCCTGCACCTCGGGGTTCAGGCTCAGCACGTGGATCACCACTTGCACTTCGTTGAAAAAGCCCTCGGGGAACAGCGGACGGATCGGGCGGTCGATCAGGCGGCTGGTCAGCGTCTCCAGCTCGCTGGGGCGGCCTTCACGCTTGAAAAAGCTGCCCGGGATCTTGCCGGCGGCGTAAGTCTTCTCGATGTAGTCCACCGTCAGCGGAAAGAAATCCTGCCCGGCTTTGGCATCGGTCTTGGCGACCACGGTGGCCAGGACCACGGTGTCGTCCATGTTGACCAGCACGGCGCCCGTGGACTGGCGGGCGATTTCGCCCGTTTCCATCGTGACGGTGTGTGCGCCCCAGGTGAAGGTCTTGGTGATTTTCTTGAACATGCTCATGAATGTGGCGTCCTTTTGAAGTGGGCTGCTTCATGCCATTCCAGAGGCACCAGCGCTGCACGGCTGCCTTGCAGCGATTGCAGTGATGCCCTTGGAATGACACAGCCAAAGCGGCCCGGGTGGATGAAACTTGGGCGGAGTCGCCGACATGCAACGACTTCTGAATATCCAGCCTGGTGGGCTGGGTGATGGCCGGGTGTGCATTTCACAAACCCGAGCCATCACCTTGGCACAAAGCTGAGAGTTCGCCGATGAGGCGGCAAAGCGATTGCGGCAAAGCGCTTATTTGCGCAGGCCGAGTTTGCCGATCAGCGCGGTGTAGCGCTCGGCGTCTTTGTCCTTGAGGTAAGACAGCAAGCTCTTGCGCTGGTTGACCATCTTCAGCAAGCCGCGGCGGCCGTGGTGATCTTTCTTGTGCTCTTTGAAGTGCGGCATCAACTCGTTGATGCGCGTGGTCAACAGAGCCACTTGCACTTCGGGGCTGCCGGTGTCGGCAGGGCCGCGGCCGTGGACTTTGATGACTTCAGCCGTGACGGCGGTGGTCAGAGACATGGGATTTCCTTGAGTTCTGGATGTGGAAATCACCTCGTGACCCGACATTGCAGGCGCCAGGGCCTGCTGTTGAGCCGCGCCCGGCAGGGATCCGAATCACTGCCGGTGCTTGAGGGTTTCCGGGTTGACTTGCGAACGCCAGTGAAACCGACCGGCGCCGTGCTGAATTGCCCTGTAAACCAGAGCAGCCGCTGATTATAGGCGCAAACCCCGCTGCAGACGTTGCGAGCCGTTGTCCAGCCGCGTGAGGTCTGCCGAGGCGCAGCACCAGCGCAACCAAGCCTCGGCTTCATCGCCAAAGGCAACACCGGGCACTCACGGGCACCGCCGTCCCCACTTCGTCGCCAGGCTCGATCAGCAACTGCATGGCCACCATCAGCGCACTGACGCCGGAAGAGGTCAGGGCGATCCGTTCCAGATCCACCGAGCCGTGCAACTGGCTGACATGGCTGGCGATCGCACCCCG
>JBBQIB010000207.1:0-7794 GCA_038324515.1 Burkholderiales bacterium
GAGCACGCTGAGCAATTCACGTGGCCGCGCCAAGGTGCTGGTGATCCACCCTGCAGAAACGATGAACCTGCAGTCCGCCAACGCGCTGCTCAAGACGCTGGAAGAGCCGCCCGCCGGCACGCGCTTGCTGCTCAGTGCCGCTGACCCCAGCGCGCTGCTGCCCACGCTGCGCAGCCGCTGCCAGCACCTGCGTTTGCCGGTGCCGACGGCACAGCAAGCTCAGGCCTGGCTGCAAAGCCAAGGTGTTGCCGAACCCGCAGCCATGCTGGTCGCTTGCAGCGGCAGGCCGCTGGACGTCTTGACCTGGGCGGCGGCGGGCCTGGACGCCAAATCTTGGGCAGCGCTGCCGCAGGCCGTGGCTGGCGGCCAGGCGCAAGAACTGGCCGGCTGGCCGGTGCCATTGATGTTGGACGCCTTGCAAAAGGTCTGTCACGACGCGCTGGCCATGAGCCAAGGCGCCGCACCGCGGTTTTTTGCCGCCACCCAGATGCCCGAAGGCGCAGACCCACAGCGCTTGTCAGCCTGGTCAGAGACCCTGGCCCGCACTGCGCGCAACGCCGGCCATCCCTGGAACGAAGGCTTGCTGTGCGAGGCTTTGGTCTCAGCCGGCGCCAGCGCTTGGGCAGATGCAGCCAGGCCCGCACAGGCAGGCGCCAGGCCGGCGGTGTTACCCGCTGTTGCAACAACTCGCTGCTGATTCGCAAGTCCTGCATGAACCTGCGTCAACGAAGAGCCCAGGGCCAGGCCTGAGCGCGGCTCAAAGGCGCGCGACTTGGCTACACTGACGAACATGAACGAACGAGTGCCCACCCGATTTGGCCAGCTTGACGCGCCTCTGAGCCTGGCTGGCGGCACGCAGGCCAGTACGGCGCGGCCGGCGGTGATCCAGCTCGTGTTTCGCGAGCGGGGTGCGCTGTACGCGGCCTACATGCCGCTGCTCAACGACGGGGGCTTGTTTGTGCCCACGACACGCGAGTACCGGCTGGGCGAGGACATCTATCTGCTGATGTCTTTGCCCGATGACCCGCAGCGCTTCCCGGTGGCCGGCAAGGTGGCCTGGATCACACCGCCCAATGCTTCGGGTGGCCGCACCCAGGGTGTGGGGGTGCGCTTCCCCAACGACGACAAGTCCCGCCAGCTCAAGCTGAAGATCGAAGAAGTGCTGGGCACCAGCATCTCGTCGTCCAAGCCCACCCAGACCTTGTGATCCGGGCCTCTCGCTGGCGCGCGGGCAGGCAGCCTTAAAGCCCCGCCCAAGCCCCGCCCTGATAACCGATGTTTGTAGATTCCCACTGCCACCTCAACTTCGAGGGCCTGCGCGAGCGTATCCCTGAGTTGCGCCAGGCCATGGCCGAGGCCGAGGTCGATCGCGCACTGTGCATCTGCACCACGCTTGAAGAATTCGACGACGTGCATGCACTGGCGCTGGACCATCCCAATTTCTGGGCGACGGTGGGCGTGCACCCCGACAACGAAGGCGTGCAAGAGCCCACCCTGGCGGATTTGCTGGAGCGCGCGGCGCGGCCCCGCGTGGTGGCCATCGGCGAGACCGGCCTGGACTACTACCGCCTGAATGGCAGGAGTTGGGCAGACATGGCCTGGCAGCGTCAGCGCTTTGCCACCCACATCCAGGCTGCCCAAGCAACCCGCCTGCCGCTGGTGATCCACACCCGCAGCGCCAGCGCAGACACGCTGGAGATTCTGCGCAACGAAGGGCAGGGCGCGGTACGCGGTGTCTTCCACTGCTTCACCGAAACCCAGGCGGTGGCCGAAGCTGCGCTGGAGATGGGCTTCTACATCTCCTTCTCGGGCATCATCAGCTTCAAGAGCGCCGTTGAGTTGCAGCAGGTGGCCAAAATGGTGCCGTTGGAGCGTTGTCTGATCGAGACCGACAGTCCGTATCTGGCGCCTGTGCCGCACCGGGGCAAGACCAATCAGCCCGCTTATGTGGCCCATGTGGCGCAGCAACTGGCCACTCTGAAGGGCTTGCCTGTAGAGGATGTTGCGGCTGCCACCACGGCCAATTTCGAGACCCTTTTCAGCGCTGCCAGGTAGCGCAAGAGCACAGTCAAATGCTGAGAAATTACTTTAAACACCTTATCTATCTATTTGTTTTGACTGCAAGTTTTCAGGCTCAGGCAGATCCTTTAGTGAACCTGTTCAGGGCCATCAACATCGACAACGTCAGCACCGTCAAAGCCTTGCTGGCCGAGGGCGTGGACCCCAACGCCACCAATCCCAAAGGGCAGGTGGCTTTGACAGTGGCGATCAGCGACGGCTCGCCCAAGGTGGTGGCGGCGCTGCTGGCGCACCCGGCCATCCAGGTCGACGCCACCAATACCGCCAACGAAACACCGCTGATGATGGCTGCGCTGCGTGGTGACCTGACATCGGTGCAGGCCTTGCTGGCACGCGGCGCGGCCGTGAATCGACCCGGCTGGACACCGCTGCACTATGCCGCCAGCGGGCCGGACAACGGCGTTGCCGCATGGCTGCTGGAGCGCGGCGCAGAGCTCGAAGCACAAAGCCCCAACCGCAGCACACCGCTGATGATGGCCTCGCGCTACGGCCCCGAAACCCTGGCCGATACGCTGCTGGCGCGGGGTGCATCGACCAAGGCACGCAACGACGCGGGCCTGGACGCAGCAGCATTTGCCCACCTGGCGGGCCGCGAAGCACTGGCTGCAAGGCTGCAGGCGGCCAGCCGCTGAGTGGCGTTGATCGGCTCTCCGACGTGACTGAATGCACAGCATCTGGCCGGCCCAAAGCTTGCCATGTCCGGCACCGTGACCCTGTTCACGCAGGCCTGTCAGCCAACGGATGACGCGGCATTTGGCACGCCGCTGATCGATTTGCATTTGTCTCAACCCTAGAGTGGTCGATAACAAGGCATCCTGCCTTCTGGAGACCTGAAATGAGCGAACAAGCCACCGATCAAGTGCCAGTCAAGAACCCGTTTTTGCTGATGATGCACCCGGAAGTCGTGATCGCGGCGATGGAAAAGTCAGAGCGCCTGGCCGCTCTGAACCGCCGCACCTGCAGGCCACTGGATCGCGTGCTGCCGCTTTCGGGCGCTTCTGCAGCAGCAGCCGACGAAGTGGATGCCGAGGCGGACCCCTCGTCCAACTAGTCTCGGCGACAACGGAGGGCCTTGAGCAAGCTCGTCCGCACGCGCCCCGCGACCCGCTGACGCGGTATCAAGTGCGGCATCAAATGCGGCATCAGATGTCTCTCAGTCTCCGAGGCCAATGCGCTGCGTGACAGTTTCCGCAGCAAGTGCGGCACCTGCCCACAATGGCGCTTCGGAATTGCCGTTGGCCTGCCGAAGAGGCGGGAGGAGCGCCACCGACATGATGCCCGTGACACACCCGGTTTCGCCGGATGCCCAGACCGAAGACGCCGCCCCGGCGGGCCCTGCTGCACTGCGGACGGGGCGCAGGGAGCGTGGCGCGCAGGACGTGGTGCTGTGGAAGCGTCAGGTGCTGTCGTCGCTGTTTGCCATCGCAGCCGCCGTGCCCGTGCTGGTGGCAGTCGTTGCGCTGGGCCACGCCGACACGAGGGCGGTCGCCATCTGGGCGCCGATGTCGCTGGCGCTCAGCGTCTTCGCCTACCTGGCTCTGCACTTCGGATGGAGCCTGCGATGGACCGACCCGACGCTCACGCTGCCGCAGATCGTCTATTCCGGTACCTCGGTGGTGGTCTGCTACGCCATGGCCGGGCCGATGCGCGCGGTGGTCTTGCCGATGTTCTGCGTGGCGATGATCTACGCCATCTTCGCACTGTCAGCACGCCAGGTGCGCTGGATCGCGGCCTACCTACTGGGTCTGCTGGGCCTGGTCATGGCCGTCATGTCACGATTGCAGCCCGAACGCTACCCTGCCGCCGAGGAAGTGGTGACGTTCGTCCAGATGTGCATTGTGCTGCCCGTATTCTCGGTGCTGGCAGGGCGATTGAGCGCGCTGCGCCAGCGCTTGGGGCAACAGAAGGTCGCCTTGCGCCAGGCGCTGGAGCGAAACATCGAGCTCGCAGAACGTGACGCGCTGACCGGACTTTACAACCGACGGCGGGCGAGCGAGATGCTCGAGCTGTTTGCGAAGCAGGCCGCGCGCGGCAAGCGCTTCACCTTGGCGGTGGTGGACATCGACCATTTCAAGCGCATCAACGACACCCACGGGCACGCTGCTGGCGACTGGGTGCTGCAATGCTTTGCCAACGAAGCCATCGCGACGCTGCGCGACGGAGATATTCTGGCGCGATGGGGCGGTGAGGAGTTTCTGCTGCTTTTGCCCAATTGCGAAGAACACCTGGACCCTGGGGTGGCGCAGCGCTTGCGTGAGCGCGTCGTCGCCATGACCGTCCCATTGCCCCAGGGTGGCACGGTTGCCTTCACCGTGTCCATCGGTGTGGCGGCACTGCGCGAGTGCGAAGCCGCGAGCAAGGCACTTGAACGTGCCGATGCGGCGCTTTACCGCGCCAAGGCCAACGGCCGTAACCGCGTCGAAGTCGACTGACGGCGGCTACCAGGCTTCGCCATTGGTGGCACACGACCTGGGCAAACGCGGCACACCTCTAGGCACATGAGGGGGTGTCGCCGAGGCTGAGCGCATGTTCGATGCCGCCATGGCGGCGCTCAAGCCAGTCCCATGCATGGGTGACTCCATGATTGCGTACGATGTATATTATGTTAACTATGTCGTGGGGTGCATCTGAGTGACTTGTGTTGGCCATATCGTGGGGTGCATCTAGAGTGACTTCAGAGCATCTGCCGCAGCCCACTGACACGCCTCGTCAGGCGGCCCAGCGCTGAGTTCAGCAGGCTGGGCTGCTTGGCCACCAAGGTGAAGGCCTGGCTGGCGCGGGTGATGCCGGTGTAGATCAACTCGCGGGTCAAGACCGGCACATCTTCTTCGGGCAGCACCAGCGCCACGTGCTCAAACTCCGAGCCTTGGCTTTTGTGGACGGTCATCGCAAAGGCGGTTTCAACTTCGGCCAGGCGGCTGATGGCCACTGAGCGCAGACTGTCGCCGTCGAGAAAGCAGCAACGCAGCGCAGCGCCCTTGGCTGGCCCACGCAGCACGATGCCGATGTCGCCGTTGAAGACGCCCAAAACGGGATCGTTGCGAGTGACCATCACCGGGCGGCCTTCGTACCACTCGCCTGGGCCAGACAACAGCCCAGCTTGGGCCAGCGCTCGTTCGATCGCGGCGTTGAGGCAGCTGACGCCCCAGAGGCCGTCGCGCACGGCGCACAGCACGCGAAAGCTGTCGAAGCTGCGCAGCACGGCCTTGGCCCAGTCGTCCCACACGGGTGATGGGTTGATTGGGTTCACTGGGTTGAATGGACTTGGTGAGCTTGATCGGCTCGATGCACTCGATGGGCTCTCAGCATTGGCACCGGCTGCGGCGGTCAAGGGACGCCTGGCCAGTTGCTGCAGGTAGCGGCTGTAGCCCCCAACGGCGCCCGTTCTGCCGTGCTCAGCCAGCCGCAGAACCACAGAAGCATCACGCGCAACAGCCAAGGCGATCGGGCCATCCGATTGGGCGCGCAGCATCTGCAGCGCTTCGCCCGTTTGGCCGCTGTTGACCACCTGCGCCAGTTGGCCGATGGGGCCCTCAAAGCGGTGGCTGTGGCGCAGCACCACGATTTGTTGCGCCAGTGCTGAGCCCGGCCCCAGATCTGCCTGTGGCAGGTCCGCGCCGGTGAGCTCCCGCACCCAATCGGCTGTCTCCCGGCGGTAGCCTGCCGCAGGACCACCCTGCCCTGCGCCCTGGCACAGATCACCCAGCACGGCGCCGGCCTCGACCGAGGCAAGTTGATCCTTGTCGCCCAGCAACACGACACGGCAGCGCTCGGGCAGCGCTTCGAGCAGCTGCGCCATCATCTCCAGGTGCACCATCGAGGCTTCGTCGACGAACAACACGTCCACCTCCAAGGGGTTGGACCGGTTGTGCCTGAAGCGGCGTGTGCCGGGCTGCGTGCCCAGCAGCGCATGCAAGGTGCGCGCGGGTGCCAGGTGCTGTGCCCAATGCCCCTGCGGCAACGCAATCTCTGATGCACCGACCGGGCCAACCCGGCCGATCAGCCCGCGCAGGGCTTGGCTGATGGCTTGCCGCAGACGCGCTGCTGCTTTGCCGGTGGGCGCAGCCAGCGCCACACGCAGCGCTTGTGGCCCGGCGTGCAAGGATTGCAGCAACACCAACAGCCGGGCTGCGGTATAGGTCTTGCCGGTGCCCGGGCCGCCGGTGATGATCGTCAGCCGGGCGCGCAAAGCCAAGGCGCAGGCGATCATTTGCCAGTCTGTTTGGGCACCCGGCGCGAGCGGGCCAAAGAGGCGCTCAAGTACTGCGCGCGCTGCGCTCGGGTCGATCTTGTCGGCTTGAAAGGCTGTCGCTGGCGCCGAAGATCGTGTTGCCGTCGGGGCTGCAGTTGATGCTGCAGTTGTTGCTGCCCCAGCGACTGCGGCTTGACTTGTCACCCTCGCGGTGATCTGCGCTGCCACCCGCGATTCGTATTGCCAATAGCGCCGCAGATAAAGAAGCCCACCTGCCACGACCAACGGCGATGTGGCGGCTGGCGCTGCAGCTTCCAGTGCGACGGATGGCAAGCCGCCCCAGGCCAGCTGCAGCGCGGCAGCGTCAGTCGGCCAATCCTTGAGTGCTGCCTGCAGCTCGTGCAGGGCTTCGATGGGCCAGCCCAACACGTCCAGCGCGCCCTGCACTCTGGCCGCGAAATCAGGCAACGGCAAACCACTGTGGCCCCGCCCTTCCATGTGGCTGACAAATGCTGTGGCCAGCAGCAGGCTGGTGGGTGCAGCCGGGTCGGTCTGGCTCACGAAACGGGCCAACGCCAGGTCCAGGCTGCGCAGCCAGCCGGCACTCTGCCAGCGGCTGAGTGTTTGCAGCATCTCAAGCTGCGTCATGCTTGCGCCCGGCCAGCAACAGCGTTGCCGTGTGGAAGCATGGCGTCCAGCGCCTCCAGCAGCGCCAACGGCGGCGCCAAGTGGCAGCAGCCCGCAGTGGCGCTGTTGACGCCGCGCAAGAAGTAGTACACGGCGCCGCCCAGCTGTTGCGCAGGCACGTAGCTGGCGCCCAGACGCAGTTGCAGCAGCCGGTGCAGGGCCAGCATGTAAAGCGCTGCCTGCACGTCGTAACGGTGTTGCAGCATGGCGCCGTTCATCGCTTCTTGCGTGTACTCGGCATCACGCGTGCCCAGCGCGTTGGATTTGTAGTCCAGCACCCAAAACCGCCCTTGGTGTTCGAAAACCAGATCGGCAAACCCCATCAGCATGCCTTTGAGCTCGCGCTCGGGAAACTGTGGGCGGGCTGCTGCGGGCTGGATGTGCTGCTGGCAAAGCGCGTCGAGTTTGTGTGCCTGCAAACCATCGCTGGGCAGCCAGAACTCCATCTCCGGCGTCAGTGAAGACATCGCCGCCAGTGGCGCCCCAAGCGCAGGCAGCGGGGTGGTACAGACCTTGCTCAACCAAGCCACAACTTCTTCGGCCCGATGGCCCCAACCCTGGCGCTCGCAGCGGCGCTGCAAAGCGCGCTGCAGCGGCTCTGAGGTGTCAAGCACAAAGCCTTCTTCGGCCAGCCACTGCAACTGATCGTGCAAGAAGTTGCCAGCCAAAGCGCCCCGTGGAAACTGATGCCAGGGCTGGGCATGGGCGGCGTGCAGCGCAGGGGCGGCATGGGAAGCATCGGCTTGGGCCGGCTCGTCGTCACGCAGTGGGTGGGTGGGCAGTGCCCCAGAAGCTGCCGGCCCCCAGCTTGCATCGCGCACCAAGGCCGAGTAGCT
>JBBQIB010000208.1:0-7783 GCA_038324515.1 Burkholderiales bacterium
CTGAACTGCCACCGGGAGGCTCACAAGCGCGGCCGCAGGCACCCAGCCAGCGCCGCGCGGCCGCCACACAGTGTCCGCGCCCTGGTTTGGGATGGGATGCAAGGCACAAACCGCAGACATAGCCCGGGCTACGGCGAGGATTTGCAACACCGCAGGCCGCCCAAATCAGGGGTGCGGGTGCCGCGAGGGACTTGTTCAGCGTTGCCCTAACATTCAGCGCAGGAAGTCCATCTCCAGCCGCTGCTGCAGGCGCCGCGCCACTCGCACCGCCTCTTTCAGCACCCGCCGGTCGATGTCGTTCAGCGCAGACACATCCACGCGGTTGGCGGCGTCACCCTGAGCGCTTTCAGAGCCCGCAGCGCCTTGGCCCAGTTGCACGCGCAGGCGCAGCATCTGCAAGAACTCGAAGGCACCCACCCAGGCTTCGGCCTCTTGCGGCGCTGCGCGCAGCCCGGGCGCCGCCGCCTCCAGGCGCCCACGCGTGCTCAGCATGGACAGGCCCTGGGCCAGGGCGAACAGACGAGCAGCATCCACGAAGATTGCCGTGCCCTGCAGCTTCAAGTCGAGCCACTCGTGGCCGCCCTCGTTGTGGGTGGCGAGCGCACCGCGCCAGTTCAGCGGGGCGCTGCGGCGCAAGGCGTTTTCCACCATCAGGCGCAGAAAACGCGGCGCCCGCTTGGCCTCCCGTGCCGGCATCGCAGCCAGCTCTTCGACCAGCGCGACTTGGCCGTACAACGGCCGCAGGTCGAAGAAGATGCTGGCCTTCAACAGGTCTTCGGGCTCGCCGTGGGCCATCCATTGCGAAAATCGCTGCCGCCATTCGTCGGCTGTCAGGCAGCACTCGGGGTTGCCGGCCATCACACCGCCTTTGCACAGCGGGTAGCCTGCTGCGTCCAGCGCTTCGTTTACTTCGCGGCCGAGGGCCAGCCAGCGCGGTCGGTCGAGCTCGGGCTGTGCGCTGTCGAAGACGAAGCCGTTGTCCTGATCGGTGGCCACCGTTTGCTCGCCGCGCCCCTCCGAGCCGAAGGCCAGCCAGCAGGCGCGGGACAGATCCAGGCCGCGGCGCGCAGCCACCAAGCGCAGCAGGGCCTCGGTGACGACGTCGTTCAGGTGGCTGATCAGCTCGGTGAGCTGGCGCGCATGCACACCCTGGCCGAGCAGGTGGCGCGCAAACTGGCGTATCTGCCCAGCCAGCTGGCGCAGCGTGGCCTCGTCGGGGGCGGCGCGCATCTGCGTGCTGAGCTGTTTCAACGAGAGGCGCTGCAACGCAAACAGGTCGCGCTCGCTCACGATGTTGACGAGCCTTCCGCCTTCGGTGACGGGCACATGGCGGATGCCGTGGCGCGACATCAGCAGTGCGGCGTCCTGCAGCGTATCTTCGGTGTTCAGGCTGTGCACCGGCGTGCTCATCACCTCGGCCAGCGGCGTGGTGAGTGGCCGCTGAGCCAGCGTGACGCGGCCCAGGATGTCGTACCGCGTCAGGATGCCCAGCGGCGCCATCGCGCTGTCCACAACCAGCACCGAGCCGACGCGGCGCTGATGCATCTGCGACAGCGCCTCGGTCAGCGGCGTGGCCGGGCTGCAGGCCAGCGGCTGCTTGCGCGGCAGCGTGGCCAGGCGCGCTTCCAGCGTCTGCGCCGCCAGGGTCTGCGAGGCCCAGGCCGTTTGCACCGCCTGGCGCGAAAGTTCGAGGTAGTGCGCCATGCGGCGCTGCAGGAAATTGGCGAAGGGCAGGCTGGCCGCCACGAGACGATGCACCTCGTCGGCCGGCAATGCCAGGCTGAAGCAGTCGCCATGCGCGGTATAGGTACTGGTAACGGCACGCGCGGCCAGCACCGCGCCCACGGGAAACATTTCACCTGCGACAAATTCGAAGGATTCCGTGCTGCCGCCGGTGGCGCCACTGGCTCCGGTGACGCTGCCCTGGCGCAGCAGCCACAGCGTGCGCGCCGCGCCGCTTTGCGGGCCCAGCAAGAGCTCGCCAGGGGCGTGGTAGACCTGGGTTGCGCCGGCGACGAACTGCGCCACGTGCTCGGGCGCCATCTGCGCGAAGGGCGCGCGACGCGCCATCTCCGCACCCAACTCTCCCAGCAGGCTGGGCGACGGAGTGCCGGTCGGTGCTGATGCAGAGAGTGCCAAGATTTTGTCTATGCGAAATTCGCTTGTGCGAAGGGCCGGGCCGCGAGCGAGCCGGGGGCATCCCAGTATCTCAGGCGGCAGCCTCAAGAAAAAGGGCCACACCCCGCAGGTGCGGCCCGGGTGCAGCGCAGCCCGATCAGGCGCGCGTGGTGTTCAGGTTCGGGTAGCGCACGTGCTCCACCAGTTCCTGGATCTCCTCCTTCGGCGCAGGGGTCAGCAGGCTCACGATGATGATCACCGCAAAGCCCAGTGGCACACCCCAGATGCCGGCCGAGATCGGCAGGATGCCGAACCAGGTGTAGTCGGCCACCGGGCCGGTTACACCGAACAGGCCGCGCATCCAGGCTTGCGTCGTGGCCATGTAGTAGAACGTGATGCTCACGCCCGACAGCATGCCCAGCACCGCACCCCACTTGCTGGCCCGCTTCCAGAAGATGCCGAGCACCAGCGCAGGGAAGAAGCCCGCCGCTGCCAACGAGAAGGCCGCAGACACCAGGAACAGGATGTCGGCAATCTTCAGCGAAGCCACGTATGCCGCCAACAGGGCCACCACCAGCAACAGTGCCTTGGAGACCATCACGCGGCGCGCTGCCGGCGCGTTCGGGTCGATCATCTTGTAGTACAGGTCGTGGCTCAGCGCGTTGGCGATGGTCAGCAGCAAGCCGTCGGCAGTGGACAGCGCAGCAGCCAGGCCACCCGCAGCCACCATGCCCGAGATGACGTATGGCAGGCCCGCGATCTCTGGCGTGGCGAGCACGATGATGTCGCCACCGATGCGCATCTCACCCAGCTGGAAGATGCCGTCCTTGTTGATGTCGGAGACGAGGATAGCCTTGCACTTCGGCTGGATCCTGAGATGGCAGGACCCGACGCTCACACTGGCGCAGATCGTCTATTCCGGCACCTCGGTCGTGGTCTGCTATGCGATGACCGGACCCATGCGCGCGGTGGTCCTGCCGATGCTTTGTGTGGCGATGATCCATGCCATCTTCGCCCTGCTGCCGGCGCGCCAGGTGCGTTGGATCGCGGCTTACCAGCTGGCTCTGCTGGGCGGGGTCATGGCCGTGATGGCGCAATGGCAGCCCGCGCGCTACCCCGCTGCTGAGCAATGGGTGACGTTCTTCCAGATGTGCATCGTGCTGCCCGTGTTCTCGGTGCTGGCCGGACGCCTGAGCGCGCTGCGTCAACGTCTGGGACAACAGAAGATCGCGCTGCGCGAGGCGTTGGAACGAAACATCGAGATCGCTGAACGCGACTCGCTCACCGGGCTCTACAACCGTCGGCGCGCGACCGAGCTGCTGGAAATGTTTGCCAAGCAGGCCGCGCGCGGCAAGCGCTTCGCCCTGGCGGTGGTGGACATCGACCACTTCAAGCGCGTCAACGACATCCACGGGCACGCCGCCGGCGATCTGGTGCTGCAATGCTTCGCCAAGGAAGCCACCACCACGCTGCGCGAGGGAGACACTCTGGCGCGATGGGGCGGCGAGGAGTTCCTGCTGCTGCTGCCCACCGGCGACGTCGACTCGGCGCTGAGCGGGGCCCAGCGCCTGCGCGAACGCACCGTTGCGATGGCCGTCCCGTTGCCTCAGGGTGGCACGGTGGAGTTCACCGTGTTCATCGGCGTGGCCGCGCTGCGCGAGGGCGAGGCTGCGAGCAAAGCGCTCGAACGTGCCGACGCCGCGCTTTGTTGCGCCAAGGCGGCTGGCCGCAACCGCGTCGAAGCCGGGTGACTTCGATGAGATTGGCATCTGATGAGGAGGAGAAAGACAAGACCTGACCCCAGCCAGTGCCACTGGGGCTGTCGGTTGAAGGCTTGCACGCGAGCCTCCCGAGGTGGTGACCTCGGACGGTCTCAAGCCACGCGCTGCGCCTCAATCGCCCTGTGTGCCGCCTACCTCCGTATGCCCACTGCTGCGGGGACCCCTTCGGGGGCCTCGGTGCCTATGCGACCGGCCGCCTCGGGGCGACGAGTTAACGCGGCCGGTAGTCAAAAGATCGCGTTGCGCTGAACCGCCGCTCAGGGGGTTGCGCGGTATGCGGATTGAATGTCGCCGTTGCTGCTTTGCGGGACGTTGCGTGCCGGGCGACTTGTCGACGGCCAAGAGGCAAGAGCTTGCGCAGCTGGCGCAGGCATCGCTGAAGGCCAGCTTCGTTGCTGGCGATGGTCTCCAAATACCGTCCGAGGTGGCCCGCAGCTGACCTGGCGCGAGGTCTCGGCAAGGATTCCCCATCGGCCATCGGGTGAATTCGCGAGGCCGGTATATTGGAAGCGTGCGTGTCGCGTCATGGCGCGGGACCAGCTGGCGGACCACGCGGTTGGGCGCCGGGCAGGGGGCCTTTGGGAGAAAAAAGTGCGTTTGAATTTCCGGTTCCTCCAACAGTCAGGCGAGTCAAGTGCTCATCTCGGCGATGTGTGGGCATACAGCCGTAAACACCTATCGGCAATACCTCAAAAACAGGTTAACTTCAAAATTCTTGAAAAAATGTCCTTTCTGGAATAACATAGTTTTCAGGCAGTATCAGCGTCAATTTAATGGAAATTCAGGCAATGATTTACTCAAAAACAGAGGCTGGCCTGAATGCTGTCAAGAATCGCACTTCGGAACTTTCGCCCAGGCAGCGCTCAGTCTTGATCATGTGCGACGGGAAACGGAACTCAGTCGAAATACTGAAAAACACGGCAGGATTAGGCGTAACCGCCAACGATCTTGAAGTACTTGTTACGCTTCAGATGATCGCCAGCGTCAGCCCTGCTGTCGCTCAACCCGCCGTTGCAGCCGTGAGCAGCAGCAGTGCCAGCCTTGCCGCCAGCCCGAGTCCAGACTCAGCACCCGCAGCCAGCCGGGTAGTGTCGCCCGAGGCGTTAAAAATTCTTGTCCGCCGGGCTACCAAGCAGCTTGAAAATTTGTTGGGCCCGAGCTGTGAGCCGCTGAGTTTGAAACTGGAAAAATCCAAGACCTATGACGAATTCGCCATACAAATATACGAAATGCGGCGTATCCTGATTTCCATCAGGTCTGAAAAAATTGCCAATGAGTTCGTTGCATCATCATTGGTGTAGTTTTCCACCGCCAGACTAAAAGGGCGCCAGCGTCACCAGCGTCTAGTCATTGGCGTAAATATCCACGTCCTTGGTTTCCTTGAGGAACAGCGTACCGATGACGAGGGTTATCCCGGCCAAAACAATCGGGTACCAGATTCCGTTGTACATGTTGTCGGTTTGGGCGACGATGGCCAGCGCACTTGCAGGCAGCAAGCCGCCGAATCGCCGAATCAGCAGAATCAGCCGTTACCAATGTGATACGGCAAACTCATCGAGGTGTAGCGGATTTGGGTCGGGAACATTTCCATCAGCACGGCCGCAATGGGGCCGTAAACCATGGTCACCAAGATCACCGAATAGGAAAGAATCAAGATGACCATCAGTTTGTCCACCTTCGCCGGGTCGGCTTTGGCGGGATAACCAGCAGTCCGGCCAAGCTGATGTTTGCGATTGACCGGCAAGCGCAGCAGCTCAAGTGGGCCGTGGCCTTCATCATCAAGTGGAACCCGCGCAGCAGGCCGGTGGAGACGATAGCCAAAGCCCGGGTGGCTGACGCGGACACGCTCTGGAGCACCATGCTCGAGGGCAAGCGCGAGTGCGTTTGGGTGGACGCGGTGCAGGTGCACCACGCACCCAAAGGGGTGAAAGTGCAGCAGGCAGACCAAACGGCTGACGCCGCCTGCGAAGCCAACGAGGTCACCCCAGTCCTGACGCTGCAGGCCCGGCGAAAATCTACCGCCTGACCGAGCGCACCATCTACAAGCGAGGCCAGCAGATACTGCTGCCCGAGTACGTGCTGAGAGCTGGAGCACCAGGTCGGTGCGCCCGCACCGCGCTGCGCGGTGGGAAGACCAGGTCGTATTGCATCCGCCAAGCCCGCCAAACACTGAAACCGAGGTGCACCAGACCACCGAAATGCGCAAACTGCGTTTCCAAGACGAAGCAATGCAACTCAGGAGACGCATTGGAGCGATATTTGCGGTTTGAGGAAACTCGGGTTACGAATTCAGGTAAAAGAGCTAAAAAAAACCCCAGCTGTTGCATACGGCTGGGGTTTTTTGATGATGATTTGGAACGCCGGGTCGTCCGCCAGCTCCCATCCGTTAGGCGGTCAGTGTGCTACGCCCTGCGACGTGGAGCCATCCAAGCTCGGGAAACGCACATTTTCAACCAACTCCTGAACTTCCTTGGGCGGTTCTTTGGTCAACAGCGACACGATGATGATCACCGCAAAGCCCAGCGGCACACCAAAGATGCCAGCCGAGATCGGAGCAATATCCCACCAGGTGTTGGCCTTCAGTATTTCAGGCGTGAGGGATCCGTCGTGGAACAAACTGTACATCCAGGGATGCGTGGTGGCCATGTAGTAGAAGGAGACAGCCAATCCCGACACCATCCCGAGCGAAGCCCCCCACTTGTTGGCACGCTTCCAGAAGATGCCAAGCACCAGCGCCGGGAAGAACGCAGCCGCCGCAAACGAGAATGCCGCCGACACCAAGAACAGAATGTCTGCCAATCGCAAGGACGCTACGTAGGCAGCCGCCAGCGCCACCACCACCAAAAGTGATTTGGAGATCGCAACACGGCGTGATGCAGAAGCGTTCGGGTCGATCACTTTGTAATACACGTCATGCGACAAGGCATTGGCAATGGTCAGCAACAAGCCATCAGCGGTTGACAACGCCGCAGCGAGGCCGCCCGCCGCCACCAAGCCAGAAATCACGTACGGCAAGCCGCCGATTTCAGGCGTAGCCAGCACAATAATGTCGCCGCCCAGGCGGATTTCAGCCAGCTGCAAAATGCCGTCCCTGTTAATGTCCGACACTGCCATCAGCGAGGGGTCGACAATACTCCAGCGCGCAATCCACCCAGGCAACTGGTCTATCGGCGCGCCCACCAACAGGGTATAAACGTCGAACTTGACCAGCACTGCCAGCGCCGGTGCCGTGAAGTACAGCAGCGAGATGAAGAACAGCGACCAAGCCACCGACTGGCGAGCTTCACGCACCGAAGGTACGGTGTAAAAGCGCATCAAGATGTGCGGCAACGCGGCGGTACCAATCATCAAACAGAACACCAGCGCCAGGAAGTTCTTGCGTGCAATGTCCCGCGTAGCTTCGTCCTTGCCCGGGAAGGGCTCGGCATGGCGCAGCGGAGGGGCGGCACGCGCTGCATTAGAGGTGCGCGCAGCGTTGTAGGCTGCTTTGGCTGCTGCCTCATCCTTGGGCAAGGCTGCCAGTGCAGTTTCTGCAGCCTTGATGTCTGCTGCCGGGCCGTTGGCGGCTTTCAGATCGTCCAGCTTCTTGGTTGCAGCCGCTTTGTCAGCTGCCATGGAGGCTGGCACGTCTTTCAGCTTCTCAACCGCCGCATCGGAACGCGCCTTGAAGATGCCGCGTACTTCCAGTTCCTTCGGGTCTTTCAGCAACTGCTCTTCTTTCGCTGATACCTTTTCCAGCAGGTAGCCGTAGGATATTTGCGGCACGGGCATGTTTGTGTGCTTCACCGACAACCAGACCACAGGAATCATGTAGGCAACGATCAGGATCAGGTACTGAGCCACCTGTGTCCAGGTAACCGCACGCATGCCACCCAGAAACGAGC
>JBBQIB010000209.1:0-7782 GCA_038324515.1 Burkholderiales bacterium
GGATGGCGTGAGAACCGCTGTCTACACCGTCATTTCCCAACTGAGTTAGTGCAAAGGAAAGCAACATGTGGCGTTACTGGCGCATTGTCGATCCCCGCAAGGCGATCATTCTTGTCGGTCTTCTGATCGCGTTCGTGTCAACGAGCATCCACCTGATCCAGATCAGTGGCGATCGGTACAACATCAATTCTTGGCATCCCGACACCATGAAGGCGGCGGCAGCCAAAGTGGCGCAGAACGCGCCGCTTCCCAAGTAACGACTTCGGTCGTTTCTGCAGGCGGGCGCGCCTGTGTCCCCAAGACCGGCGCGCCTGTCCCTTTTTATTCACGAATTCATTCCCACGTCGCAGCCGCAGACATCGCTGGCGTTTCACCTGCCAGACGGAGGACCAACACATGGCCATGCTGAGTTTTGAGCGCAAGTACCGCGTCCGCGGGGGCACCCTGATCGGGGGCGATCTGTTCGACTTCTGGGTGGGTCCGTTCTACGTCGGCTTCTTCGGCGTGACGACCGTCTTCTTCTCGCTGCTGGGCACGGCCATGATCGTCTGGGCGGCGGCCATGGGCCCGACCTGGAACCTTTGGCAAATCAGCGTCGCGCCGCCCGACCTCTCTTACGGCCTGCGCATGGCGCCGCTGATGGAAGGTGGGCTGTGGCAGATCATCACTGTCTGCGCGCTCGGAGCGTTTTGCTCCTGGGCATTGCGCGAAGTCGAGATCTGCCGAAAGCTCGGCATGGGCCTGCATGTGCCTTTCGCGTTCGCCTTCGCCATCCTGGCGTACGCCACGCTGCAGGTCATCCGTCCGGTGCTGCTGGGCGCCTGGGGACACGCCTTTCCTTACGGCATCTACACCCACCTGGACTGGGTCAGCAACGTCGCCTACCAGTACCTGCACTTCCACTACAACCCGGCGCACATGATCGCCGTGACGCTTTTCTTCGCCACCACGCTGGCCTTGTCACTGCACGGCGGTTTGGTGCTGTCTGCGGTCAACCCGAAGAAGGGCGAGGTCGTCAAGACGCCGGAGCACGAAGACACCTTCTTCCGCGACTTCATCGGCTACTCGGTCGGCACGTTGGGCATCCACCGCTTGGGGCTGTTCCTGGCGCTGTCGGCGGTCTGGTTTTCAGCACTGTGCATCGTCATCAGCGGGCCGTTCTGGACTCGCGGCTGGCCTGAATGGTGGGGCTGGTGGCTCAACCTGCCGATCTGGATGTAACGCGAACGCAGGAGACACAACATGGCGCAATTCACACCCCTGTTCTCGCTGGAGAACCAGAACCTGCTCACTGCGGTGCAGCCGGTCGGCCCGCTGCACGACGGACCGGCGCTGCCCAGTGGCGACTGGCGTCGTACAGGAAAACCCTTCCTCTTCCACCTGCTCGGCCGCATCGGCAACGCGCAGATCGGCCCCATCTATCTCGGCGGCCTGGGGGTGGCTTCGCTGGTGTTCGGAACGTTGGCGTTCAACATCATCGGCTTCAACATGCTGGCCTCGGTTGACTGGAGCCCGATGCAGCTGATTCGGCAGCTGTTCTGGCTGGCGCTGGAGCCGCCGCCGCCGTCCTACGGCTTGAGCATCCCGCCGCTGGCGCAAGGCGGTTGGTGGCTGGTGGTGGGCTTCTTGCTGACCACGTCGCTGCTGCTGTGGTGGGCGCGCACCTACCGCCGCGCCAGGCAACTGGGGATGGGCACGCACGTGGCCTGGGCCTTTGCCGCGGCGATCTGGCTCTATCTGGTGTGCGGCTTCTTCCGCCCCATCATGATGGGCAGCTGGTCAGAGGCGGTGCCCTTCGGCATCTTTCCCCACCTGGACTGGGTCGCGGCCATCTCCCTGCGACACGGCAACCTGTTCTATAACCCGTTCCACGCCCTTTCGATCGTCTTCCTTTACGGCTCTGTGCTGCTTTTTGCGATGCACGGCGCCACCATCCTGGCGGTAGGCCGTTACGGCGGCGAGCGCGAGATCGAGCAGATCGTCGACCGCGGCACGGCCAGCGAAAGGGCGGCGCTGTTCTGGCGCTGGACCATGGGCTTCAACGCCTCCATGGAGTCGATACATCGATGGGCCTGGTGGTTTGCCGTGCTTTGCCCACTGGTGGGTGGCATCGGCATCCTGCTGACCGGGCCGGTGGTGGACAACTGGTATCTGTGGTCGATGAAGCACCACGTCGTGCCGTTCTATCCGCAGGTGTACCCGATCAGCATCGACCCCGCCTTGATGGGAGCCAAGCCATGAGCCGCATATCGAGTTTGAAGTTCAGTCTCCGAGGTTTGATGGCGGGACTGGGTGCAGGACTGCTGGCGATGTCGCTGGCCGGTTGCGGGGAGCGGCCACCGATCGAAACCAAGCAATTGGGCTACCGCGGCACTGGCATGGAGCAGAACGTCAATCCACGCCTCGAGGCGGTCAAGCAAGCGGCCAACCAGGCGCCCGCTTCGTCCGAAGCGGCCAGCCCGGACGGGCCGAAGGCCTCGGAGGTGTACCAGAACGTCAAGATTCTGGGCCACCT
Source organism: Burkholderiales bacterium (assembly GCA_038324515.1). Classification (GTDB taxonomy): domain Bacteria; phylum Pseudomonadota; class Gammaproteobacteria; order Burkholderiales; family Burkholderiaceae_C; genus Rubrivivax. The sequence continues at coordinate 2,516 of JBBQIB010000209.1, forward strand.
GAGCGTGGCAGAGTTCTCTCGCAACATGGCGGCCATCACGGCATGGGTGTCCCCCCAAGAGGGCTGCACCTACTGTCACGTCGCCAACAACTTTGCCGACGACAGCAAGTACACCAAGATCGTGGCGCGGCGCATGATCGAGATGACACAGCACGTCAATCAGGACTGGCAAAAGCACGTTGCGGCCACTGGCGTCACCTGTTACACCTGCCACCGTGGCAATCCCGTCCCTGCCAACGTTTGGTACAAGCCGGCCGACCGCAAGTACACCGAGAACTCGCTGATGGGCGATCTCGCAGGACAGAACTACGCGTCCAAGTCAGTGGGGCTGTCGTCCTTGCCGTTCGACCCCTTCACGCCGTATCTTTTGGAGGACAAGCCGATCCGTGTCAACGGCGATGAGGCGCTCAGGTTCACCGGCGCAGCCGCCAACAACAAGAGTACCAAGCAAGCCGAGCACACTTACGCTCTCATGATGCACATGTCCCAGGGTCTGGGGGTCAACTGCGTCACCTGCCACAACACACGCAACTGGCAGGAGTGGACCAACAACCCGCCGCAGCGCGTGACGGCCTGGTACGGCATTCGGATGGCTCGCGACCTGAACAACGCCTACATGGTGCCATTGACCGAAACCTTCCCAGCCAACCGCAAGGGTGTGCACGGCGATGTGGCCAAGGTGAACTGCCTCACCTGTCACCAAGGTGTGCAGAAGCCCCTGTACGGGGCCGCGATGGCCAAGAACTACCCGGAGTTGCTGGCACCCTACAAGGCGGCAAACGACGGACTGCCCGCCCCGCTTGCAGAAGCGATGCGTTCGGTGATGTACTTCGCCGTGGGTTCCGTCACTCTGGAAGGCGAGCAAGCCAAGGGCCTGACACAGCTGGTCGCCTCGATGACTGCAGACCAGGGCATCACGGCAACGATCTCGGGCTACCACTCGGCTTCCGGTGAGCTGGCATCCAACCAGGAACTCGCCAAACAGCGCGCCTTCACGGTGCGTGACAGCTTGCTCGCTGCTGGTATTGCGCCGGGACGGGTGGTGCTCGAAAAGCCGCTGCAGGCCGAGGCCAATCTGGCCGGCGAGGATCCGGCGGCACGCCGGGTCGAGGTCAGCGTCAAGTAGCCTGAAACCCCGGGGTGGCGGCCCCGGCGTTTTTGTCGGATCATCAACACCGATGAACAGGCTCGTTTCCATGCCCGCAACGGCGGCAGCAGCCCGACGAGTGTCCGGCTCCGCAGGCGTCAAGGCGGCGCCCGAAACCTATCCCGACAGCGGTGCATCGACTTCGAATCCGACGCCCGACCACGTGGCCGTGCTGTTGCTCATCGACCTTTCGCAAGGTGCCGGCGCCTGGATCTGGGGCTGGTCGCGCGTGGTCTTTGGACGCTGGCTGCTTCGCGGCGTGCCGGGATTGGCGCTGACCAAGGCGATGGGCAGTGGCCATGAGGGCGGTTTCGGGCTGCGGCCCAGCGCGACCAGGCAAGGCCTGTTCCTCGTTTTCGACAGCGAGCCGCATGCTGATCGCTTTCTGGCCGACTCTCCTGTTCTTGCCGCTTACCGGCGCCACGCTCGTGAGTTGTGCCTTTTCAAGCTGAGAGCTGTGTCGAGCCGTGGCAGTTGGGGTGGCCAGCATATCGCTGTGACGGCCGCGCCGCACCCGGGTGAGCCGGTGGCGGCATTGACGCGTGCCTCGATCCGCCCTTCGCGTGCCTGGGCTTTCTGGCGGTTTTCGCCGGCTTCGGAGCAATCGCTGGCGCGGGCTGCGGGCTGCCGTCTCGCTGCCGGTCTGGGCGAGGCGCCGGTGTTGCGACAGGCCACGTTCAGTGTCTGGAACAGCCAGGCCGACATGGACGCCTATGCCCGACATGGGGCACACCTGGCGGCGATCCGCGCCGCGCAGGGCCAAGGCTACTTCAGCGAGTCGATGTTCGTTCGCTTCAAGGTCCTCAGGCTCGAGGGCCGGTTCAAGGGCAGGGTGCATGGCTGATTCCGACGCCCTGCGCGGTGACCACCGCGTCGTCGTCATCGGCGCCGGCGTCGGCGGCCTGGTCAGCGCCCTGTTGCTGGCCTGTCGCGGCCTGGACGTCACCCTGGTGGAGGCAGCAGCCGAGCCTGGCGGAAAGATGCGCCAGATCGAGGTCGATGGTGCGCGCATCGACGCCGGTCCCACGGTGTTCACGATGCGCTGGGTGTTCGACCAGATCCTGGCCCATGCCGGGAGTTCGGTAGACAGTCTCATGACGCTCGAACCACTGTCGGTGCTGGCGCGGCACGCCTGGCGTGGCAGCGACACCCGGCTCGATTTGTTGGCGGACACCCAGGCTTCGGCTGATGCCATTGCTCGTTTCTCAAGCCCGGCTGAGGCCCGCCGCTACCTGGCCTTCTGCGCCGAAGCCCGCCGCGTCTACATCCGTCTGGAGGGGCCGCACATCCGCGCGCAGAAGCCCGGCTTCTTGGGCCTGGTGCGCGAACTCGGCCCTGCAGGCCTGGGTACGTTGGCCGGGCTCGGACCTTTTGCGACGATGTGGCAACGGCTGGCCCACCACTTCCACGACCCGCGACTGCAGCAACTCTTCGGCCGCTATGCCACCTACTGCGGCACCTCGCCCTGGGTGGCCCCGGCCACGCTGATGCTGGTGGCCCATGTGGAGCAGTGCGGCGTGTGGAGTCTGCGCGGAGGCATGCATGCGCTCGCCCGCGCGCTGGCCGGGCTGGCTCAACGGCGCGGCGCCCAGCTCATCTTCAACCAGCGTTGCGAGCGCATCGAAATCACCGCGAACCGCGTCAGCGGCGTGCGGCTGGCCGATGGCCGGCTGATCGAGGCCGACTCGGTGGTCTACAACGGCGATGCCGGTGCGTTGGCGCAGGGTCTGCTCGGCGATGGTGTCAAGCGCGCGGCGCGGCGGGTGCCGGTGGCCGAGCGCTCGCTGTCGGCCTTGACCTGGGCGGTCAACGCGCCTGCGACGGGGTTCCCGCTGGTTCGCCACAACGTATTTTTCGACGACGACTACGCGTCGGAGTTCGATGACGTCTTCCGCCGGCGTCGCCTGCCGCGCCGCGGCACGGTCTACGTCTGTGCGCAGGACCGCGACGACACAGCCGCCGCGCCCCCCGGGCCGGAGCGACTTTTGTGCCTGGTCAACGCGCCCGCTGACGGCGACCATCACCCCTTAGAAGATTCGGAGATCGACTCATGCCAAACCCGCAGCCTGGCGTTGTTGCAGCACTGCGGGCTGCAGATGACAGCGCAGCCGCACCAGGTGCAGATCACCACGCCAACGGACTTCAACCGCCTGTTTCCGGGCACGGGCGGGGCGCTGTACGGGCCGGCGAGCCAGGGCTGGATGGCGGTGTTCAAGCGCTCGGGCGCGAGCACGCCACTGACCGGCCTGTACCTGGCGGGGGGCAGCGTGCACCCGGGGCCGGGCGTGCCGATGGCGGCGCTGTCGGGCCTGCGGGCGGCCGAGACGCTGATGGCACACCTCGATTCGACCAGTCGGTCGCGCCAGGTGGCTACCTCTGGTGGTATCTCGACGCGCTCAGCGACGACGGCCGACACGGCCTGACGATCATTGCCTTTGTCGGCAGCGTCTTCTCGCCCTACTACGCCTGGGCGCGCGGCCGCTCACCCGACGGCCTGGCCGACCCCGAGAATCACTGCACACTGAACGTCGCGCTGTATGGCCAAGGAGGCGCCTACTGGGCGATGACGGAACGTGGCCGCAGCGCCATCCATCGCAGCGAGCGCGAATACCGCATTGGCCGCAGCCGCATGGCCTGGGAGGCGGGCGGTCTGGTTGTTGACGTTGACGAGGTCACATCTCCCATACCGCACCGCGTGCGAGGCCGTGTACGTCTTCAGACTGAAGGCGTGTGCAACTTTCTCACCGCGCTGGACGCTGCAGGCCACCACCATTGGGGACCGATCGCACCCTGCGCGCGCGTCGAGGTCGAATTCGAGAAGCCGGGACTGCGCTGGAGCGGACCGGCGTACATGGACGCCAACCAGGGCGCCGAGCCCATCGAGCGCGCGTTTCACGAATGGGACTGGTCGCGCGCAGAGATGGCCGATGGCAGCACGGCAGTGATCTATGACGTGCGCCCCCGGCCGAGCCTGGGCCCCGACCGCATCATCGCGCAACGTTTTGCGCCCGACGGCAGCCACAGCCCCTTCACGGCGCCGGCGCGTCAGCCGCTGCCACGATCGGCCTGGGGCATCGCGCGCACCATGCGCAGCGACCCTGGCGTGCCGCCGCGACTGACACAGAGCCTGGAGGACGGGCCCTTCTACGCCCGTTCGGTGCTGAGCGCTGGCGTGTTGGGCGAGAAAGTCACGGCCGTGCATGAGACCCTGAACGTGCCGCGCCTGGTGAGCTGGCCGGTGCGGCTGATGTTGCCCTGGCGCATGCCGCGCCGCGGATGAGCCTCCCGCGCGACGGGTCGGCTCCCGCAGCGAGCCCGCTCAGCCTCTCAGCCGTTGCTGCGCTGTTCCCCGTTCTGCACCAACGCGCGGGCATGTTCGCGGGGCCCCAGGGACGAGGCCAGCGCCCCGGCTTGCGCCAGCCCCTGCAGGTAGTGCATCTCCATTTCAGGCACCGCCCGCAGCAGTTCGCGTTCGGCGATCGGCGTGTGCAGCAACGCGCGCAGCCAGTGCAGTGCGCGCACCCAGCCCGGCACCCAAAGGCGGCGGTCGCGGCGCTCGATGCCATCGGCGATCAAGGTCGCGGCGCGGGCCGCTGGAATCTCGCGACCGAGCGGCCCAGGCATGGTGGCGCGCAGGCGTACGAAACTGGGATGCAGCGCGCTTTCGCTGACCATCGGCGTGCTGACCCAGGTGGGATGGATGACGCCCACCGCCACACCGTGCGAGGCCAGCTCGATCCGCCAGGCGTCACACATGGCCTCAATGGCAGCCTTGGAAGCCGCGTAGGCCGAAATGAAGGGTGCATGCCCGAAGCTGGCCACCGAGGCCGTGGCCAGCACATATCCCCGCGCCGCCAATACTGCCGGCAGTGCGCTGCGGACGGTGTTGAACGTGCCGTTGATGTTGACCTCGACGCAGCGTTTCCAGGCCTGCGGGTCGGTATGCGACAGTGGCCCGAAGGAGGCCATGCCGGCGTTGGCCCAGACCACGTCGATGCGGCCGTGACGGGCCAAGGCTGATGAGATTGCGGCCTCGCACTCGGCCATCAAGGTCACATCGGCCGTCAGCGCCAGCACGTCGGCGCCCAGACCGTGTGCAACGGTCCGGACATTCGCGGCG
>JBBQIB010000210.1:0-7731 GCA_038324515.1 Burkholderiales bacterium
CTGCGAGGTCGAGGTCGACCCCAAGACCGGCCGCACCACGGTCGAGAAGTTCGTGGCCGTGGACGACTTTGGCAACATCGTCAACCCGATGATCGTCTCGGGCCAGGTGCACGGCGGCATCGCGCAGGGCTTGGGCCAGGCGATGCTGGAAAGCTGCGTCTACGACAACGAATCCGGCCAATTGCTGACCGGCTCGTACATGGACTACGCGATGCCCCGTGCCGACGACCTGCCCAACTTCACGGTCGACCACACCTGTACGCCGTGCACGCACAACCCGCTGGGCGTCAAGGGTTGCGGCGAGGCCGGCGCGATCGGCTCACCCCCGGCCTTCATCAATGCGCTGACCGATGCGCTGGGGGTGCGTGACATTGCGATGCCGGCCACGCCTGAGCGCGTGTGGCGTGCGATGCATGGCAAAGCCTGATCACCCATCGATTCGCCCCTGGATTCCCCATTGAGGAGCACAACACATGTACAGCTTTGAACTTGACAGACCCACCAGCACGGCCGCAGCCGCTGCAGCCTTCACAGGCGAAGCCCGCTACCTGGCCGGTGGCCAGACGCTGATCCAGGCGATGAAGTTGCGCATCAGCCAGTCCGAGCGGCTGATCGACCTGGGCGCGGTGGCCGAGCTGTCGGGCATTTGCATGGACGGCAACAACATCGTCATCGGCGCCACCACCAAACATGCCACGGTGGCGGCATCAGACCTGGTGCGCAAAGCCTGCCCGGCGCTGGCCGATCTGGCCGCTGGCATTGGCGACATGATGGTGCGCAACATGGGCACGCTGGGCGGCTCGATCGCCAATGCCGACCCTGCCGCCTGTTACCCCGCCGCCGTTTTAGGCCTGGGTGCGACGGTGCACACCAACAAGCGCACGATCGCCGCTGACAGTTACTTCACCGGCATGTTCAGCACGGCGCTGGAAGATGGCGAGCTGATCACCTCGGTCAGCTTCCCGGCGGTGATGAAGGCGGCTTACATCAAATACAAACAACCGGCATCGCGCTTCGCGATGGTCGGCGTATTTGCAGCGCAAACCGCCAGTGGCGTGCGGGTGGCGGTGACGGGGGTCAAGAGCGCCGTCTTCCGCGCCACCGAGATCGAGGCTGCCTTGAATGCCAGCTTCACCCCCGCCGCCGCCGAAGCGGTGGCGCTGGGTACCGAGGGCGTCAACAGCGACCTGCACGGCTCGGCGGAATACCGCGCTGCAATGGTCAGCGTGATGGCTGGCCGCGCGGTGGCTGTTGCTGCGGCTCGCTGAGCAGCCGGCTGCAGGGCAAGCTGCTTGCAGCGGTCTCGCAGGCGCCGCCCGTCGCCGGGCCGGCGCCTGTTCGTTTTTCGGGCTGTCTTGTTGCCCCGACTCGCGTGATGCCGGGCACGGCCTGGGGTCGCGCAGGGTCTTTACATTTCAACAGCGGTTGTCTTTGACATGAGTTCGTCCCCTACATCTGGTTCAGAATTTGATGCCTCGCCGTCCCCTGCAGCAGCCTTTGGCTCGGTGGCCGACGTGATGCAGGCCTTGGCTGGGCAGCAATACCTGTGTGACAGACGCCTGGCCACTGCGCTGTTTTTGGCCCTGAAGCTGCAGCGACCGCTGTTTCTGGAAGGTGAGCCTGGCGTGGGCAAGACCGAGCTGGCCAAAGCGCTGGCGGCGGCAATGCAAACCAAACTGCTGCGCGTGCAGTGTTTTGAAGGCCTGGACATGGCGCAGACCGCCTACGAGTGGAACGTCGGCCGCCAGATGGTCGAGATCCGGCTGGCCGAAGCCGGGCGCTTCAATGCAGCAGACATGCCAGGCGGCGACAAGGTGGACCGCGACGCGCTGGTCAAGAGCCTGTACAGCCGCGACATGCTGCTGGAGCGGCCACTGCTGCAAGCGCTGACGCAGGACCGCTCACCCGTGCTGCTGATCGACGAACTCGATCGTGCGGATGAGCCTTTTGACGCTTACTTGCTGGAGGTGCTGGCAGAAAACCAGATCACCGTGCCCGAACTGGGTACCATCCGCGCCGACCCAGCCACCGCGCCGATCACGTTGATTACGAGCAACCGCACCCGCGAAGTGCACGATGCGCTGAAGCGCCGCTGCCTGTACCACTGGGTGGAGTTTCCGGATGTCGAGCAAGAGCGCCGCATCGTCAAACTCAAGGCCCCCGGTGCATCCGACCGGCTGGGCCTGCAGGTGGTCGAATTTGTGCAGCGCCTGCGCACGCTGGATTTGTTCAAGGGCCCGGGCGTGGCAGAAACCATCGACTGGACCAACGCGCTGGTGGCGCTGGACAGCCTGGAGCTCGACCCCGCCAGCGTGCATGACACTTTGGGTGTGCTGCTGAAGTACCAGGACGACATCGTGCGTGTGCAAGGTGCCGAGGTGGCCAGGCTGCTGGACGAGTTGCGTGCCAGGGCGGTGCTGGATGCGCCGAGCCATCTCTGAGCCGCGATTGACCCAGCCGAAGCCTTGCCGATGCGCGAGTTGAACGCTTGTCCGCCGCTTGCCTACCGCTTGCCTACCGCCTGCCCACCGCTTGCCCACCGTCAGTTGAACCCTTGAAGCCCAGCTTGAGTCTGAGGCTGATCTTTCGCCCGTGAACATAGCCGTTGCCAAGAAACCCTCGCTGCTGGTGGACAACCTGATGCACTTTGCGCGCATCCTGCGCACTGCTGGATTGCAGGTGGGCCCAGACCGGGTGCTCAGCGCGGTGGCTGCCGTCGAAGCCGTGGGGCTGGCGCGGCGCGACGATCTGCATGCTGCGCTCTCAGCCGTGATGCTGCACCGCCACGACCAGCAGCCGATCTTCGACGCCGCCTTCGACACCTTCTTTCGTGACCCCAAGTTGATGGAGCAGCTGATGCACATGCTGCTGCCCAAGATCCACGGGCGCGGTGACAAGGCGCAAGACAAGCGCAGCAACCGCCTGGCCGAGGCGCTGGCCGCGCCCCGTGAGGCCGCGCCGCCGCCGCCCCCGCCGCCCGACACCGCCAAAGAAGAACTGCACTTCGAAACGCTGTTCACTTTTTCAGAGCGCGAACGTCTGCAACGCGCCGATTTCGAAACCATGACGGCCGAAGAATTCGCCTGGGCCGCCAAGCTGGCACAACAACTGCCGCCCCCGGTGCCTCTGGTGCGCCTGCGCCGCCAGCAGGCGGCACCGCGTGGCCGCATCCACTTGCGCCGCACGCTGCAAGGCATGGCCCGCCAGCCGCACACGCTGGCGCCTGCTTTCACGCAGCAAGCCCAGGTGGTGCCGCCGATCGTCGTGCTGCTGGATATCTCAGGCTCGATGGAGCGTTATGCGCGCCTGTTTTTGCACTACATCCATGGCCTGACTCGCCGCCATGTGCGTGTGCACACCTTCACTTTCGGCACCCGCTTGACCGACATCAGCCGCTGCCTGCGCCACCGCGACCCCGACCAGGCGCTGCTGATGGCTGAGGAGCAAGTGCAGGACTGGAAAGGCGGCACCCGCATCGCCAGCACGTTGCAACAATTCAACCGCCGTTGGGCGCGCCGCGTGCTGGGCGCCAATGCAGCCGTGCTGCTGGTCACCGACGGCCTGGACCACGACGAAGGCGGCGCGCTGAGCGAGGCTGCAGCGCATCTGCACCGCATGGCGCACCGCGTGGTCTGGCTCAACCCCTTGCTGCGTTTTGAAGGCTTTGAGCCACGAGCCGCCGGCATCAAGGCGATGCTGCCGCATGTGGACCATTTTTTGCCGGTACACAACCTGCGCAGCCTGGCCGATCTGGGTCAGGCCTTGCGTCAACCGTTGCGTGCCCGGTCCTCGCTGCGCGAACTCTCGGTGTCGATGCCTCCTCAAGCGGCAGCCGACCTGCCCACTACTGCCGTGCCGCTGCTCCGATCGGCGCCATTGCCATTCCCGCCGGCGCAGCGTTAACGTGGCAGTGTTCCGTGATTTGAGGCGGTGCTTCAAATCATTGAACTTTGCCCTCGCGCACAAGGAGACTCCCTATGGACAGTCTGGATCTGCAAGTACTTCAACAAGCCCGCACCTGGCACCAAGAAGGCCAGCCCGTGTGGCTCGTCACCGTCATCGAAACCTGGGGCTCAGCCCCGCGACCACCTGGCGCCTTGCTGGCTTTGCGTGGCGACGGCCTGGTGGTCGGATCGGTCAGCGGCGGCTGTGTCGAAGACGATCTGATCGACCGCGTGCGCCATGGCGAGCGGGTGGCTAAACCGTCGCTCGTCACCTATGGCGTCAGCAAGGACGAAGCCGCTCGTTTTGGCTTGCCCTGCGGCGGCAACCTGCGCCTGGTGCAAGAGCCGTTGCACGACACGGCCTGGATCGACGAGGTGCTGCAGCGCACGGCCAAGCACGAGCTGGTGGCGCGGGTGATGGACCTGGCCAGCGGCGCCGTGCGCATCGAGTCTGCACAACGCGGCCAGACTTTCGAGTTCGACGGCAAGCAACTGCGCGCGCTGTACGGCCCTCGCTGGCGCTTGCTCATCATCGGCGCCGGCCAGCTCAGCCGTGCCGTGGCGCCGATGGCGCTGGCGCTGGACTTCGAGGTCATCTGCTGCGACCCACGCGAGGAATACAACCTGAGTTGGGAGGTGCCCGGCACCACCTTCAGCAAAGAGATGCCCGACGACCTGGTGCTGCAAATGCAACTGGACGCGCACTGCGCCGTCATCGCCGTCACGCACGACCCCAAACTGGACGACCTGGTGCTGCTTGAAGCGCTCAAGTCCCCCGCCTTCTACATCGGCGCCCTGGGCTCACGCAGCAACACCGCCAAACGCCAAGAGCGTCTGAAGCTGTTCGAGCTGAGCGACGCCCAGATCAGCCGCCTGCACGGCCCCATCGGGCTGGACCTGGGTTCACGCACGCCCGCAGAAATCGCCGTCTCCATCGTCGCCGAGATCGTGGCGGTCAAGAACGGCGTGGTGCTGTCGCAGAAGAAGGCCGGCTCGGCGGTGCCGGGGCTGCTGGCGATGCCGAATGGATCGTCTTGATGAGTTGCAGCGCTGGGTTCTGCGGTGCCCACAGCAGTGGGAACACTTCAAGCGGCGTGAACCCTTTGGCCAGGTAGAACTGCCGTGTTTCGTCGTACTCCGCGCTGTTGCCGGCCTCAGCGACGGTCTTGACCTGCAAGAACCGCACCCCTTTGCTTGCCAGCCATCTCTCGGTGACCGCCAACAGCAAAGTGCCGTGCCCTTTGTTGCGCCACTGCTGGTGCACCGCGATGCAGTGCACCTCCCATGCCGCGGGGAAGTGCTCCACCAGTGACAGAAAAGACACCACCTTTCCTTCTTGTTCGAGGGCAAAGGTTGGCAGCCTGTCTGTGTCGTTCGCATACATCAGAAGAGACTCTTCGATGCCGAACCAGCCAGGAAGCGAGCGAAGAACGTCTTCGCATTCCTTGGGTCGGTGGAGATCAGGACCGAGGGGGTTCATGGGGTGGGGTGCCATGGCCGCTGCGCTTGAGCGAGAGCTTGGGCATCGCCGCGCGTCGCCTCATCAGAGCTCATTGCTTGCGCTGATTGCTTGCGCTGGTTGCTTGCGCTGATTGCTTGCGTTCATACTCTGACAGGAGTCTGGCCACGATCGGTTCCGCTTGCTTGAGCGATTCCTGGGCACCAAAGTGCGCGTACAGCCGCTCGGCCCCTCTGGACAATGTTGGCCCGAGTTCGATGCTCGCCTGATTCAAGCTCAACTGCGACTTTTCGAGAGATGCCAACAGGTCGCGGGACGACCCCACCACACCATGTTCCAAAAGCGAGTGAAACAGACTTTTGGGAATCCCGATGTGCGCAGCAATTCGATTTCCGAAGGCGCGGCCCGAGCCGATGCCATTTCGCTTCCAGAAAAATGCAGCAAGGGCAACCAGGGTCACGATTCCAACGATTGCGGCTTCGTTCAGCACGCTGTGGGGCACTCCATCAAGTCGGGTTGGCGTTGGGTCAGCGTGCTTCGCTCAGCCCCAGTTCTTCAACCATTTTGGCGCGCATCATGAACTTCTGCGCCTTGCCGGTCACCGTCATCGGCAGCTCTGGCACAAAGCGCACATGGCGCGGCACCTTGTAGTGGGCGATCTGGTCTTTGCAGTACCCGCGAATCTCGGCTTCGGTGGCGCTCTCGCCGGCCTTCAGCACCACCCAGGCGCAGACCTCTTCGCCATAACGCGCATCGGGCACACCAAAGACCTGCACCTGAGAAATCTTGGGGTGGCGGAACAGAAACTCTTCGACCTCGCGCGGGTAGACGTTTTCACCGCCGCGGATCAGCATGTCCTTGACGCGGCCGACGATGTTGCAGTAGCCCGCTTCGTCGATGGTTGCCAGGTCACCGGTGTGCATCCAGCCGTCCTGGATGGCTTCCTGGGTGCGGGCCTCTTCGTCCCAGTAGCCCAGCATCACGCTGTAGCCTTTGGTGCACAGCTCGCCACGCTCGCCCACCGGCACGGTGCTGCCTTCGGCGTCGATGACCTTGACCTGCAGATGCGGCATCACGCGGCCCACTGTGGACACCCGCTTGTCCAGCGGGTCATCGACGCCGCTTTGAAACGACACCGGCGAGGTCTCGGTCATGCCGTAAGCAATCGTCACCTCGGTCATGTTCATTTGGGCGTTGACGCGCTTCATCACTTCCACCGGGCAGGGGCTGCCGGCCATGATGCCGCCGCGCAGGCAGCTCAAGTCATATTGCGCAAAGTCGACAGCGTCGAGTTGCGCGATGAACATCGTCGGCACGCCGTGCAGGTGGGTGCAGCGTTCGTCGTGCACCGCCTTCAGCGTGGCCACCGGCTCGAAGCCTTCAGACGGGAACACCATCGTCGCCCCGGTCACCGTGCAAGCCAGCGAGCCCATCACCATGCCGAAACAGTGGTACAGCGGCACAGGGATACACAGCTTGTCGCCGGCTTGCAGGCCCATCGTGCGCGCCACGTCGCGGGCGTTGTTGATGATGTTGCGGTGCGTCAGCGTGGCACCCTTGGGGTTGCCGGTGGTGCCGCTGGTGAACTGGATGTTGATGGCATCCAGGCGGTCCAGCGTCTGGCCCAGGGCTTGCGCTCTGGCCGCCTGTGCTGCATCGCCCATGGCCAACACGGCAGAGAAGTTGAACATGCCGGCAGTGGGCTCGTCGCCCATGCGGATGACGCAGCGCAGCGCCGGCAGCCTGGCCGCTTGCAACTGGCCGGCCGCGCAGTGCGCCAGCTCAGGCGCCAGCGTTTGCAGCATCTGCAAGTAGGCGCTGGTCTTGAATGCGGGTGCGCTGATGATGCCTTTGCAGCCGACCTTGTTCAACGCGTACTCCAGCTCCGAGAGGCGGTAGGCGGGGTTGATGTTGACCAGCACCACGCCAATGCGCGCGCTGGCGTACTGGGCCAGGATCCATTCGGCCCGGTTGGGGCTCCAGATACCGATGCGGTCGCCTTTCTCGAAGCCCAGCGCCAACAGCGCGCCTGCCAGTTGGCAGCTGTGCGCGCGCAAATCGGGCCAGCTCCAGCGCTCACCGCTGGCTGCGAACACGCAGGCCTGGCCTTGTGGCCAGCGTTCGCAGGCCTGATCGAGCCAGTCGCTGATCGTCGCTTCAGAAAGTGCCGGCTCGTTGGCGCCGACCACCTGCGACAAGCCTGCGTGCGGTGCTCGGGTGGCGTGGGTGGATGGACTCATGGTCAAAGACTCCTTGGCAGGCTGATGGGGTATTTTGTACAAGTGGGGACTGACTGTGTCTCAAAGCGGACTTGGCTTCGCATGCAGC
>JBBQIB010000211.1:0-7683 GCA_038324515.1 Burkholderiales bacterium
CAGGCCGGCAGCCGCTGCACCGGGCACCCCGAACATGGCTGGACCACGGGTGTCGAGACCACCACCGGCCCGCTGGGCCAGGGGGTGGCGACCAGCGTGGGCATGGCCATCGCGCAGGCCTGGCTGGCCGCCACCTACAACCGACCCGGCTTCACGCTGTTCGAGCACCGCGTTTTTGCGCTGGCCGGTGACGGCGACATGATGGAAGGCCTGAGCGCCGAGGCGGCGTCGCTGGCCGGTCATCTGAAGCTGGGCCGGCTGTGCTGGATCTACGACAGCAACCGCATCAGCATCGAAGGCTCGACCGCGCTGACCTTCACCGAGAACGTCGCTGCGCGCTTCACGGCCTGCGGCTGGCAGGTGCTGCAGGTGGCCGACGCCAACGACATCGAGGCCACGGCACTGGCGCTGCGGACCTTTGAAGGCACGCACGACCGCCCGACCCTCATCGTCGTGCACAGCCACATCGGCTTTGGTGCGCCGCACAAGCAGGACAGCGCCGCTGCGCACGGCGAGCCGCTGGGTGCGGCTGAAGCGCGTGCGGCCAAGCAGTTCTATGGCTTCGATCCCGAGTTGAGTTTTGTCGTACCCGCCGGCGTGCGTGAACATTTCAGCGCGCAGTTCGGCCACCGAGGTGCGCGCGCACACCAGGCGTGGCGCACCCGCTTCGCGGCCTACCGTGCGCAATACCCCGCGCTGGCAGCGCAGATCGAGCAGATGCAGCGGCGCGAGCGGCGTGAGCTGCCTGAGCTGCCTGAGCTGCGTGAGCTGCGTGAGCTGCCTGAGCTGCCTGATGACTGGGACGCGACGCTGCCGGCCTTTGCCACCGACGCCAAAGGCCTGGCCACGCGCGATGCCTCGGGGCAGGTGCTCAACGCGATCGCTGCGCACGTGCCCTGGCTGCTGGGGGGTGCCGCCGATCTGGCGCCGTCGACGAAGACGACACTGGCCTTCGACTTTGCCGGCGCCTTCGAGCCGGCAACGCCGGCTGGCCGCAACTTTCACTTCGGCATCCGCGAGCATGCGATGTGTGCCGTGGCCAGCGGCATGGCGCTGTCCGGCCTGCGGCCGTTTGTGGCGAGCTTCCTGGTCTTCAGCGACTACGCCCGCGGTGCCATTCGCCTGACGGCGATGATGGGGCTGCCGGTGATCTTTGTGTGGACGCACGACTCGATCGCGATGGGAGAAGACGGCCCGACACACCAGCCCATCGAGCAACTGGCGTCGCTGCGTGCCATGCCGGGTGGGGTGACACTGCGCCCTGCTGACGCCAACGAGGTGGTCGAGGCCTGGCGCGTGGTCATGGCTCTGCAAAACCAACCCGCTCATCTGGTGCTCTCAAGGCAGGCACTGCCCACGCTGGACCGCACACGCTATGCAAATGCACGAGGTGTCGCGCGCGGTGCCTACGTGCTGGCAGATGCCGACAACGGCCAACCCGAAGTGCTGCTGCTGGCCAGCGGCAGCGAGGTGGCGCTGTGCATTGCCGCCTTCGAGCAGCTGAAGCGCGAAGGCGTGAAGGCGCGCGTCGTCAGCATGCCTTCGTGGGAGCTGTTCGAGCTGCAGGACCTGCGTTATCAAGAGCAGGTGCTGCCTGCCAGCGTGCACGCCCGCGTCTCGGTCGAAGCGGCATCACCGCTGGGCTGGGAGCGCTATGTCGGACGCCACGGCGAGATCATCGCCATGCGCAGCTTCGGCCTGTCGGCGCCGGGCAAGGTGGTGCAAGCGCACTTCGGCTTCGACGTGGCCCATGTGCTCAAAGCAGCTCGGCGGCAATTGGCTGGGCAGGGCGCAGGCCGGCCCAACACAGACGGACTCACCACAGACGGACTCATCACAGAGGGCATCCAATGAGCACGCGCATCAGCCCGCTGGCTGGCAAGCTGGCGCCAGCATCCGTGCTCATCGACGTCGACAAGCTCGTCGCGGCGTACTTCGACCAACGCCCCGAACCGGGCGTGCCGGCGCAGCGCGTGGCCTTCGGCACCTCCGGCCACCGCGGCTCGGCCTTCGATGTGTCGTTCAACGAGTGGCATGTGCTGGCCATCACGCAGGCCATCTGCGATTACCGACGAGGCCTGGGAATCAACGGGCCGCTGTTCTTGGGCATCGACACCCATGCGCTGTCGGCGCCCGCCTGCGCCAGCGCGCTGGAAGTGCTGGCAGCCAATGGTGTGGACGTGGTGCTGGCTGCAGGCACCCCGTTCACGCCCACGCCGGCGATCTCGCACGCCATCGTCAAGCACAACCGCTGCGGCATCGGCACACTGGCCGACGGCATCGTGGTCACGCCTTCGCACAACCCGCCGCGCGACGGCGGCTTCAAGTACAACCCGCCCCACGGCGGGCCGGCCGGGAAGGACGTGACCGACGCCATCCAGGCGGCAGCAAACGGCTATCTCGACCGCAGGTTGCAGGGCGTGCAGCGCGTGCCCCACGCCAGCGCCCTGCGGGCCGCCACCACGCACCACCACAACTTCATCGGCAACTACATCGAGGACCTCGATCACGTCATCGACATGGCCGCGATCCGCGAAGCCGGCCTGCGCATCGGGGTCGACCCGCTGGGCGGCGCGGGTGTGCACTACTGGGCGGCGATTGCCGAGCGCTGGAAGCTGAACCTGACGGTGGTCAGCGAAACTGTCGATCCGCGCTTTGCCTTCATGACGCTCGATTGGGACGGCCAGATCCGCATGGATCCGTCGTCGGCCTACGCGATGCAGCGCCTGATCGGGATCAAGGACCGTTTCGACATCGCTTTCGGCTGCGACACCGACCACGATCGTCACGGCATCGTCACGCCTGCTGCCGGTCTGCTGCCACCCAACCACTATCTGGCGGTGGCCATCGACTACCTGTTCCGGCACCGGCCGCTTTGGCGCGCGAGTGCGGCAGTGGGCAAGACAGTGGTCAGCACGCAGTTGATCGATCGTGTCGCGGCGCGTCTGGGTCGCCAGCTCTTCGAAGCGCCGGTGGGCTTCAAGTGGTTCTCGCAAGGGCTGCTCGATGGCAGCCTGGCCTTTGCCGGCGAAGAAAGTGCCGGCGCCGCGTTTGTGCGCCGTGACGGCACGGCGTGGACCACCGACAAGGACGGCATCATCGCCGCGCTGCTCGCGGCCGAGATCACGGCGCGCTGCGGCAGCGACCCGGGCGCGCTGTATCTCGAACTCGTCAGCCGACTTGGCCAGCCGGTGGCAGACCGCATCGAAGCACCCGCCACGGCGCAGCAAAAGGTGCTGTTGGCGGGCCTGGCGCCAGACGCCATCACCGCGACCGACCTGGCGGGCGAGCCGGTCACCACGGTGCTGAGCCATGCGCCTGGCAATGGTGCAGCCATCGGCGGCATCAAGGTCGTGGCGGCCAGCGGCTGGTATGCCGCGCGGCCTTCGGGCACCGAGGCCATCTACAAGATCTACGCCGAAAGCTTTCAGGGCCCAGAGCACCTGCAGCGCATGCTGGTGCAGGCCCAGGCTACCGTGGACGCTGCTCTGGCGGCAACGCCGTAGGGCTGGCGGTCATCGAATACTCGCAGCAGACTGGATCCGGGTCCGAAGCGGTGGGTACTGCCTCATCGAGCGGTGCGACTGTGCGCGCCGCGATCGATTTTTGGTCCGCACGGCGGTCACCTCTTTGCAGCCGGGCCGAGCCTGATTGCGTGGCAGTTCCGGGCGACAGGGCGGGTCGGCTCTCCGCGTGTGCGTGCCCTGTGCAAAGCCGCGTAGCCGTCGATTGTGAGACTTCGTATTTTCCGAAGTAATACTCACACACAATCTGCTTTCACCGGATCTGCAACGGCCACAAAGTCCAGCTGTCGCAACTTCTCAAGGGCCTGATGCTGAAGCTTCACTTTCGTTCCGACGACCTTGAAGGGCAGCTGTGGCGGCAGCGCACTGCGGCCAGGTTGCGCCGGGTGCGGCTCGACCAGCGAGTGCTCGCAGAGAGCGGCCATGCCAGCAAGAGGCGGCGATTCTTCTGCCTTGGCTCTTCATCACAACCTCAACACCGAAGGCAATCCTCCATGCGCAGCTACCCCCACAACAGCCCAGAAGCAGCCGCGCGCATCGTCGCGCTGGTTCTCATCTCTGACGGTCACGTGTGCAGTTCCGAGCTCGACATCCTCAAGCAACTTGGCGCCGAGCAGGAACTCGGTCTGGAACCCCATCTCCTGCCCCACATCGTTCACACGCTGTGCGAAGAGCTGATGCTCGGCGGGTACGAGACGGGTTCGCTGATGGCCAGCGTCGATGACAGCAGCTTGGCTTCATTGATGGCCGAGATCTCGGATCCGGCGCTGCAAAGGACTGTCATGCGTCTGTCTTTGGCCGCCGTCCGGGCAGACGGCCATCTGGCCGACGGCGAAACCATGGTCTTGGAGGCCGCCCGGCATCATTGGCATCTGGTCGATGGCCAGGAGTCCATGGCCCCCAAGACGACGCGCCGCTGCAGCGCCTGAGCGGAACCGTTCAGGCGCGTTGAAACGGGCGCTCAAAGGCGCGCTGCAGCCACCACCTGCATCACCAGGGGATGATGTTGCCCGCGGCGTGAACGGATGGCGTGGATCTCCTCCTTCACGTCATCGCAGCGCCCGAGCAAGCGCAGCCCGCGCATCATGCCCAGGTCACTGGCGCCCAGCCGGCTGACGGGGAACACGCCCAGCCCGCGCGCAGCAAACACCGCCAGCAGTGCGCTGTCTTCGAACTCGCCGACGATGCGTGGGCGTAATCCTTGGGACTCGAACCAGCGATCCAGACTCAGGCGCAGCGCCGAGTGGCCGGTGGGCAGCAGCACCGGCAGACGGTTCAGCGATTGCGGGAACTGGTCCACGTCCGTCTTTTGTACATGGGCAGCGGGCCCGTACCAATCCACCTTCGATTCGACCAAGCGTTCGCACGACAGACGCAGGTTCGGGTTGCGCGGTGCCGGTTGCCCGGCCAGCACCAGGTCCAGGTGATGCAGCGCCAACTCGGTCAGCAATTGCTCGAATTCGCCTTCATGGCACACCAGCCGCAATGATGGCGTGGCGAGCACCGGCTCGAGCAGCGCATGCGCAGCCAGCTTGGAAATGCCGTCCGACAGCCCGACCGACAATCGGGCGACCTTGCCGCTGGCTGCCTCACGCACTTCGTCGGGGATGACCTGGCCGATCTGGAAGATTTCCTCGGCACGGGCGAAAGCGGCCTGTCCGGCCTCGGTCATCGCCACGCCGCGCCCTGCGGGCTTGAGCAACTGGTGGCCGAGCGCGCGCTCGAGCTCCCGCACCTGGGCGCTGATGGTCTGGATCGCCATGTCCAGCCGTTCGGCCGCGCGGGCGAAGCCGCCTTCCTTGGTGACGACCCAGAAGTAGTACAGATGGCGGTAGTTCAGCATGCCGATCTCGCATCGGAAAAACCGAAGTCTAAGTCTTCCTGGAACTGATTTGTTCGAAGCTCAAACTGCGTGAGACTAGCCGCTTGCTTTCACTCTCACCAAAACCAATCCATCATGTTCTACGCACTCAACTGGTTTGTGATCTTCAGCCTTCTCGCACTGTGGTCGCTGGCAGCCTGGGCTGCCAATGCCGTCGCCGTGTGGACGCTTTCAAACGCAGGCACCTTGACAGGCGCCGCATCGGGCGCAGCATCGGGCGCCGAGAGCCTGCGTCTGCCCGAGTGGCTGGTCCCCTGGGTGCCGCCGGAGATCGTGCAGGCGATGGGCTCGCTGCTGTCGGGTTTGGCGCCGGTCGTCGAGAGTCTGCTTCAGGCTGCGCCGGCACTGGCCGGCGGCCTGACCCTGTTGACCTGGGTGATCTGGGGCGTTGGCAGCGTGCTGCTGGTCTTGTTGGGGGCAGGGCTGCACCTGCTCATTGCGATGTTGCGCCGCCGCGGCGGCGGCTCCGGTCCTCTGCCGGCACGGCAACGGGCAGTGTGAGTTCGGCCGCCGTGCAGTGGGCAGACGGTGGTAGCCAAGGGTCCCGACCATGAATATGTTGATGTTTCTCGGCGGCCTGATCCTGCTCGTCATCGGCGCCAGTACGCTGGTGCGCGGCGCGTCCAAATTGGCGCTGTCGTTCGGCATCAGCCCGCTGGTCGTCGGACTCACCATCGTCGCCCTGGGCACCAGCGCGCCTGAAGTCGCGGTGAGCGTCGGCGCTGTGCTCGACGGCAAGACCGACCTCGCCATCGGCAACGTGGTGGGCAGCAACATCTTCAATGTGCTGTTCATCCTGGGCATCAGCGCACTGATCGCGCCGCTGGTGGTCAATATCCAGTTGATCCGCCAAGAGGTGCCGATCATGCTGGGCGTGAGCCTGCTGCTGCTGGCGCTGACGCTGGATGGCCATCTTTCGTTCCTGGACGGGGGTTTCCTGTTTGCACTGCTGTTGGCCTACACGGTGTTTCTGGTGGTGCAGTCTCGCCGCGAGACCCAGGCTGCGAAAGACGAGTTTGCCGACGCGATCCAGCCCGCCGGTGCCGGCGCCTGGGACAGCCACTGGGCGGCACAGATCGGCTTGATCGCCGCTGGCCTGGTCGCACTGGTGTTTGGCTCTGAATACCTGGTGCAGGCCTCAGTCAGTTTCGCCAAAGCCATGGGCGTCAGCGATCTGATCATCGGCCTGACCATCGTCGCGGCCGGCACCAGCATGCCCGAAGTGGCCACCAGCATCACGGCCGCGATCAAGGGCCAACGCGACATCGCAGTGGGCAACGTCGTCGGCAGCAACACCTTCAACATCCTGGGCTGCCTGGGCTTGTCGGGACTGGTGTCGGGCGACCTGGGCCTGGTGATGGCGCCTTCGCTGCTGGCCTTCGACATCTGGGTGATGCTGGCAGTGGCCCTGGCCTGCATACCGGTGTTTTTGTCCGGCCGCGAAATCGCGCGCTGGGAAGGCGGCGTCTTCCTCGGCTACTACGTCGCCTACGTGGCCTACCTGGTCCTGGCGGCGCAGCAGCACGACGCGCTGCAGGCCTTCTCAGGCGTGATGATGGGCTTTGTCATACCGCTGACCGTGGTGACGCTGGTGGTGGTGATGATCCGCCGCCCGCCCGCAACCGGCGCCCCTTGAGGCGATGAGCCCTCCCATCTCGAAACGCGAATCCGGCCCTGTCGTGCTCTTCGCGAACTCCTGACTTCAGTGGCCCGGTCCCTGCTCCGCAGACTCTCAGCCTCTGAGCCAAGCCCCTGGCAATGGGGCCGCCATCGGCGGCATCCAGGTCGTCGCGACCAGCGGCTGGTATGCCGCGCGGCCTTCGGGCACCGACGCCATCTGCAAGATCTACGCCGAAAGCTTTCAGGGCCCAGAGCACCTGCAGCGCCTGCTGGTGCAGGCCCAGGCTGCCGTTGACGCTGCTCTGGCGGCAACGCCGCCGTCTGGCTGGCAGCAATTTTCTGCCAAGAAATTTGCCTTAACATGACGCTGCTCGGAAGCGAGACCGTCTGAGGTTGGGGTCTCCACGTTCTGGTGGGGCCTCCGGACAACGACTGTTTCGACAGGCAACTGTCTTTGTTCGCCCCCGTGACAGGTTGCCAACATCAGTCAACTCGGCGCGCCATGAACAAGAAGTCCGACCCGCCCGCGACACCCGGTCTGGCCAAATCGCCCACCGGCATCACCGGCCTCGATGAAATCACCGGTGGCGGTCTGCCCACAGGGCGGCCGACGCTCGTCTGCGGCAGCGCCGGGTGCGGCAAGACGATGCTGGCGGT
>JBBQIB010000212.1:0-7673 GCA_038324515.1 Burkholderiales bacterium
CATCGCCAAATTCACGACCTACTTCGTGCACTCGCAGGACATCGAGCTCTTCATGACCCTGCGCGCCAAGCACTTTCCGCGCTTGTTCAAGAGCGCAGTCTTTCCTCCGAACACGATCTGCGTCATCGACCGACTCGTCAAGGAGGGTTTTCTATTTGAAGTCGAGGCGGTCGCCCGCGCCGCCGATTGAGCTGAGCGCACCGCTCGACATCTCTTTAGCCCGGAAGGGCAGCAGTCCATCTCTCGCTGAGCCGGAATGAAGTTTCGCTTCGTCAGCAGAACCTGTGGACGAGTTTTGGCTCTGAAAACCTGCAGAGCACGTGGCACAGCAATAGCTCGGCAATCCTGGACGGCCGATAGTCCTACGTTTTTCTCAGAGTGACTTTGGCCTTGTTGTTCAGACCCTCGACAAGGCCGCTGGAAAAATGCCGCGTCAGGATCTTGTGGTGCATGCATTCAAGGCACCGTACCCTTTGGGAGAGCCGCCACATGCCGCGTGATGTCGCCCGGACGCGTCAGCCACAGGTCGTTGCGCAGCGATGCCAGGTGCATGAGGAAGCGCCTGAAGGGCTGCAGCCTGAAGGCATGGCCGATCAGGTAGGGATGCAGGCTGAGGTTGAAGACCAGCGGCTGGCGGCGCGACTGGTCCAGCATGCCGTCCAGCGCGTCAAACAATGTGTCTACCCACGCCCGCGGCGCCATCCTGGCGCCGAGCAAGGCACTGATGTCGTTGGTGGGGCGGGCATACGGCAGCGCCAGCAAGGGCCGCGCCTGGGTGCTCAGCCACACGGGCTGGTCGTCCATCGGCCAGTCCAGCGTGTACTGGTAGCCGGCCTCGGCCAGCAACTCGGGCGTCTGTGCGCTCTCGTTCACCCACGGACTCATCCAACCCGCAGGTGCAGCGCCCTCCTCTGCGCTGATGCGCGCCGTGCAGGCGTCAATCATCTCGCGCTCGGCTTCGGGGCTCATGTCGGCTGCGCGCTCGGCATTGGTACGGCCGTGGCCCACCACTTCGTCGCCCCGTGCACGAAACGCTGCGGCAATCTGCGGGTGGTGGTCGTAGACGGCCGTGTT
This sequence comes from Burkholderiales bacterium, assembly GCA_038324515.1. Taxonomy (GTDB): domain Bacteria; phylum Pseudomonadota; class Gammaproteobacteria; order Burkholderiales; family Burkholderiaceae_C; genus Rubrivivax. The sequence goes on from JBBQIB010000212.1 coordinate 1,075, forward strand.
CAACAACGCCGCTGCGGGCAACTGGTGCTCGTCCAGCGCCTCCAGAAGGTTCCATACGCCAACCCGGTTGCCCCAGTCGCGCCAGCCGTGGTTGACGACGTCGGGCTCGGGCTGGCGCGCGTTCAATTCAGGGCCCAGGCCTTCGCCGAATGGGAAGGTCTCGACATTGACGGCGATGTACACCGCCAGACGCCGCCCGTCGGGCCAGTCGTAGACCGGGCGCCCAACGATGGGCGAGTACGGGTACCGACCGTGCTGTCGGAGTGGCAACTCAGCCTCTCAGGTGACGAAGCGGAAGCGCAGGCCAAAGCGCTGGTCCAGCAGGCAATTGTGGTGATCCACCTGGTTGGTGTCGGCCAGCTCCAGATTGAAAAAGTCGTGCGTGGGATCGTCGAAGAATGGGCCTGCGTGCCAGGTGGCCCGGTGCAGCGACACGGCCACATCGCCCGGCACGAGGAAGGCCCGGATGGCCGCAGGGTCGGGCTCGCCGTCGGGGTTGTCGGGGTCGGCTGGCGGCGCCACGGCCAGCAGCCAGGGCTTGCCGCCCACCGAGGCCAGGCACTGCGTGACCGACAAGTGGCGCGTGATGTGCGTGAACGCATGTTCGCGCCGCTTCAGGCGCATGACGTAGAAACGTGGCGTGCCTCGGGTCAGCTCGAGTTGTGCCTCGTCGGGGCCGAACGGCTTGCCGTCCTCGGCTGCGGCGATGAGCGTGCCGAAGGGCGCGAAGGCGTCGGCGGTGATGGCTGCGACCTTGAGATCGACGGTGTTTGTTTGCACGTTTGTGGCAGTGGTCTGCATGGGTGTCTCCAGGGGCTGATGTGACGATGACGGGCTACTTGAACCACTTCTGGTCGAGCTTGTCGAGGAATCCTTCGCTACGCAGTTGCGCCAGTATGGTGTTGATGGCCTCCATCATCGGTGCATCGTTCAGACGCGTGTTGATCCCCACCTCTCGAAAATCGAAGGACGGCGACACGATCAGCTTGCCGCCGCGGCGCGTAGCGTTGTACTTCAGCACCGGCAAGGTGTTCACCACCACGTCGGAGCGGCCCGATTCCACGTCGGCAAAGGCCAGCGGGAACTCGTTGAAGACTTTGATTTCCTTGACGCTGCTGCCGTGGTTGTCACGCACGAAGCGCTCGCCCGCTGTGCCCATCTGCACGGCTACGACCTTGCCGGCGAGGTCAGCTGCGGTATCGAGCTTGGTGCCTGCACGCGCTGCTGCTGCGATGCCCGAGTTGTAGTACGACGTTGAAAAGCCAATGCGCGCTGCGCGGTCGGGCGTCTTGGTCATGGCCGTGATCAGCACATCGACACGGCCGCTGGTAAGTGCTGCGATGAGGCCCGAGAAGTCGATTTTCTCCCACTTGGGCGCGACCCCCAGACGGCGCGCGATCTCGTTGCCAAGGTCGATGTCGTAACCCACCAGCTGGCCGTTCTCGATGAATTCGAAGGGCGGAAAGGCGCCGCCGTTGCCAATCACCAGTACACCTGCGGCCTTTACTTTGGTCAGCGTGTCCTGCGCCGCAACGGGCAAGGCGCCAGCCAGCAGCGCGGCGGCCAGGGTCAGCAGGGCGAGATGTCTGCGTTTCATGTCGGTACTCCTGAAGGGGATGAGGGAAGATCGGCCAGCACCTTGGCCAGGAAGGCCCGGGTGCGCGGTTCGGTGGGGCGGGTGAAGATCTCTTGCGGCAATCCCTGCTCGACGATCAGGCCGCCGTCCATGAAGACGACCCGGTCGGCGACGTCGCGCGCAAATCCCATCTCGTGCGTGACCACCACCATGGTCATGCCCTCGTCGGCCAGGCGCCGCATCACGGCCAGCACCTCGCCCACCAGCTCGGGGTCGAGCGCGGAAGTCACTTCGTCGAACAACATCAGCTTGGGGCTCATGGCCAGCGCGCGCGCAATGGCCACCCGTTGCTGCTGACCGCCGGAAAGCTCGGCCGGCCAGGCATGGGCCTTGGCAGCGAGACCCACCTTGTCCAGCAGGGCCAGGGCTTGTGCAGTGGCGTCGGCCGCGTCCACGTGCTTGACCCGGATTGGTGCCTCGATGACGTTCTGCAGCACCGTCAGATGCGGGAACAGGTTGAATTGCTGGAACACGATGCCGATGCCGGCGCGCAGCCGATCCAGCTCGCGCTCGCTCTGGCGCACGCGTGCGCCGTCGCTGCCGCCGGTCCAGCCGATGGCCTCGCCATCGACGTGCACGTTCCCGGCTTCGAAAGGCTCCAGGAAGTTGATGCACGACAACAACGTGCTCTTGCCCGACCCGGACGGGCCGATCACCACCACCACCTCGCCGCGCTGCACGGTGAGGTCGATGCCGCGCAGCACCTCGTTGGCGCCGTAGCGCTTGTGCAGGTTGTGGACGCGCAGCATGGCCATGTCAGGTGAGTCCTCAATGCACGCGGTAACGACGCTCAAGCCAGCCGTTCAGCGCCAGCAGAGGCAAGGTCAACAACAAATAGAACAGCGCCACGCCCGCGAAGGGGCTGAAGGTGTTGGCCTTCCAGGTCATCGCGTCGACGCCTGCGCGAAGCAAATCGGAGATCGCGATCACCGACACCAGCGCGGTATTTTTCAGCAGCGTGATCGACTCGTTGGTGAGCGGCGGCAGCACGCGGCGCAAGGCCTGCGGCAGCACGATGCGGCGCATGGCCAGCGCGTACGACATGCCCAGCGAGCGAGCGGCCCGCATCTGCCCGCGGTCGATCGACTCGATGCCGCCGCGCACGATCTCTGTGACATAGGCGCCATTGGTCATCGCCAGGGCCAGCACTGCCACCGCAGTGGCCGGCAGCAGCAAGCCCACCGAGGGCAGGCCGTAGTACAAAAAGAGCAGGATCACCAGCAGCGGCAGGCCGCGGATCAACGTGACGTAGGCGAAGGCCAGTGTGCGCAGCGGTTTGTGCCTTGAGACGCGCGCCAGGCCGCCCAACACGCCCACCACCAGCCCGAGCAAGGCCGACATCGCGGCCAGCTTGGCGGTGGTGACGGCCCCCCAGGCCAGCGAGGGCAAGGTGTCGATGAATATCTTGAGATCGAAGTCCATGCTCAGTGCGCGCCCAGATCTGTCGCGTCAGCCCAGATGCGCCGGTGCACGTCTTGCAGCAGCGGGTCGAGCAACGCGCCGCAAGCGAGCTTGGGCGGCAGATGCTCGGCGCAGAAGCGCTCGCCTGCCTCGCGGGCTTCATCGAGTACCGCGTCTTCATCAAAGGCCAGAATGCGGCGGCCGTACATCAGCAGTCTGCCGGCCACGATGACGCTGTGCACGGCCTCGGAGTTGCCGGCATAGATCAGCTGTGCCACGGGATCGTGGCGCGGAATGAATGCGCGGTGCCGCAGGTCCAGCAGCAGCAGATCGGCCGGGGCGCCCACGGCCAGCGTGCCACTGCCGTCGGCCAGGCCCATGCTGGCGGCTCCACCCGTGGTGGCGCAGGACCAGGCCTCGGCTGCGCCCAGCCACTGACAGGGCGGCGTCTCGGGCCCTCGGTGCAGCAGCGCGGCGGCGCGCAGCACCTCCACCATGTCGGCGGTGTCGCCTGTGGCGGGGCCGTCAGAGCCCAGCGCCACGTTGACACCTGCATCCAGCATGGCCCGCACCGGGGCCGTGCCACTGCCCAGCTTGAGGTTGCTCAGCGGGTTGTGGGTGACGTGGCAGCCGGCACGCGCCATGGCGTCGATTTGCGGCGCGTCAACCCAGACCGCGTGATTCAGCGTCAGCCGCTCGCTCAGCAGACCGAGGCCCTGCAGCCGGGCGATGAAGCTGCCGCCCTGGGCGGTTGCGGTGACGGCCTGCGTACGCGTTTCCAGCACATGCATGTGCACGCGGCTGCCGTGCCGTTCTGCCAGCGCCGCCACCTGCTGCAGCAGACTGTCGCTGCAGCGCTGCGGCCCGCGCGGGCCAAGCATGATCTGCAGGCGGCCCTGCGCCTGACCGTGCCAGTGCTGCAGCGAAGACTCGAAAAAGGCGGCCTGTACGGCCAGCGGCAGCGAAGGGCGGGCATCCAACTGCGCAGCCAGCGCCGGGGGGCACAGTTCGCGAGCGAAGGCCATGCCGTCGAGGTAGGGCCGGTCGCCCAGGGTGGTGGCTACCGAGGCACGCAGGCCGCTGTCGGCCCAGGCCTGCATCACGGCGTCAAGCGCCTCGGGCTCGCAACCGGGGTTGAGAAAATCGTCCTGCACCGCCACGCAGCCTGAGCGCAGCGCGTCGATCGCGCAAAGCAGCGTGCGCAGGCGGTGCCAGCGTACGGGGACTGCGGGTGAGCCCAGCGGCGGGTAGGCACGCGCCAGCCAGCGTTCCAGCGGCAGCGCGCCATACAGGCCGCGCTCGAAGCACTCGTTGGAGTGCAGGTGCGCGTTGACCAGGCCCGGCAGCACCAGCAGGCCAGAGGCGTCGACGCGAGGCATGTCGGGACCGACGCCAAGAGCCGCATCCACGCCGATGGCTTCGATGCGACCGTTGTCGAGAATGAGATCAACGGCGCGCAGTCCGGCCGGGTCTTGATGAAGTGCGTGACGCAGAACCAGCATGAGGCGATGAAGACAGTCAAGCCCACCAAGTGGTGTTCGACGGTTTCAGCAAGGACTGTGCCAAGACGCCATTGGCAGGCACTGTCCTTGCTTCGGGGTGAGGTCCGTCAGTCTCCCTGGATAGCTTTTGGCCATCACGCCGTTCGACCCCTCCCCGGTTTCCCTCCGCGTTCGGGGCGTGCGCGTTCTGGCCACGCCCGATGCGACGCCAGGCCCGGTGAGCGACCTCTGGATCGCAGGTGCGCACCTGGCAGCTGTCACACCCAGCGGCTGTGCACCGTTGGCTGAAGGGGTCCCCGAAGTCGATGCCGCCGGCTGCCTGGCCATCCCGGGGCTCGTCAACGCGCACACCCACTCGTACACGGCCTTGCTGGCCGACACCGTGCCCGGTGCGCCGCTGGACCTGTTCGTGCTGGAGGCCATGGCGCGGCGCGCGCCGCGCAGCCCGCGCATGGTTTACGTCAGCGCCCTGCTGCACGGCCTGCAGATGCTCAAGCGCGGCGTCACGGGCCTCGTGGATCATGTGCGCCATGGGCCCCTGCCAACCGTGGCAGCACTGGATGCGTGCTTCCAGGCCTACCGCGACCTTGGGCTGCGCGCGACAGTGGCACCGATGTACGAGGACCGCTCCTACATCGAGTCACTGCCTGTGGATGCAGCCGAACTGCCCGCCCCGGTTCGCGCACGCTGGGCCGGCATGCGCAAGCCGCCGCCGCAGGCCTGCTTCGATCTGATGGACGCCGCCCTGCACTGGCGAGGCCACGGCGGTCGGCTCGACCTGATGCTGGGTGTGGACGGCCCGCAGCGCTGCAGCCCCGAGTTGCTGGCGCAGACAGGCCGCTATGCCGAGCGTCACGCCATGGGCCTGCATACGCACCTTCTGGAAAGCAAGACGCAGCTGATGATGGCGCGCCGCGGCCGCAGCCTGGTGCAGGAGCTGGACCGGCACGGTCTCGTGAACCCGCGGTCGTCGTTGGTGCACTTCGTGTGGTGCACCGCACGCGACATGGCGCTGGTGGCCGAGCGCGGCACCAACGTTGTGCACAACCCCTTGAGCAATCTTCACCTCGGCAGTGGTCTGCAACCGACCCCACAGTTGCTGGCCCGGGGCATAAACGTCGCGCTGGGCACCGACAGCGAAAGCGGTCACGGCGCCAGCCTGCTGGAGCAGGCGCGGCTGATGGCCGTGCTGAGCAGGATCCAGGGCCAGCGCGAGGCACGGTGGATCCGCAGCCCCCAGGCCCTGCATGCCGCGACTGCCGCCGGCGCAAGGGTGCTGGGACTGCCTGCAGGGTCCGGAACGCTGACATGCGGCGCCCTGGCCGACATCACGCTCGTGGACACCTCGGGCATCGACTGGGTGGCTTCGCGCGACCCGACCCATCACCTGGTGATGTCGGAACACGGCGCCAATGTGAAGCATGTGCTGGTGCATGGCCAGGTGGTGCTGCAAGACCGGGTGTCCCGCCACGTCGATGAGGCGGCATTGCTGAGGGAGGCTGCCGAACTTGCTGCCGCCGACGACCAGGCCAACGCGCCGTGGCTGGCCATCACGGCACGCGAGCGGATCGCCTTCGCACGCCTGATCGAGCAAGCGCTGGCAAGACGCCTGCGGACCGAGCGACACGCGCGTCTGCGCTGACCATCAAACTCAGAAACCAACGAGGCACAACGACGATGAGAGTTGCGATTTCCGGCGTGGGTGTGGCGGGCGGCGTCATCGCTACAGGGCTGTCGGCCTTGCCAGGCGTGGAAGTCCTGGCCTTCGAACGCGTGGGCCCCGAGGACCATGCGGTGGCCGGCAACGGCCTGAACGTGGGACCCAACGCGCTGCTGGCTCTGGACCGCAGCTTGCCCGCCCTCGCCGCGCGCCTGCGCCAGGTCTCGCTGCCTTGGCAGCAGTGGCGCGCCAGCACCGCAGGTGGCGAACTGTTGACCCACGTGCCTCTGTCGCAAGTGGCGGCCTGTGACGGTCTGCGCATCCGCTGGGCAGAGCTGTACCGCGCATGCCGCGAAAACAATGCGGGGGTGGTGCGATACCGAGCTGAAGTCGAAGCGGT
>JBBQIB010000213.1:0-7658 GCA_038324515.1 Burkholderiales bacterium
AGCAGGCCATCGAGGCGGCGGTGTTTGGCGCGCCCAGTTACGTCATCGACGGCGAGGTCTTCTGGGGCCAGGACCGGCTGGATTTTGTGCAGCGGCGGCTGAGAGGCTGAGAGTCTTTCGATCATGCCCTCCCATCACGCCAAAAGACGCCCGCTCGTCGTTTCAAATGCGCGCCATGGCCCGAGCTGTGGCTGTGCTTTGCGCCTAGATCGGACGCCTTTTGACGCGCTGCTCGGTCACGCTCGAAAAACTCTCGGCCTCTGAGCCGCGCTGCCTGATCAACGCTGCCTGATCGACGCAACAACCCCAGCACCATGAAAAAAGCCCCGCGGGTCACGCGGGGCTGGATGCTGCGGGCGCGTGCGTCCGGCAGCTTTACTTCAAGTGCTTGCTGATCTCTTTGGTCATGCCGAACATGCTGATCGGGCTGACGCCCACCACCGCCTTGAGTTTGGCGTCGGCGTTGATCATCGTGCGCGCGACCTTGTCCTGCAGGTTGTGCTTCTTGATGTACTCCCAGACCTTCTTCGTCACTTCGGTCCGAGGCATCGGCTTGTCGCCAATGATCGCGGCCAAAGCGGGGCTGGGGGTCATGGCCTTCATGAAGGCTGCGCTGGGGGCGCGCTTCTTGGCCGGTGCAGCCTTCTTGGCTGGGGCCGCTTTCTTGGCTGGGGCCGCTTTTTTGGCCGGAGCGGCCTTCTTTGCGGGTGCAGCCGTTTTCGCGGGTGCGGCCTTCTTGGCCGGTGCAGCCTTTTTGGCCGGTGCAGCTTTTTTGGCTGCGGGTTTAGCAGTTGCCATTGAGATGGTCTCCATCTGTTGATGAGGATGCCAAACGCGGCGTGAGACTCTTGCTTGCCGATTTGTGCGCCAGTTTTGGCGCCAGCCGGGTCAGGTCCAATCGTCCAGACGTTCAGACAGGCGCGATCGTACCCCGTGCACACCCTGCTGAAAAGCGGTTTTCCCAGGTGAAATCGGCATCCGCACCACGGTATGCTGCGGGTATGAAGATCATTGTGCGTTGGTTGTTGCTGGCGGCGGCCCTTTTGCTGGTCGCCAACCTCTACAGCGGGGTGGTGGTGGCGAGCTTTGGTGCAGCGCTGATCGCAGCCTTTGTGCTGGGCTTGCTCAACACCCTGGTGCGGCCTTTGCTGGTGCTGCTGACCTTGCCGGTGACGCTGATCACGCTGGGCTTGTTCCTGTTCGTCATCAACGCGCTGATGTTCTGGGCCGCAGCCTATGTGCTGGAGGGCTTTCAGGTGCGGGGCTTTGGGGCCGCGCTGATCGGCTCGGTGCTGTACAGCGTGTGTGGCATGCTGATTGACGCCGCCTGTGAGCGCATCTTCAGCCGAAACGCTGGTTGAAGCCGCCAGGCGGGTTCTGCTCAGAGTCGCAGCGCTGCCGTTTGGCTCTCGGCAGTTTCAACGTGTTTGTGGCTCACCCGGCTCACCCGGCTCGCGTGAGGTGTCACGCATGCCCCTTGCTTCCAGCGTCAACTCGCGCCGCAGGCTCAGCAACTGACGCAGCCGCACATCGATCACCGAGCCTTCGATGAAGTCCTGGCCCTGGCCGATGCGTGAGGCTTGCTGAGCCGCACGCAAGCGGTCGATGGCACCGGTGATGTCGCCCAACGCCGCGCGCGCTTCTGCGCCGGCACGCAGCGCGCGCAACTCAAGCCCCAGTGCAGCACTGCTGCGCGACAACAGCCCCCAGGCTGCTGCGTCCAGCGGGTGATCGGCCAGCCAGGTCTGCAAGGCCTCAGTGCTGTCGCGCAGGTTCTGCCGGCCCGGGTCACTCCCCGCAGGGGCGGCTGAACTGCCACCCGCCGCAGGGGCGGCTGAACTGCCGCCAGCCGCCAACAAAGCAGCCTCAGAGCGCATCAGCAGCAAGGGCCTGGGCGTGCGGTTGAAGCTGTTCGGGCTTGCGTTTTCGCTCACCGTCGAGGCGCGTGGCTGGGCTTGCGCCTGGACTCGCACCTGGACTTGCGCCTGCACCTGCGCCAGCGCAGCGTCGGCGGCTGCCGCTTGCCCGGCCGCCAGGTGGACTTCTGCCAGCAGCAAATACAGGGCCCGTTCGCCAGCGGGTTCACGCGGGCTTGCTTTGAGCGCCAGCGCCAGCGCCTGCTGCACCTGCGCCAGCGCCTGGCCGTGGTTGGACAGGCGCGAGTTGGCCAGCGCGCCAGCGTACAGCGCGGCTGCCTGGTCGGCCAGCTCAGGCGACGAGGTGCCGCCGTTGTGCCGCCCCAGCGCTTGTGTGCTGTCGTCCATCAAGACCCTTGCGCGGGCCTGCATCAAGCTGTGCAGCAAGGTCGGCGGCGGCGCCCGCACGCCGGCAAACAGGGTGCGGCTGCGGGCCTCGCTGATGCGGTCGATGGTCAGCGGGTGGCTGCGCAGGTAGGGGTAGCCGTTGTTGTCGTTGAGCCGGTTGGCCAGGTCCAGCCGCTCGAACATCGCGGCCATGCCGGCGGTTGAAAACCCGGCCGCTGCCATCAGCCCAAAGCCGATGCGGTCGGCTTCGCGCTCCATCTCGCGCGAAAAGTTCAGCTGCGTTTGCAGCGCCGCTGCCTGCCCCCCCAACAGGGCCGCATTGGCGCCGTCCGCGTTGTTGCTGCGCCCGGCCACGGCCACCGCCAACAACAACCCTGCCAAAGCCATCAACGAGGCCGATTGCTGCGGCGCGATGCTGCGCGCGATGTGGCGTTGCGAGACATGCGTCAGCTCGTGCGCCAGCACCGACGCCAGCTGATCGGCGGTGTTGGTGATCGCAATCAAGCCCAGGTGCATGCCGATGTAGCCCCCGGGCATCGCAAAGGCGTTGACGCTGCGGTCTTTGACCAGAAAAGCTTCCCAGGCAAAAGCGCGGTCGATTTCGGGGTCGATGTCGCCCTTCAAACGGGCCGCCTGCACCAGCCGCAACCACAGGCTGTTGATGTATTCCAGCAGCACCGGGTCGTCCAGATACTGCGGGTCGCGCCGACCCTCGCGCATGATCTGCTCGCCCAGGCGGCGCTCGGTCGCCACGCTCAGATCGCTGTTGGCGCTTTCGCCCAAAGAAGGCAGGCGGATCGGGCCCGAGATCGTCTGTTGGGCCCAGGCTGCAGGGCTGACGGCGCCCAGGGTCATCGCCGCGGCCAGTGTGGCGGCCATCCAGGACGAACGCCAGCGCGTGTGGCGATGGGGCTTGGCGCGGTGGGTTTTAGCGGTCATCGGCGAGTGCTGAACGTGATCAGGCACCCAAGCCGGTGCTGCTGATGTAAGGAGAGCATGGCGGTGGAGTGTGCCCAGAGGGTGTGTGCAGAGGTTGGGAGCAGGAGTCGGGAGCAGGGAGCGGGAGCAGAGAGCGGGAGCAGAGAGCGGGAGCAGGGAACGGGAGCAGAAACCGCAGACCGGCCAGTTTGGAGTGCCAAGCTCAGCGCAGGTTCCTGCTGGCTATGATGACAGGGCTCTGTCCATCGATTGTTTCTGGCTTGTTGCCAGCAGCTGCGCCCCTTTTCTCCCGTACTGCCCCACTTGCCGTGACTTCAGCACTGACCCACTTCGACGCCGCCGGCCAGGCCCACATGGTCGATGTCTCGGCCAAGGCCGAAACGCACCGCATCGCACGGGCCAGCGGCAGCATCCGCATGCAGCCGGCCACGCTGGCGCTGATCCAGTCGGGCCAGGCCCACAAGGGCGACGTCATCGGCATTGCCCGCGTGGCCGCCATCCAGGGCGCCAAACGCACCGCCGATTTGATCCCGCTGTGCCACCCGCTGCCGATCACCCGCGTGGTGGTGGATTTCGAGGTTGACGCGCTGGCCAACGAAGTGCGCTGCACCGCCCAGGTCGAAACCCTCGGCCGCACGGGGGTCGAGATGGAAGCGCTGACCGCCGTGCAAGTGGGCCTGCTGACCGTCTACGACATGTGCAAGGCCGCTGACCGTGGCATGGTGATGGGCGATATCCGCGTCCTGGAAAAACGCGGCGGCAAGTCGGGGGAGTGGGTGGCTGATTTGAAGCCACGTGTTTAAACCTTTTGAAGCCACGTATGCATCTCAGGGCAAAAAGCTCCGCCAGTTGAGGTCCCTGACTGGCTTCTGGCACTGATATGGCATTTCAGCGTCAGCAACCGGCAAGCCAGCAGCCGGCAAGCCAGCATCTGCCCGCTTGCAGGCTTCAAAAAACGGCGTCTGATCGGCCCTGCGGAATTCGCGCAATCGTGCCGCCAGATGCCTGGCGGCGTCCACCTCATTGGCGCCTGCCAGGGCTTGGGTCCAGGCCAGCATCAAACGGGTGTCGAGCAGGTGGCGGGCGGTGCGGTCGAAGTCGCGCCGTGGGTCGGGTTTGGCGCCTTCGGCGGTGACTGCCGCGTAGTCTGCGTGGTGCCCGAACAGCCAACTCTGCTGACCGGCCGCAATGCGCTGCGCCAGCGGCGCATCACCCGTGCCGGCGCGATAGATGGCGACCACGCGGCTGTAGTCCCACACTGCCAGTCCCGCCGCTGCAACCATTGCTGCTGCGCCCCAGGGCAGCAGGCGCTGCACCGAACGCGAAGCACCGCTGCGCAGACCAGGTGACGGCGCTCGGGTTGTTGTAGTCACTTGTTGCGTTGGCATGGGTGGCGTGGCTGACCTGGCCGATGCCGCCGCGCCTCCATTCAAAGCCACGCCCAACGCCCAAGCGGCAGGCAACAAGAAATACGCGTACCAAAGCGGGTATTCCAGCAAGCTGTGCAAAACGATCATCAGCACCATCACCAGCGCGCAACGTCGTTGCGTACCTGCATCGCCTGCAGCCCTCAGCGCTGCGCTGGCGCTGCGCCACAGGGCCCAAAGCATCAAGGCCATCACTGCGCCCGCCAGCGGCAAGCCCAGCTCCACTGCCAGCTGCAGCGGCAGGTTGTGCGTATGGTCAAAGAACGCCGTCGGCCGGCCTGGGAAGGGCGTCAACGTCCAAGCCATGTTGAAGTTGCCCCAGCCCACCCCCGTCCAGGGTTGCTGCATCAGCAGCGCCCAGGCATTGGTCCAGATGCCAAAACGCGAGCCCGAAATGTCGGTCTCGGCCAGCCGCTGCGCGCCGCCAAAGGTGTGCTGCGCCAGTGCCGCCCACTGCACCATGCCCCACCAGGCCAGGCCGTAGACCAGCGGTGCAGCCAGCAGCAAAAGCCGCGTGCGTCCATTCAGACGGCGGTCGAGCAAACCCCACAGCGCCAGCAGCGCCACGCTCAGCAGACCCGTGCGTGATGCGGTCAGCACCACCGCAGCGACCAGCAACGCGCCCAGCGCGGCAGCCAGTCCGTGCCGCAGCCGGCGCAATTCCACCAGCGCCACCAGCGCCACCACGGCCCACAGCAGCAGGCTGCTGAGGTGATTGGGTTGGCGCAGATTGCCCACCGCCCGGCCGACGATGCCCGAGGCCGCCAGCCATTGGCCGTCGGCCAACGCAGGTGCAAAGACCTGGATGGCAGCCACGGCGGTGTTGAGGAGGCCGGCGATCAGCCAGGCCCAGCAGAAGCAGACGAAAGCGGCATCACCCGTGTCGGCCGCATGCGCCGTGTGGGCATCGGTTGAAGCCGTGTCTGTGGGCAACCCTGAGGCCAACCCTGAGGCCAACATCACCCCTGCTGCCAACAGCAGGCCCAGCGATGACAGGGCCAGGGAGGCCGGAAGGCTGCTGGTCGCCCATGACCACAGAACTCCCAAACAGAGCAACCCCAGCGCTGCCAGCGCAGGCCCGCCGGCGCCAGCCAGTCTGCGCCGCTGATGGGCGAACACAAATACGAAGGCCCCCCACAACCCCAGCGCCAGCGCCTGGTTGAGCAGGGTCGGCGAAGGAGGCAGGTTGTAAGCCAGCAGAGAGGGCGCGGCTGCGGCCAGGACGGCGCAGATCAGCGGCCCGCTGCCTGCTGCGGCGGCGGGTCGCGCCGGCGCTGCGGCATGGTTCGAACGGGGGGTGGCGGACAAGAGTGGGGTGCGAAGCGCCGACAGCCACACATGCTAACTGCGTGCTGTCGACACTTGCGGACCAGACCTTGCGATTGGCCGCGCCTGGGTCAGCGCAGACGAAAAGCCGGGCCTTGAGCCCATCGGTCCGACAGCGTCCGAGGCCTCCGGTGCCGGGAAGTGCGCCTGAGGAGTTCAACGCCACATCCGTCAGCAGCTTCCGTCGGAACCAGGTCGACTTTAGGGTCTCGCAATACGTAATTACGTAACAATCACGATGGGACGATCTACTGGTCAGTAGGATCTGCTGATGTCAAATTTTGCCGAAGCTGCAGGTCTGCGCAGCAACCTGCGTTTTCGGCTGGCTGCCTGGCACCGGCTGTTGGCCGTCACGCTGTTGGGTTTTGCCTCCGGTTTGCCGCTGGCTTTGACCGGTCAGGCCATGCAAGCCTGGTTGACGGTGGACGGCATCGATCTGGCCACCATCGGCTTCCTGAGCCTGGTGGGCCTGCCTTACACCTTCAAGTTCCTGTGGGCGCCGTTGATGGACCGCTTCGAGCTGCCGTTGTTGGGGCGGCGGCGTGGCTGGCTGGTGTTGACGCAGGCCGCGATGGCGATCACGCTGCTGGCGCTGGCTGCGACTTCGCCGCGCGAGTCGATCCGGGTGTTTGCGTTGCTGGCGGTACTGGTGGCATTCGTTTCAGCCTCGCAGGACGTCGTGATCGACGCTTACCGTGCGGACGTGCTGCCAGCCGCCGAGCGCGGACTCGGTGCTTCACTGGGGGTGATGGGTTACCGGCTGGCGATGATCCTGTCGGGCGGCATTGCGCTGATCTGGACCGACCCCAATCAAGGCGGTGGCTGGGACTGGCCAGCGGTGTACCGCTTCATGGCCTGGCTGATGGCCGGCGCTGCGGTGCTGTCGGCATTGATCCTGCCGCGCCTGCCCGATCTGGAAGCAGACCCCAAGGCAGCGCCGCGCTCGTCAGCCGGCAGAGACCTGCGCGGATTTGCCGCCGTGCTGCTGGCCGTGGCAATTGGCGTGTGGCTGAGCGACCGCTTTGGCCCGACGCTGGCTCAAGCGCTGGTGGGCCCGATGCTGCAAGGCAGCAGCCTGCCTGAAGCACTGCAAAAGCGCTGGATCGATCTGGCTGCGCTGCTGATGGGCATTGCCTTCACCTTGCCTTTGGCGGCCTGGGCTGCCAGGCGCGCCCGTTTCGAAACCCTGCTGGGGGGCCTGAACAACTACTTCAGCCAACGCGGCGCCGCCGCCTTCTTGCTGTTCATCGTGCTCTACAAGCTGGGCGACGCATTTGCGGGCTCGCTGATGACGCCCTTTTTGCTCAAGAGCATGGCTTACAGCTCGGCTGAGGTGGGCGTGGTCAACAAGGTGGTGGGGCTGTGGCTGACCATCGGCGGCGCGTTGGTGGGCGGTTTGATGATGCTCAAGCTGGGCTTGTGGCGCTCGTTGATGTTCTTCGGCGTCCTGCAGTTGCTCAGCAATCTGGGATTTTGGTGGCTGGCAGTCAGCGGCAAAGGTGTGCTGCCCGGCGCCACGCTGCCGGCCTTTGATTGGGGCTTTGTCAAGCTCGCCGCGCCGACCCCGGTGGACGGCGGCCTGTTGATGGTGGTGGCTTTCGAGAACATCTCCGGCGGCATGGGCACGGCGGCTTTTGTGGCCTTCTTGATGAGCTTGTGCAACCAGCGCTTCAGTGCCACCCAGTTTGCACTGCTGAGTGCC
>JBBQIB010000214.1:0-7564 GCA_038324515.1 Burkholderiales bacterium
GCGCAGGCAGGGGCGGCCGCCAACGACAAACATCCATCCGAGGTCGCCGATGAGACTGATTCTTCTGGGGGCGCCCGGCGCCGGCAAGGGCACGCAGGCGGCCTTCATCTGCCAGCGCTACGGCATCCCGCAGATCTCCACCGGCGACATGCTGCGCGCGGCTGTGAAGGCCGGCTCCACGATGGGCCTGGCGGCCAAGCAGGTGATGGACAGCGGCCGACTCGTCAGCGACGACATCATCATCGGTCTGGTGAAGGAACGCATCGCCCAGCCCGACTGCGCCGGTGGCTTTTTGTTCGACGGCTTCCCGCGCACGATTGTGCAAGCCGACGCGATGAAAGACGCCGGGGTGCATCTGGAAATCGTGCTCGAGATCGACGTGCCCGAGGCCGCGATCATCGAACGCATCAGCGGCCGGCGCATGCATGTCGCCTCGGGCCGCAGTTATCACCTGAAGTTCAACCCGCCCAAGGTCGAAGGGCTGGACGACATCACTGGCGAGCCGCTGATCCAGCGCGACGACGACAAGGAAGAAACCGTGCGCAAGCGCCTGGACGTCTATCAGCAGCAGACGCGGCCGCTGGTGGACTACTACGGCCAATGGGCCGCCAGCGGCGCGGCCGGTGCGCCGCGCTACGCCAAGATCAGCGGCACTGGCAGCGTCGACGAGATCACCGCACGCGCCTCGGCGGCGCTGCGGGGCTGAGGCATCGGGCCAAGGGACACTCGCAAGGGGAGAAGGCAATGGACATCGCAGGCAAGGTCTTCATCGTCACCGGGGGCGCCTCCGGCTTGGGCGAAGGCAGCGCGCGAATGCTGGCGGCCAACGGCGGCAAGGTGGTCGTGGCCGACATGAACGCCGAACGCGGCGCGGTTGTCGCCGAAGAGATCGGTGGCGTCTTCGTGCGCTGCGACGTCAGCCAGGAAGCCGACGGCCAGGCCGCGGTGGATGCTGCGCTGGCACTGGGCAAGTTGATGGGACTGGTCAATTGCGCCGGCATCGCGACCGCCGCCAAGACCGTGGGCAAAGACGGCGCGCACGCGCTGGCGCTGTTCAGCAAGACCATCACCGTCAACCTGATCGGCAGCTTCAACATGATCCGCCTGGCGGCCGAGGCGATGGCGAAGAACACGCCCGAAGCCACCGGCGAGCGCGGCGTGCTCATCAGCACCGCCAGCGTGGCCGCCTACGACGGCCAGATCGGCCAGGCTGCCTACAGCGCCAGCAAGGGCGGCATCGTCGGCATGACGCTGCCGATCGCGCGCGACCTGGCGCGCAACGGCATCCGCAACATGACCATCGCGCCGGGCATCTTCGGCACGCCCATGCTGTTCGGCATGCCTCAGGAAGTGCAGGACGCACTGGCCGCCGGCGTGCCCTTCCCCAGCCGCCTGGGCACGCCGGCCGACTACGCCAAGCTGGTCAAGCACATCGTCGAGAACGACATGCTCAATGGCGAGGTGATTCGCCTGGACGGGGCGATTCGGCTGGCGCCGAAGTAGGCACGGCAAGTCGGTCAGCGCTGTTGCGCGGCCGCCAGCGCGGGCTTGGGATGTCACCGCCGCGTGACCGTCACGGTGTGACGATGGCGGCCGGCTGAGCAGATGCCGCGCGAGAGGGTGGCATCATCGAGGGTCACCTCGGCCTGAACACCAGGCCTCGAAGACAAGGATTGAAATCATGAATCGACTCCTGCTCGCGCTGTGTCTCGGCGGCCTGATGGCTGCCCCTTCCTCTTCGTTGCTGGCGCAGACGCCCGCCAAGACCGGGTCGCTGGGCGCCGGCGGCGGCGGCGGGCCCATCATGACGCGCGAAGAGCTGCGCACCTGCATCAAGCAGCAGGCGGCGCTGAAGACCATGTCCGACACCTACGAAGCCAAGAAGACGCAGCTGGCTGTTGACCGTGAGGCCTTGCTGGCCGACACGAAGGGGGTGCGCGGCGACCTGGGCGATGCCCAGGCACAGGTCGCCAAGGTCGACGATCTGAACCGCCGCGTCACTACAGTGGCAGCGCGGGTGGACGACTGGAACGTCCGCTGGACCGCGTTCAAGGAGGCAAAGCGCACGGGCCCCCTCGCAGAACGCCAACGCCGACAGCTCATCCAGGAGCAGAAAGAGCTCGCCGCCGAGAACAAGTCTCTGGATGCCGAGCGCGAGCAACTGGGTGGCACCGGCGGTAGCGCCGCCGACGCCAACGCCAAATCTGACGCGCTGAATGCACGTACCGTGGCCTGGAACGATCGCAACAAGGCGCTGGTGACCGATGGCGAGAACGTGACACGGGAGCGTGAACTCTGGGCCTCGGAGTGCGGCAACCGCCGCTTCCGGGAAGACGACGAGATCGCTATCCGCAAAGGCAAGTGAACACAGCATGACCGCGCACCTCGATGCCCACTCGTTGCAGGACCGGGCCGCAGCCTTCCGCCTGCGGCCTCTCAGCGCCCTGCAGCCGCAGCATTTCGAGCTGGCCGCCACGAAGGGGCGGCCGTCGGCAAGGGCGGCTGAAGATCGGCGGGGTATCGAACGGCGACAGTCTTGCGCATGAAAGTTCAACTCACTTTGGCGCTGCTGCTCGCCATCGCTGCTGGCTCGGCCCAAGCCGACAACGCTGCACTTCAGCGCTGCCGCATCGTGGCTGAAGCCGCCGCACGCCTTGCCTGCTACGACGCCATTGCCCTGCCGGGTATCGATTTACGCGCGGCGTGGGGAGCGCCGCTGCCAGGCACGGCAGCCACCGCCGCAACCGCAGTCGCACCCCCCGCCGCAGTGGCGGCGCCTGTCAGCGATTCATCATCCGCCAGCAACTTCGGCCTGCCGGCGGCCAAGCCAGAAACCGACCAGTTGCAAAGCCGCATCGTGGGACTGGTGGAGACCTTCCCCCGAGGCCTCCAGTACCGTTTCGAAAACGGGCAGGTCTGGCAGATCACCGAAACCACGATGGGCTTCTACCAGCTCAACAATCCCAAGGTGACTGTCTCAAAGGGGATACTGGGGAACTTCTACCTCCGTATTGAAGGTGTCGCCGCGACACCCAAGGTGCGACGGGTGCGGTGAGCCCAGAGGGCCGCTGTGGATAGGCAGGTCTCAACAAGCTCTTGTACCAGTCGGCAGGGGGTGGTCTGCTCCGGGCGGTAACTGGTGCTCGACAGGCGCGCCATCCGGCAGTCCGGGACCTGCGATAGCTGCTGGCCGCAAGATGCTGACCATGGCCAACACCCCATCCGCACCAGCGCCGAGCGTCAGCCGCACTATGCTCACTGACATGGCAGATTCGACCGAAATACGCCGCGCCGTATGGACCCGCCACTGGGCCACTGGCGTAGCACACTCCTGTGTAGGCAGCTTTGCCGACACCTACGGCGGTGCGCTGGCCACGGTCTGGCAGGAAGAACTGGCAGTCACTGCGCCCGGCATCCGGGTGCTTGACATCGCTACCGGCAGTGGGGCCCTTCCTCGGCTGATGCTGCGGCTGAGGCCGGAAATGGACCTCAGCATCGACGCGGTCGATCTGGCCGCGGTGGCGCCGGACTGGCCGCGCCAACTGCCTGCAGCGCAGGCGCAGCGCCTGCGCTTTCACCAGGGCGTCAGCGCCGAGAGCCTGCCCTTTCCTGACGCCTGCTTCGGTATGGTCATCAGCCAATATGGGCTGGAATATGCCGACCTGCAGCGCGCCGTGCCCGAGCTGCTGCGCGTACTTGCTCCGGGCGGCCGCGTCGCGCTGGTGCTGCACCATGCCGCGTCGCGGCCGGTCACACTGGCGGCGGTGGAGATCGCGCACATCGACTGGCTGCACGCCGAAGACGGCTTGCTGCCGGCAGCGCACGCCATGCTGGCGCCGATGGCACGCGCAGCCACGCCCGAGGGGCGCGCCAGCCTGGCCAGAGACCCGGCCGCAGACGCCATCCGCGAGCGTTTCAACGCCGCGCAATCCGCACTCGGCGCCCGCGCCCGAGCCGCGCCCGACGGGGCCGATGTGCTGGCCGAGGCGCAGGACGGCGTGGCCCAGTTGCTGGGCCTGGCCATGCAGCAGGGGCAGGCCATTGCTGAAGCAGGCTGGTCAGCCCTCGATCAGGGCCTGGCCGATGCGCGCTGGCGGCTGCAAGAGCTGCGCGAGTGTGCGCTGGACGCCGATGCCGTCGACGCGCTGTGCCGGTCACTGCAGGCCCACGGGCTGCAGCCGACACGGGCCACACTGACGGAACAAGGGCACTTGATGGGATGGCGGCTGAACGCTGGCTGACCCGCTGGCCCTCTGGCCAGCTGGCCAGCTTGCTCGCCCGCCCGCTGAGCTGTTGTCCTGCGCACCTGCCCGCGCACCGCCGTGAAAAAAGCCGGTACAGCATGGCTGCACCGGCTTTGTAGTTTCACGGGCAGCGCTGGTTACCCAGCGCGCCCGATCACAGAGTGTGGTTTCGATCAGAAGCTGATTTCCACGCGGCCGTAGTACTGCTTGCCGTACTGGTCGTACAGGTCGAAGTTGAACGGGCGGGTGTTGTCCGACACGCGATCCGGCAGCTTGCCGGTGAGGTTGAGCGCACCAACGGTCAGCTTGAGACCCTTGATCGGGGTCTGCCAGTTGGCCTGCAGGTCGTGCGTCACGTAGTTGCCGACAAAGCCCACGCCATCGTCACCGTTCTTGCCGATGTAGTTGATGTTCCAGCTGGCACCGAACGGCCCCATGGACCAACCGTTGGCAATGGTGGCGCGGTCCTGCGGTGCACCGAACTCACCCTCGAAGCTGACGCCGTTGGTCGACGCCTTGATCAGGTGCGAGTAGTTGACGCTGTGGCGGAAGCTGCCCAGCGAAGCGTACTTGTGCTGGAACAGCACGCTCACGTCCAGGCCCTGACGCTCCAGCTCACCCTCGTTGGTGGCGCCGCGCACCACCTCGGTGATGAAGCCGGCGGCATCACGCGTCACGCTCAAGCCCGCAGGAACGGGCAGGCTGCTGCTGCCGTTATCCCGGTTCACCAGGGTCTGGGCCAAGACGTCGGAGATCACGTCCTTGATCTTGATGCTCCAGTACGTGGCTTCCAGCACCAGGCTGGGCGTCACTTCCCACACGCCACCCAAGGCGTACTGGTCCGCCTTCTCTGACGACAGCGACGGGTTCGAGATCACCAGACCGTTAATCTGGAATGAAGGCCTGCCGTCGCAAACCGTTTGCGTGTTGCCGTCGGCCAGGCAGTGCGCGTTGTCGATGATGGAGTCGGCGCTGAACGAGGGCTTCTGTGTCAACTGCGGCAAGGTGGGGGCCGAGAAGCCCTTGCCGTAAGACGCACGCAGCGTGACGTTGGACAAAGGCTGGAAGCGCAACGCCACCTTGGGTGAGAAGTCCGAACCGTAGTCAGAATACTTCTCGTAGCGCGCCGAGAGGGTGGCCTCCAGGGTCTTGGTCACCGGCAGCAGCATTTCAGCCGCCAACGAATTGACTTCGCGCCCACCGCCGGCCGAGTTGCCGGCCGAACCCAGCACCACGCCGCCTTCGCTCAGGCTGTCGTACAGGTCGGAGTAGTCTTCGGTGCGGTTCTCGACACCGATGAACAACGCGGCGTTGCCACCACCCATCGAAAACAGCTCACGCGTGGCGCTGGCGAAGATCTCGCGCTGGCTCCAGACGCTGTCGCGGCCCGTGGTCGTCGTGAAGCCGGCCAGCACCAGCGGGGCGGCTGCGAACGGGTTCCTGATGTCGTAGTCGCCTGCCTCGATGGCCTGTTGGGCCAGCGTCTGCACAACGTACCCGCGGCCGATCTCGTAGTACTGGGAGATGGTCTTGCGCGCACCCAGCTCGACGTCCCAGCCGGCCATCGCACCGCGCACGCCTACTTCGGCGTCGTACAGTTGACCGTCACTCTCGGTGTCGCGGTTGCCGCCTGCGGCGAACCGGTGGGCCAGCCAGTAGCTCTGGTCGGCGGCCAGTGCTGCACCAGGCGTTCCAGGTGAGCGGTCAACGACGTCACCGGCGGTGCCAGGGCGGATCTGCACGACTCCAGGCACCGGCGCATAACGGCCGAAGCTGGTGTTGCGGACGACGGAGCCGTTGAAGTACGCATTCCAGTCTTGGTTGATCTGCACATCACCACGGCCGAAGATCGACTTGTTGGTGGTGGCGGCTTCGTCGGCAGCGGTGCCGGTGAAGTCGTAGCGGCAACGCCCGCCAGCGAAGTAGAAGTTGGTGCCACCGTCCACGGCATTGCAACCCGCCTCGCCGCCGACGGCGCCCAGGAAGCCGCCCAGACCCGAGGTGGTGAAGAAGTTGTTCGAGAACGACGACGCGCCTCGGGTCACGCCCAGCGGGCTGTCGCGCTGGAAGACGATGTCGCGGCTGTTCGACGAAGCGCCGATCAGCATGCGGCCGCCGTTGCTGCCCGTGACGCCGAAGACTGCTGACAGTTCCTCGCGGTCACCGCCCTTGGTCGACGGGTTGACCTGGCCAAAACGCAACACGCCACCCTCGAAGTCCTTGCGCATGATGACGTTGACCACGCCGCCAATGGCGTCCGAGCCGTAGATGGCCGAGGCGCCGTCGGTCAGGATCTCGATGCGCTCGACGGCGGCCATCGGGATCGAGTTGATGTCGGCGGCGTCACCGACGTTGGGTGACTTGGCCACACGACGACCGTCGATCAGCACCAGCGTGCGGCGCGAACCCAGGCCACGCAGGTTGACTTCGGAGAAGCTCTGGGCGCTGCTGCCGCTTTGCGGACGGAAGTTGCCGAACGAGGCGAACGACACGGTGCGCATGAAGTCGGCCACGGTCACCGAGCCGCTGGCTTCGAGCTGCTCGCGGGTGACGACGGTGACGGGCAGCGCACCTTCAGCGTCGGCGCGCTTGATGCGCGAGCCGGTGACTTCGATGCGTTGACTGGGCGCGGCGGTTTCGGTGGTGGCCTGCGCCTGCGCCGTCATTGGCAGCGCCAGCGCGCCGCCGACGAGCGTCAGCACTGCGGTGCAGACCTTGGTCTTCTTGAATGCCATGGAAGGAACTCCTCGTGGGAAAGTTGATCGATTGACCCGAAGGGGGTGAGCAAGACCCATACCGGCTTTCGCAGTTAAGTGTGTCTAGCCTGTAACCCGCCGTACTTTCATTGTCACGGACCATCCCCCACCCTTCGACTCAGGGAAACCGCCTAGCTCGAATTGTTGCAGGTGCACAACAGGCCGACATCGAGGGCCGAACAGTGCCCGAAAGGCCTGAAAAGGCACGTATTTGCTGGCGGGCGGGCGGTTCAGCACGCAAACAGGCCTCGCCTCGGGTTCGCGCGCCCCCTGCAGGCGAGGGA
Source organism: Burkholderiales bacterium (assembly GCA_038324515.1). GTDB lineage: Bacteria > Pseudomonadota > Gammaproteobacteria > Burkholderiales > Burkholderiaceae_C > Rubrivivax. The sequence continues at coordinate 7,285 of JBBQIB010000214.1, forward strand.
TCACGCCGGGCCAGGGCGGCGCCGGGTCGTTGGTTAACAACAACAAGCGACGGCGTTTCGGCGGCACCAAGCTTTGTCAAGGGCCCGGGGACGACGACCCGCGGGAAAGCGCATGCAGCCTTAGAGCCTGGGCACTGCCGCCAGCAGGCTGCGCGTGTACGCATGCGCAGCCTGCTGCAGCACCTGTGCGCAATCGCCCTGCTCGACGATGCGGCCGGACTGCATCACAGCGATGCGGTCGGCGATGTACTCGACCACGCCCATGTTGTGCGTGATGAAC
>JBBQIB010000215.1:0-7488 GCA_038324515.1 Burkholderiales bacterium
CGCCGCAGGGCTGGACGAACAGGTTCGGGTCCTTGATCTGGGTGTCGTTGAAGCTGCCGCCCACTGTCAGCAACAGGTTGTCGGTGGCGTAGGCCTGCAGGTCGAACTCGACACCCTGGCCGGTGCTCTTGGCAGCGTTGACGAGCTGGTTGAAGTTGGCCGCACCGCCGACGGCGGTGAGCTGCTGGTCCTTGATGGTGTAGCTGAACACGCTGGCCGACAGCCGTGCGCGGCGGTCGAACAGGTCGACCTTCACGCCGGCTTCGTACGAGGTGACCTTTTCGCTCTTGGCCACGCTCAGCGTGTCGCCGAACAGCAGACGGCCCTGGATCGACGGTGCGCGGAAACCGGTGGCCACCCGGCCATAGACGTTCATCGTCGGGCTGACGGCGTAGGTGGCGCTGAAGTCGCCGCTGCTGTTGTCGGCGCTGGTGTCGACGGTCCGGCGACCGATGAACGTGGAGCTGAACGGAGGCGCCTGGATGCGGTCGGCGACGAAGTCCTTCTCGTCCTTGGTGTAGCGCAGACCGGCGCGCAGCTTCAGCTGCGGGCTCACTTCCAGGTTGACGCTGCCGAACACCGCCCACGCCTGGTTGTCCTGCTTCTGCGTCGCAAAGCCGTTCTGCGCGTTGCCGCCCAGGCTGCTGTAGTTGAAGCTGTCGATGTTCAGTTCTTCGTCGAACCAGTACACGCCGGCCAGCCATTGCAGCGCGCCCTTCGTGGTGCTCTCGACGCGGAACTCCTGCGTGAACTGCTTGTGCTTGGGCAGGCCGTCGCCGCTTTCGGCGTCGAACGGGATGAAACCCGGGCCGAAGTTGCCGGGGCCCAGGAAGACGGCGCCGAAACCACCGTCGATGTCGCCACGGCTGAAGCTCTCGACCGTCTCGTAGCCGGTGATCGAGCTCAGCGCCACGTTCCCCAGATCCCAGCGCAGCCGGAGGCTGCCGCCCACGCTCTTCACGTCCTGGCTGTTGATGCCGTCCTGCGCGACCTGGCGCTCGTCGAAGCCGGCGACGATGCCGTTGCCACCGGGCTGGATGATGTTGGCACGGAAGACCCGCGCGGAGCCTTCCAGGTCGCGCGCATGCACGTTGAACAGCGCGCTGAGGTTCTGTGTCGGCGTCACCAGCAGCTGCACACGTGCGGCGTTGTCGTTGTAGCCCTCCAGGTCCTTGGTCGGGCCGTTCGGGTTGGTGTTTTTGACCCAGTCGTCGCGGTTCTGCGATTGCAGCGACACACGCAGCGCCGCCATGTCCGACAGCGGCACGTTCACCGCACCTTCGACGTTCACCGCCGAGAAGCGCCCGATCGACAGCGAGCCATAACCGCCGAAGGTCTTGCCTGGCTTGGCCGAATCGAACTTGACGACACCGGCCGGCGAATTGCGGCCGAACAGCGTGCCCTGAGGGCCGCGCAGCACCTCGATGCGCTCCAGGTCGAAGATCGGGAAGCCCTTCAGGATGGGGTTCTCCTGAACCACGTCGTCGAAGACCAGGCTGACCGGCTGACTGGCGTTCAGGTCGAAGTCGGTGTTGCCCAGGCCGCGGATGTAGAAGCGCGGGAAGGCGCGGCCGAAGCTCGATTCGATGTTCAGACTGGGCACCCGCCCGCTGAGCAGCCGGATGTCCTGACCGCTGCTGTTCAGCACTTCCAGGATCTCGCCCGACAGCGCGGTGATGCTGCTGGGCACGTCACGGATGTTCTCGGTGCGGCGTTCGGCGGTGACGGTGATGGTCTGCAGCCTGCCGGCCCCGGCGTCCTGGGCCTGGGTCGCGCCCGTGGCACCGGCCATCAGGGCTGCGGCCGCCAGGGCCAGCGGGGACAACGAAACGGTGCGGTTGAGCTTGGACATGGCGTCTCCGAAGGGTCTTGCCGACGTGTTGCAATGGGCGTGCCACGGGTTGAGGCATCTGCCGCGGATGATCGCGCGCGCCGCCTCGCCACGTCACCCGACCGGCACCACCCCACCGAACTTGATGCCAATTTGCAACAGCCCCGCCCTGCCATGCTGACCCCCGCCCAAGCCACCCAGTGGCAGCGCGACGGCTACCTGGTCCTGCCCCGCTTCAAGACCCCGGCAGCCACCCAGGCCGCCTGCCGCCGCGCCGCCGAAATCGTTGCCGCCTTCACACCCGGCGCCGACACCGGCACCTTCTCGACCCGTGACCGCAGCCGCGTGGCCGACGCCGCGTTGCTGGCGTCCGCCGAAGCCGTGCACGCCTTCTACGAGGAGGACGCCTTCGACCGCGATGGCCGGCTGGCGGTGCCGCTGGACCGTGCCATCAACAAGATCGGCCACGCGCTGCACGAGCTCGACCCGGTGTTCGACGCCTTCTCGCACGGCCCCGAACTGGCTGCGCTGGCGCGGGACCTGGGGCTGAGGCAGCCGCAGGTCTGGCAGAGCCAGTTGATCTTCAAGCAGCCGCGCATCGGCGGCGAAGTGGGCTGGCACCAGGACGGGAGCTTCTTCGAGACCACGCCGCAGACGGTGACGACCTTCTGGTTCGCGCTGGAAGACGCCACCCTCGACAACGGCTGCCTGTGGGTGCAGCCCGGCGGGCAGGCCAGCCCGCTGCGCGAACGCTATGTCTGCGAAACCACGCCACACGGCCTGCGGCTGCGCATGGAGCCGATCGACGGCACACCCTGGCCAGGCACGACGGACGCGGTGCCGCTGCCGGTGCCCGCCGGCACGTTGGTCGTTTTCGGCGGCCTGCTGCCGCACTACAGCGGGCCCAACCGAAGCGAGCGTTCGCGCCTGGCCTACACCCTCCACGCCACCTGTGCCAGCGCGGACTATGCCGGCCGCAACTGGCTGCAGCGCAGCGCGGCGCTGCCGGTGCGCGGCTTCGTCTGACGATGCCCAGCCCCCGCCGCAGCGCCTGGCGCCACCCGATCGCCTGGTTCCGGCGCGCTGCACAATCACCCGCTTATGCTCCGGCCAGACTGGCACCACAGGACTCAATGCCCATGAACGAAGTCCCCACGCTCGAGACCACCCCGGCATCGAAGATCCACCTCATCGGCGGCGAGAAGGGCGGCGTCGGCAAGTCGATGGTGTCGCGGCTGCTGGCGCAGTACTTCATCGACCACGAACTGCCTTTCGTCGGCTACGACACCGACCGTTCGCATGGCGCGCTGCTGCGCTTTTATTCCGACTACGCGCTGCCGGCCCTGGTCGACAAGTACGAGGCGCTGGACCGCATCGTCGAAAGCGCGATCGAATTCCCGGGCCGGCGCGTGCTGGTCGACCTGGCCGCACAGACCCACGACCCGCTGGTCAAGTGGATGGACGAGTCCGGCGTGCTGGACATGGCCGACCTGTCCGGCATCGCGCTGCACTACTGGCACGTGATGGACAGCGGCCGCGACAGCGTCGACCTGCTTTCACGCCTGCTCGACCGCTTCGGGCAGCGCCTGCATTACGTGCTGGTCAAGAACCAGCTGCGCGGCGAAGACTTCGGCCAGCTTGAAGTCTCGGGCCAGCTTGAACGTGCCATGGGCCTGGGCGCCAAGGTGGTGACGGTCAGGCGCCTGCACGACGTGGTGGTGCAGAAGATCGACGCCAAGAACAGCAGCTTCTGGGCGGCCAAGAACGGCGGCGGGCTGGACAACCCCGGCCTGGGCCTGATGGAACGGCAGCGCCTGAAGATGTGGCTGGGGCATGCCTACGGCGAACTGGCCAAGGCCGAAGCCTGAGGTGGCGACGACACGCATGGACCAGCCCGCCTCCATCGGTTTGCCGACGGGTCTGCCGACCGCTCTGCCAACCGATCTGCCAACCGGTTCGCCCACCAGCCACATCCGGCTCACGTCGCACCCGAACCAGGGCACGACCGGGGCGCCTGCCATCCACTGGGGCGCGCCCGATGGGCTGGAACGCGGGCCCATCGTCGGCACCACAGCCAACCGCAGCCAGCGCAACGTCATCGGCACGCACAGCGGCAGCTACGGCGTCTACCGCGCGCTGGCCGTGGCCGCGGGCAGCTTGACGCGCGGCCACCGTGCCGACCTGACCAACACTTTTGCTACCGACCTGGTGGGCCCTTACCCGCCATGGGGCGACGCCAGCAAGATCGTCGGCCTCGACCCCTGGGGCGCCAGCGTGCAAAGCGTCTATGCCGACTACCTGGCCCAGGGCTACGACATCCGGCCGACGATTGCCGTCACCAAGGCCCACATCCACCTGCCGGAAATCAAGCAGGCGATTGCCTTCCAACGGCTCGCGATCGACGGCACGGTGCTGCTGGAAGACACCAGCGCCACCGTCACCAAGATCGCCATCGAACCGGTGTGGTGGCTGCCCGGCGTGGCTGCGCGCTTCAAGGTCACTGAAGGCGAACTGCGGCGCGCGCTGTTCGAGGAAACCGGCGGCATGTACCCCGAACTGGTGACGCGCAGCGACATTGAAGTCTTCCTGCCGCCCATTGGCGGGCAGACGCTCTACGTCTTCGGCGATGTGCGCGACCTGGCGAACCCGAACGTCACGCTGACCGCCCGTGTTCACGATGAATGCAATGGCTCAGACGTTTTCGGCAGCGACATCTGCACCTGCCGCCCCTACTTGACGCATGCCATCGAAGAATGCATCCAGGGCGCGCAAAATGGCGGTGTGGGTTTGATCGCCTACAGCCGCAAGGAAGGCCGCGCACTGGGAGAAGTGACCAAGTTCCTGGTCTACAACGCCCGCAAGCGGCAACTGGGCGGCGACAGCGCCGACAAATACTTTTTGCGCACCGAATGCGTGGCCGGTGTGCAGGACATGCGTTTCCAGGAACTGATGCCCGACGTGCTGCACTGGCTGGGCGTGCAGAAGATTCATCGTCTGGTCAGCATGTCCAATGACAAGTTCGACGCCATCACCGGCAGCGGCATCGACGTCGGTGAACGCGTCAAGATTCCCGACGCCTTGGTGCCCGCAGACGCGCGGGTTGAAATAGAAGCCAAGATCGCTGCCGGTTATTTCACCGACGGCACAGTGCCCACCGCGGCCGACCTCGCGCTCGTCAAGGGCCGGGGTCTTGAATGAGCAAGCTCCTCTGAACATCCACCCCGACACCCCCCGCCGCTTTTCCGCCACCTCGCGCCACCCGCTGGCGCTGTTGCGCGACCCCGGCACCGTGCGCCTGCGCTGCCAGGCCGTGCTGCGCTCGGTCGAAGACGGCGTCAGCCCGTTCTTCAGCGTGCGCCGCGAAGCGCTGGACAAGGTGGCCGAAAGAGTCGTCGCCCTGACGCTCAAGCGCTTCCCGGACCTGGTCATTCCGCTGCACAGCCGCTGGCGGCACTTCGAGACCGGCGGCATTGACCGCAAGGCGCAGCTCGACACGCTGCTGGCCGGCCGCAGCGTGGGTGAACGTGCGCGCGCGCAGTTCGACCTGACGGTGGTCAGCGTGCTGCTGGACGCGGGGGCCGGCCCGCAATGGCGCTACACCGAAAGCGGGGGCGAAAGCGGCCAGATCTACCAGCGCAGCGAAGGCCTGGCAGTGGCCACTTTCAGGGCTTTCGTCAACGGCATGTTTTCGTCCACGCCCGACGACCCGCTGCGTGCCGACGCTGCGGCCTTGCAGCGCATCGATGTGTCGGTGCTGAACACCGTCTTTCAGGCCAGCCCGTCCAACCCCGTGGTTGGGCTGGAAGGCCGTGCCGGTTTGCTGTCGCGCATGGGCGAAGCCCTGCAGGCCGAAGCCACCCGCACCAACGGCACCGCGCGTCCGGGCCTGTTCTACGACCGCCTGACGCAAGGCGGCACGGTGACCAGCGTGACGGCCAGTGCGGTGATGGGGGAACTGCTGGCGTCGATGGCGCCCATCTGGACCCACGGCAGCCGCGTGCAAAGCCTGCCCGGCGGCGACGTCTGGCCCCACCTGTGGGCAGGCTCGGCGGTGCCCGGTGGCACCGACGCCACCACGGGTGGCTGGGTGCCATTCCACAAACTCAGCCAGTGGCTGACCTATTCACTGCTAGAGCCGCTGCAGTGGGCGGGTGTGACGGTGACCGGCATCGACGCGCTGACCGGCCTGCCCGAATACCGCAACGGCGGCCTGCTGCTGGACGCGGGCGTACTGGTGCTGCGCGACCCGCGCCTGGCCGGGCGGGTGTGGAAGGTGTCAGACCCGCTGGTCGTTGAATGGCGCGCACTGACCGTGGCCCTGCTCGACGAAGTGGCCACGCGCGTGCAGACGCTGCTGGGCAAGACCGCTGAGGAACTGCCGCTGGCCCGCGTGCTGGAAGGCGGCACATGGGCGGCAGGGCGTGAAATTGCGCGCGAACTGCGTGAAGACGGCTCGCCCCCCCTGCGCATCGACAGTGACGGCACGGTGTTCTGAAGGCAAACTCGGCCTGACTCAACCGCCCATGACTGACCAAGTCGAACCCTCATGAACAAGACCTCCATCGCCCTGGCCAGTCTGGTCATTGCCGGCACTGCCTGGGGCCCGCAGGCGCTGGCTGCCTCTTCTGCGTCGTCGGCCGCATCTGACAGCGTGGGCGCCTCGTCCAATGGTATTTCTGGCTCGCTGACGACGTCCAGCAACAGCTCCACGACCAAAAATGTGGCGCAAGGCGACTACCGCATCATCGATGTCGTCACGGCCGATGCCAGGCCCGACCACCTGCGCCTGACCTTGCAGCGCGACCGCCCTGCCGGCCAGCAGGCCAGCGCCCACGACACCCTGCACCTGACCCTGCCGCTGAGGGCCTTCGACGCCAGCGGCCTGACGCGCGGCGAACGCGTGGCGGCCACGCAGCGCAGCTACGGCATCGAATTCGCGCGCAGCGACAACAAGGCGCCCTTCTTCCTGGTGCTGGAAGACCATTGGCTGCAGGAATTGGCTTCACGCCCCGTCGTGCTCTGAAGCTGCGGCACGCCGCAGCCAGCGCACTGGCTGCGCTGGCCACCTGCCTTGCCGCCCCAGCCGCTGCATCGGCCCTGGTGCAGCAGCATTGCGCGACCGCACCTGCGGTCAGCGTGCAGCAGCAGGACCGCCTCTTTCGTTTCGCGGCCTTCATCAAGGCCACGCTGGACGCCAGCGGCCAGCCGCTGGCCATCGTCGCGCGTTCGGGGCTGGACCTGTCGCGCTTCGGCCTGCGCTATTCACACGGCGGCATCAGCCTGCGTGAAAGCCCGAACGCGCCCTGGTCGGTACGCCAGCTTTACTACGACTGCGAACAGGGCCAACCGCGCCTGTTCGACCAGGGCGTGCCGGGTTTCCTGCTCGGCGCAGAAGACCCCGGCACAGGCTGGTTCAGCGCCGTTCTGCTGCCCACGCCAGCGGCCGAAGCGGTGGCCACGCAGACGCTGGACAAGGCGCGTGCGCTGCAGGCCCTGCACCCACGCTACAGCGCCAACGCCCATGCCTGGGCCCTGCAATACCAGAACTGCAACCAATGGCTGGTCGAGACGCTTGCGCTGGCCTGGGGCCCGCCGCCCGCGACCGAGACCGCGCCACGCGCCGCCGCCCAGACCTGGCTGCGTGAAGCCGGCTACCA
>JBBQIB010000216.1:0-7482 GCA_038324515.1 Burkholderiales bacterium
TGGCGGGGCCAGGATTTGCAGCGTCCCGAATGTGTGCTGGCCACCGCCAGCGGCAACCTGTACTGCGCCGACTGGCGCGGCGGTGTGGCACAGCTGCGCCCCGATGGCAGCCAGGATCTGTTTGTGGGCCACTTGCCCGGCGGCGCAGAGCTGCGGCCCAACGGCATTGCCCTGTTACCGGATGGCAGCTTTCTGATCGCCCACCTGGGGGCGCAAGACGGCGGTGTCTACCGCCTGTGGCGTGACGGCCGGCTGGAGCCCTGGCTGCTGCAAGTCGATGGCCAGGCCTTGCCGCCCACCAACTTCGTCTGGCTGGACCATCAAGGCCGCACCTGGATCACCGTCAGCACGCGGCGTCAACCGCGCAGCCTGGGTTATCGGGCCGACGGGGGCGACGGTTTCATCGTCTGCGTCAGTGCGCAGGGGCTGGCGTACATCGTTGCCGATGGCCTGGGCTACACCAACGAGCTGGCGATCGACCCCAATGGCCGCTGGCTGTATGTCAATGAGACCTTTGCGCGCTGCTTGTCCAGGTTTGCGCTGCAGGCCGACGGCAGCCTGGGTGCCAAAGAGGTGGTCACGCGCTTTGGCGCCGGCTGCTTTCCTGACGGGCTGGCCTTTGACGAAGCAGGCTGTGCCTGGGTCGTCAGCATTGTCAGCAACCGGCTGATCCGCGTCGCGCCCGACGGCCAGGCCACGCTGTGGCTGGAAGACGCAGATACACAGCATCTGGCCTGGGTCGAGACGGCTTACCGCAACGACCAGATGGACCGCCCGCACTTGGATGCCGTGCGCAGCCAGCGCTTGCGCAACATCTCCAGCATCGCTTTTGCCGGGCCCGACAGGCGCACCGGCGTGTTGGGCTGCTTGCTGGGCGACCGGCTGGCAACTCTGCAGATGCCCGCACCAGGGCTTGAGCCTTTTCACTGGAACACGCCATGAGCAGTACCGCCACCGTGGCTTTGTCGCTGGTCGACGCCGCCCACGAACAGATCAGACGCCGCATTCTCGACAACCTCTGGCCGCCCGGCCATCGCGCGCTGGAGCAAGAGGTGGCGCTGGCGCTGGGCATGAGCCGCACGCCCGTGCGCGAAGCGCTGGTGCGCTTGCAATCCGAGGGCCTGGTCGAAGTGGTGCCGCGTCACGGCATGCGGGTGTTGCCGGTATCGCCCACCGACATGCGCGAGATCTACGAAGTGCTGACGGCGCTGGAATGCATGGCGGCCGAGCTGCTGGCCGCGCGCAGCCCCAGCGACGCCGAACTGCAGCCGCTGGTCGATGCCACCGACGCGATGGACCACGCGCTGGCCGCAGACGACCTGGATGCCTGGGCCCGTGCTGACGAGCTGTTCCATGCGCAACTGATCGAGCTGGCCGGCAACCGCCATCTCCAGTCCACGGTGATGAACCACTGGGACCGCGCCCACCGCGCCCGCATGTTCACGCTGCGCCTGCGGCCCAAGCCCGTCAACAGCACCCGCGAGCACATGGACCTGGTGCAGCGTTTGCGCCAGGGCGATGTGGCGGGCGCTGCCGCTGTCAACCGCGCGCACCGTGAGCGCGCCAGCCGCGAACTGCTGGCGTTGTTTGAACACTTCAAGCTGGCGCAGATGTGATGCAAAGGCCTCGAGCGCTGGCGTGAAGCTTCCGCCTTGAAGCGCAAACCAACCCCAACCCTGAGCAAAGAATGAAGCGTTACGCGATTGCTGTACTGCCCGGTGATGGCATTGGCACAGAAGTCATGGACGCCGGGCTGAGTGTGTTGAACGCACTCGCGCACAAGCTGGGCCGCGGCTTTGATAGCGTCAAACACCCGGCCGGTGCGCAACACTATCTGGACAGCGGCCAAGCCCTGCCCGACAGCACGCTGCAGGCATGCCGCAACGCTGACGCCATCCTGTTCGGCGCCATGGGCTTGCCGCATGTGCGCGGCAAAGACGGCACCGAGGTCATCCCGCAGCTGGACATCCGCTTTGCGCTGGACTTGTACGCTGGCGTGCGCCCGATCCGCACTTGGCCGGGGTTGCCGTTGCCGCTGTCAGACCCGCGCGCCGCAGCCATCGACCTGGTGCTGGTGCGCGAAAGCACCGAAGGGCTGTTTTACGCCCGCGGCCGCGGCCGCATCGAAGGCCAGGGCGCAGAGGCTGCGGCCTTTGACACGATGAAGATCACCCACAGCGGCACCGCGCGCGTCTGCGACTTTGCTTTGCAGTTGGCGCGCCAACGCAAAGCCCAAGGCAAGCCGGGCCATGTCACCAACGTCGACAAGGCCAACGTCTTTGTGTCGATGGCTTTCTGGCGTCAAGTGTTCGAAGAACGCGCCAAGGCTTACCCCGACATCACCACCGAAAACGCCTACGTTGACGCCATGGCGTTGAACCTGGTGATGAAGCCCTGGGCCTTCGACGTGTTGGTGACTGAAAACATGTTTGGCGACATCTTGTCCGACCTGATTGCAGCTTTGGTGGGCGGCATGGGCATGGCCCCTTCGGCCGACATCGGCGCACACCACGCGCTGTTTCAGCCAGCCCACGGCACCGCGCCCGACATCGCCGGCCAGGGCATTGCCAACCCCAGCGCGATGATCCTGTCGGTGGCGATGATGCTGGACTGGCTGGCCGTGCGCCACAGCGACCCCACGCTGGCGGAGGGTGCGCGCAGGATCGAGTCTGCGCTGCAAACTGCCTTTGCCAGCGGCAACGTACGGCCCCGCGACTTTGGCGGCAGCAGCGGCACCGCAGACATCGTCAACGCTGTCGTCGCAGGGCTATGAAGACGCCGCGCGTGGCACTGGTCGGCGCGGGCTACTTTGCCGCCTTTCACATGGAAGGCTGGCGCGATGCAGGCGCCGAGGTGGTCGCGATCGCCGACCTCGATGCAGCTCGGGCTGAGTCTTTGGCCACCCGCTTTGGCGTCTTGCGCACCTTCAGCGATGCGCGGCAGATGTTGCAGGCGCTGCAACCCGATCTGGTCGACGTTGTGCTGCCGCCGGCCGCGCAGCAGGCCGTGGTGGTGCACGCGCTGGAGCGCCGGCTGCCGGTGATCTGCCAAAAGCCCTTTGGCACCGACTGGGCCCAGGCAGTGGCGATGGCGGCGCTGGCACAGCAGCAAGCGGTGCCGCTGGTGGTGCACGAGAACTTTCGCTTCACGCCCTGGTTTCGCGAATGCCGTCGCTTGATCGATGCCGGCCACTTTGGCCGCTTGCACGGCATCAGCTTCAGGCTGCGCCCGGGCGATGGCCAGGGCCCGCGTGCTTACCTCGATCGGCAGCCGTATTTTCAAAGCATGCCGCAGTTGCTGGTGCGCGAGACGGCGGTGCATTTCATCGACACCTTTCGCTACCTGATGGGTGAGGTGCAAGCGGTCACGGCGCGCCTGCGCCGCCTCAACCCCGCCATTCAGGGCGAAGACGCAGGCTTGTTGATCTTTGAGTTCGAAGACCAGCGCACGGGCCTCTTCGACGGCAACCGGCTCAACGACCACAGCGCCGAGAACACCCGCTTGACGATGGGCGAGATGTGGCTGGAGGGCGAAGCCGGTGTGCTGCGCCTGGACGGCAATGCCAGGCTGTGGTGGAAGCCCCAGGGCGCCCCGGAAGTCGAGCACCCTTACGACCGCGGCGGGCCAGGCGCCTTTGGTGGCGCTTGCACGGCATTGCAAGCCCACGTGCTGGCCCATCTGCGCACCGGCGCAGCGCTGGAGAACGACGCTGCGCATTACTTGAGAAATCTGGCCGTGCAGGCGGCCGTTTACCACTCACACGAAAGCGGTCAGCGTGTGGTGATGGCTGAGTTTGATCCCCTGCCAACCCGACAACCGACTCGATAACCGACTCGATCCCACAGCTTGATTTGGGCTGTTCATTTGATTTCAAGGAGACGACATGTTCAAGATCACTGCCATCGCCGCAGCTGCCGCTGCACTCGCCACAGTGGCGCTGCTGTATGCAGCCCCTGCGACTGCCCAAACGGTGCTGAAGTTCAGCCACACCGACCAGCAGGCCGGCGCACGCCATGCGGCTGCACAAGCCTTTGCCAAACGCGTCGAAGAGCTGACCCAAGGCCGCTACAAAGTGCAGGTGTTCTGTTGCAGCCAGCTGGGCAACGACCCGAAGAACATCGAACAGGTGGCGCTGGGCGGCATCGACTTCACGGTTTCCGGCACCGGCTCTTATGCACCCCATCTGCCGACTCTCAATCTGACAGCACTGCCCTATCTGGTCGAAAACTACCAGCAGGGCTGGAAGCTGTACGACGAGAGCAAATGGCTCAAAGAACAGTTCGACAAGGCGCCGGCCAAAGGCTTCAGATTCCTGGCCACCTGGGAGGCGGGCTTTCGCAGCATGACCACCAAAGACGCACTCAACTCGCCGGACGACGCCAAGGGCAAGAAGCTGCGTACCTTCCCCAACGAGATGATGCGCTGGACGCTCGAAGCGATGGGCTTCAACATCCAGATCATGCCGCTGCCCGAGGTCTACCTGGCGATCCAGCAAGGCGCCGTCAGCGGCCAGGAGAACCCGATCGACACGATCTTCTCCAACAAGTTCTATGAGGTCGCGCCCAACGTCACGCTGACCAACCACGTTTACAGCCCGATCCCGTTGGCGATCAGCGAGAAGACCTGGCAAAAGCTCTCATCTGCAGACCAGAAAGCCGTCACCCAAGCCGCGCAAGAGGCCGCCAAGATCAGCCGCGACATGATCTCGGGCAACGATGCCAACCAGCTGAAGGAGATGGCATCCAAGGGCGCCAAGATCAATGCCAGCCCCAACGTGGCCGCTTTCAGGGCGGCGGTGCAGCCGGTGTACACCAAGGCACGCGAGAAATATGGTGCTGACGTCGATGCATTCTTGAAAGACGCAGAAGCCGTGCGCACTGCGCTCAAGTGAAGCCTGCTGAAGAGTGACACCCATGCCCAGCAGCTCCACCTCCTTGTTGACACCCTTGCCCGCAGCTCCCGCGCCTATTCGGGTCCTGGGCCGGCTGGTGGACTGGACCGTCATCCTCATCGGCGCGGTGATGGTGGTGCTGGTGTTCACCAACGTCAGCCTGCATCTGATCGACAAGGATCTGGCCTGGGTCACCGAGCTGGGTGAGTTGATGATGGTGTGGGTCACCTTTCTGGGTGGCGCCTGCGCTGCGCAGCGCGGCGCCCACATGACCATCACCGAGTTCATCGACAAGTGCACGCCTGCGCAGCGCCGCTGGGCCGACGCCGTGGTGCAGGGTTTGTGCTTGTTGATGTTGCTGGTGCTGGTGCGTTTTGGCTGGTCACTGGTGCAGGCCAATTGGGACAACACCCTGACGGTGCTGCAGTGGCCGATGGCCATCCAGTACATGGGCATGGCAGTGGGCTGCACGCTGATGACGGTGTTTGTGGCCTTTGACCTGTGGCAGGTGCTGAAGGGCGTGCCACGCCAAACCCGCTACGGTGCGCAGGAGTGAAACCATGTTGGCCTTGACCCTCTTTGGTGTCTTTTTCTTTATCGCGCTGGCCGGTGTGCCGCTGTTGTTCGCGATCCTGATCACCACCGTGGGCATCATCTGGGTGCAAGGCCTGGGGCACCCGCTCGAAACCATCTTCCTCAGCTTCATTGGCGGCGTCGAGCCTTTCATCCTGTTGGCGGTACCGCTGTTCATTTTTGCCGGCGAGCTGCTGGCCCAGGGCGGCGTGGGCAAACGCATCGTCGAATTTGCGCGTGTGCTGTTTGGCTGGCTGCCGGGTGGCCTGGGCGTGGTCACCGTCATCAGCTGCACGATGTTTGGTGGTGTCTCGGGAAGCGCGATTGCCGACACCGCAGCGATTGGCTCGCTGGTGATTCCGGCGATGGTGGCGCGTGGCTATTCGCGCGGCTTTGCGGCAGCGCTGCTGGCGGTGGCAGGCACCATCGCCCTGCTGATGCCGCTGTCGATCCCTTTCCTGATCTACGCCTTCATCTCGGGTGTGTCGATGCGCACGCTGTCGATGGCCGGGCTGGTGCCCGCCATTGCTACGGCGCTGGCGCTGATCGTGGTGTGCATGTGGCACGGCAAACGCACCGGTGTGGACAACGGTGACGACCGCAGCACGCTGCCGCAGATCTGGGCCGCGACCCAAGATGCCGGCCCGGCGCTGTTGATGCCGGTGATCATCATCGGCGGCATCTGGACGGGCTTGTTCACGCCCAGCGAGTCGGCTGCCATCGCTGTGGTTTACGGCCTGGTGGTGTCGCTGTTCTATTACAAGGACCTGCGTTGGCAGCGGGTGCCGCAACTGTTGCTCAACGCCTTCATCACCAGCGCCACCGTGATGCTGGTCATCGGTGCCACCGGGGCCATGGCCTGGTTGATCACGGTCGAGCAAGTGGCCGTGCAGATGGCCAGCTGGATCCAGGTCGTGGCCACCGAGCCGTGGATGTTCTTGCTGCTGTTCAACGTCAGCTTGCTGTTGCTGGGCATCTTCATCGAGCCCTTGCCAGCGATGTTGCTCAGTGCGCCGTTGTTCTTGCCGCTGGCCAAGCACTTCGACATGGACATGGTGCACATCGGCGTGGTGATGACGGCCAACCTGGCGATTGCGCTCTACACACCGCCAGTGGGCGGCACGCTGTTCGTGGCCGCCAAGCTGGCCAAGGTGGGCATTGGCGAAATCACGCGACACCTGTGGCCGCTGATGACCGCCACCTTCACGGTCGTGCTGCTGGTGACTTACATCCCGGAGCTGTCTCTGTGGCTGCCGCGCTGGATCCAGTCGCTGTGACGACAGCAGGAGAGATGAGGATGCAGGCCCTGGTGGTCGAATTCATGGTCCATCCCGAGCGCGTCGACGACTTCGAGCGCGAGATCGTGGCCAATGCCCGCGCTTCGCTCGCCAGCGAATCCGGTTGCCGCCAATTTGATGTCTGCCGCGACCCTGCCGAGCCTTGTCGTTTCTTTCTCTACGAGCTCTACGACAATGAAGCTGCCGTGCAGGCCCACCTGGCCGCACCCCACTTCTCGGAGATGAGCCGCGTGAGCAAGGATTGGGTATCCAAGAAGACCGTTTGGCGCTATGAGCGCCTGGCGCCATGACGCTGAAGCTGGGCATCATTGCCGACGACTTCACCGGCGCCACCGATGTGGCCAACAACTTGGTGCGCGCCGGCATGCGCGTGGTGCAGACCATTGGTGTGCCAGCGCAGCAGGCCGCAGCAGATGACCAGGCTGCGGCGTCTGCAGCATCTGGTGACGGGGCAGCGTTGGCGCAAGCCGACGCGGTGGTGGTGGCGTTGAAGTCACGCACCTCATCCGTGGACGAAGCGGTGGCGCAGTCGCTGGCAGCGGCCAGGTGGCTGCTGGCTCAAGGTGCCAGCCAGCTTTACTTCAAGGTCTGCTCGACCTTCGACTCCACCCCTCGCGGCAACATCGGCCCGGTGGCTGAAGCGCTGATGGGCCTGGTCAACGCGACGATGGTGCCGGTGACGCCCGCGTTTCCAGAAAACGGCCGCACGATCTTCAAAGG
>JBBQIB010000217.1:0-7358 GCA_038324515.1 Burkholderiales bacterium
GGCGGTCTTGAGCTTGAGCACCACTTGCCCGACGGCATTGCATTGCGCTCGTTCGTTGGCCTGCCGCTCATCGACAATTGCGCCATGTCGTCGCACGTCACCTTGCGCCAGTTCCGCTACTTCATCGCCGTGGCCGAGAGCGGCAGCGTGGCCGCAGCTTCGCGCATGCTCAACATTGCGCAAAGTGCGGTCACCAAGAGCATGCAGGAGCTGGAAGACGAACTGGGCCGCACGCTGTTTGCGCGCAGTTCGCGCGGCATGCAGCTGACGCCGCAAGGCCATCGCTTTCTGGCCAGCGCCCGCGCGGTGCTCGCCACGGTGACCGAGGCGACGCGGCAACGCAGCGAAGACGAGAACACGTCAGGCCTGAGCGGCACCTTGGCCGTGGGCGTGACGACCTTGGTCGCCGGGTACTACCTGAGCGACATGTTCAGCCGCTACCGCCGCAGCTGCCCGCGGGTGGAGGTGCTCGTCACCGAAGACACACCGCGCTTCCTGGAGCATCTGCTGATCAACGGCGAGCTCGACGTGGCGATCATGCTCAGCAGTGCCCTGACCGAGCCGCAGGCCCTGGTGGCTGAAACGCTGACGCGCAGCCCCAGCCGCGTCTGGCTGGCGTCAAACCATCCGCTGTGTGCGCAAGACGAGTTGACGCTGGCCGACTGCGCCCGCTGCGACCAGATCGTGCTCGAGGCCGACCGCATCGACGAGCTGATGCGCGCAGTATGGGCGCGGCAGCAACTGAAGACACGCACGATCCTGCGCACCAGTTCGCTGGAGGCCGTACGCTCGCTGGTGGGTGCCGGCGCCGGTATCGCCGTGTTGCCGGATTTCTTGTACCGGCCCTGGACCTTGGATGCCGAGCATGTCGAAGTGCGGCCATTGCGCGATGCGCTGCCCACCGTGGACGTGGGCCTGGTGTGGCGGCGCGGCAGCGGGCTGAAACCGGTCGCCGCCGAGTTCATCGAGCTGGCGCGTGAAGGCTCGCGCGCGCGCCGGGCCTGAGCTGCTGAGCTTCTGAGCTTCTGAGCTCCAACCTGGTTTCATGCACGCTCGCTGGGCCTGCGCTTCTACATTTTGATCATCACGTGCCGTGGCACGGTGTAGTCCTCCAACGCATACATGCTCATGTCCTTGCCATAGCCGCTGCTCTTCAGACCGCCGTGCGGCATCTCGTTGACGAGCATGAAGTGGGTGTTGATCCAGGTGCACCCGTAACGCAGCTTCTTGGCCACGCGCATGGCGCGGCCCACGTCCTGCGTCCAGACGCTGCTGGCCAGGCCGTACTCGCTGTCGTTGGCCCAGTTGATGGCTTGTTCGGTGTCGGTGAAGCGCGTCACGCTGACCACGGGGCCGAAAACCTCGCGCTTGACGATCTCGTCTTCCTGACGCGCCCCGGCCACCACCGTGGGTTCGTAGAAGAAGCCACTGCCGCTGCGCACCTTGCCGCCAGCGGTGATCTCCATGTGGCCGGCCATCTGCGCGCGTTCTACGAAACTGGCCACGCGACTGCGTTGGCGGTCGCTGATGAGCGGGCCGATCTCGACATCGGGCTCGTCCTGCAGGCCCATGCGAATGCCCTTGACGGCGCTGGAGAGGTCGGCCACCAGCTTGTCGTAAATCTTGCCGCCGGCGTAGATGCGGCAGGCAGCGGTGCAATCCTGGCCGGCGTTGTAAAAGCCAAAGGTGCGCAAGCCCTCGACCACGGCGGCCAGGTCGGCGTCGTCGAACACCACCACGGGCGCTTTGCCACCCAGCTCGAGATGGGTACGTTTGAGCGTGCCGCTGGCAGCCTGCAAGATCTTGCGGCCGGTGGATACATCGCCCGTCACGCTGACCATCGCCACCTTCGGGTGTTCGACCAATGGCTGGCCCACGGTGGCGCCGCGGCCGCAAATGGCGTTGAACACGCCTTTGGGAAAGATGTCTGCCGCCACGCGGGCCAGCAGCAGCGTCGTCAGCGGCGTCTGTTCACTGGGCTTGATGACCACCGTGTTGCCGGCGGCCAGCGCCGGCGCCGTTTTCCATGCCGCCATCAGCAGCGGGTAGTTCCAGGGCGCGATGCTCGCCACCACGCCCACCGCGTCGCGGCGGACCATGCTGGTGTGGCCGGCCAGGTATTCACCGGCCAACGGGCCGCCCATGCAGCGTGCGGCGCCGGCAAAGTAGCGGAAGCAGTCGGCGATGGCCGGGATCTCGTCGCCCAGCGCGCGCGCGTAGGGCTTGCCGCAGTTCAGGCTTTCCAGGCGCGCGAACTCTTCGGCGCGGGCTTCGATGGCGTCCGCGAGCTTGAGCAACATCCGGCTGCGTTCCATCGGTGTGGTTTCGCTCCAGCCGTCAAAGGCACGGTGCGCGGCCGACACGGCCTTGTGCACCTGCTCGGGGCTGGCCTCGGGCAGCAGCACCAGCAGTTCACCGGTGGCGGGGTTGAGCACACGTTCGGCTTCGCCCTCGCCGGGCACGAAGGCGCCGTCGATGAAGAGGTCGGTAGGCAAATGAGGCAAGTGAGCGGGCAAGCGAGCGGGCAAGTCAGCGGGCAAGTGATCAGGCAAGGTCGGGTGGTTCATGGCGGCAGCTCCTTTTTTTCAGCGGTGTGCGGGTTCGTCGGCACGGGTCAGCAGGTAGGCAACAAGAATGGGCACGAAGGTCAAGGCGATGATCACCACGGCGACGACGTTGGTGACCGGGCGCTGGCGCGGCCGGATCAGCTCTTGCAGCATCCAGATCGGCAGCGTGGTCTGCTGACCGGCCGTGAAGGTGGTGACGATGACTTCGTCAAAGCTCAGCGCGAAAGCCAGCAACGCACCGGCCAGCAAGGCGCTGCCCAGTTGCGGCAGGATGATGTAGCGCACGGTCTGAAAACCGTCGGCGCCGAGGTCCATGCTGGCCTCGATGAGGTTGGGGTTGAGCCGCCGCAGCCGCGCCACGGCGTTGTTGAAGACCACCACCACGCAAAAGGTGGCGTGGCCGATGACGATGGTCCAGAAGCTGAACGGAATCTCCAGCGTGTGAAAGCCCGAGCGCAGCGCGATGCCGGTGATGATGCCGGGCAGCGCGATGGGCAGGATCAAAAGCAACGAGATCACGTCGCGTCCGAAGAACTTTGCACGTGCCAGGGCTGCGGCAGCCAGTGTGCCGAGCACCAGCGCCACGGCCGTGCTGCAGGCGGCAACCTGAAAGCTGAGCTGGATGGCGGCCCACACGTCTTCGCGTTCCCAGGCCACGGCAAACCAACGCGTGGTGAGGGCTGGCGGTGGAAAGACATAACTCTTGTCTTCCGCGCTGAAGGCATAGAGCACGATGAGTGCCAGCGGAATGTGCAAGAACAGCACCACCGCCCAGGCGCTGATACGCAACCATCTAGAGGGCATCAAAGGCCCCTTTGCGTTTGGCCAGCCACAGATACACGCCGATGACCACGATGGGCACCAGCGAGAACGCAGCGGCAAAGGGGATGTTGCCGGCCACGCCCTGCTGCCGGTAGACGATCTGGCCGATGTACAGCGTGCTGTCACCGATGACCTGCGGGATGATGTAGTCGCCCAGCGTCAGGCTGAAGGTGAAGATCGAACCCGCCGCCACACCTGGCATGGCCAGCGGCAGGATCACGCTGCGGAAGGTTTGCACCGGGTGCGCGCCCAGGTCGGCGCTGGCTTCCAGCGTCGAGGCCGGGATGCGTTCGATGGCCGCCATGATGGGCAGCACCATGAACGGCAGCCACATGTAGACAAAGACGATGAAGGTGCCCAGCGTCGAAAAGCTCAGGCTGGGCCCGCCGATGGCCGGCGTGGCAAGCAGCCAGTCCAGCAGCCACTGTGCATGCAGTTGCTGGGCCAGCCAGGAAATCGCGCCTTCCTTGGCCAGCAGCATTTTCCACGCGTACAGGCGCACCAGGTAGCTGCTCCACAGCGGCAACATGACGGCGATGTACAGCGCCGCTTTCTGTGCGCCGCGGGCATGGCGCGCCATGTAGTAGGCCAGTGGAAAGGCCAGCACCGTGCAGGCCAGCGTGACGGCGATGGCCATCACGATGGTGCGCCGCGCGGAGTCCAGGTTGGCTGGCTCCAGCAGCGCGACGAAATTGCTGAAACCGACTTCGCGCACAACCTGGCCGGTGAAGTCGTCCAACCTGAAAAACGCGTTCGCCAGCAGCGCGAACAGGCTGCCCAGGTAGATGACGCCGAACCACAGCAGCACGGGCCCCAGCAAAGCCAGCAGCAGCAGGCCGCGGCGCGTGTAGAGCAGGTCGGACAGGCGGCGCGACAGGCTCCGCGGAGCGCCAATCTGCACTGAGAGCACTGAAGTCGATGAAGGTCTGCTCACGGTGCCGGCCATGGCGTTGCGGCCGCGCTGCTTCAGCCTGCGGCCAAGGCGTGCACGGCGCTCGCGTCCCAGTGCAGGTGCACGGTGGCACCCTGGAGTGGCGCCACGAGGGCAGGCCCGGTGGGCAGGTCGGCCTGCACCGAAGTACCCCGGGTCTGCACCTTCAGCCGCGTGAAACTGCCGAAGTACTGCACTTCGCTGACCTGGCCTTCGGCCTGGGCGCCTGCTTGCGGCCCCAGCGTGATGCGCTCGGGCCGCAGCATGGCGCAGGACATGCCGGTGAGACGCTGCGCGGCATCGCCTTGCAGCACGTTGGCCGCGCCCACGAACTGGGCCACGAAACGCGTCGTCGGCGTGTCGTAGACCTGTTGTGGCGTACCCACCTGCTCCAGCCGGCCCTGGTTGAAGACGCCAATGCGGTCGCTCATCGACAGCGCTTCGTGCTGGTCGTGGGTGATGAACAAAAAGGTGATGCCCAGCCGGCGCTGCAAGGCCTTGAGCTCGCTTTGCATCTGCTCGCGCAGCTTCAGGTCCAAGGCGCCCAGCGGCTCGTCCAGCAGCAGCACTTGCGGCTCGCTGATCAGCGCCCGTGCCAGCGCCACGCGTTGGCGCTGGCCGCCAGACAGTTGCGCCGGGCGACGGCTGCCGACACCGGGCAACTGCACCAGCGACAGCAGTTGGTCGGCTTTGGCTTCGCGCTCGGCGCGCGGTGCTTTACGCACCATCAGGGGGTAAGCCACGTTGTCGCGCACGCTCATGTGCGGGAACAGCGCGTAGTCCTGAAACACGGTGTTCACGGGCCGCGCATAGGGTGGCTGCCGCGACACATCCTGGCCGCCGATCAGCACGCGCCCGGAGCTTGGCAGTGTGAAGCCGCCGATCATGCGCAGCACCGTGGTCTTGCCGGAGCCCGAAGGCCCGAGCAAGGTGAAGAACTCGCCGGCATCGATGTTGAGGTCGACAGCGTCAACCGCGCGCACAGCCTGCGCCCCAGTGCCGAAAGTGCAAGAGACGCGGTCGAGGCTGACCGCCGCGGTCACCGTCCGCCCAGCACGGCGATGTAGTCAGACACCCACTTGTGGTAGGGCACGCAGGCGTTGTTTTGCGTCTTGCACTGGGCCACTGGCGTGCGCCAGAAAGAAATCTTGTCGAAGTCGTTGAAGCCCTGGCGCGCGCAGCCGTCCTCACCCAACAGTTTGTTGCCTTTGCAGGCTGCGGGCACCGACGGCACGGCACCGAACCACGCCGACAGGTCGCCCTGGAACTTGAGGCTCAGCGTATGTTCCATCCACATGTACGCGCAGTTGGGGTGTTTGGCGTCGACATGCAGCATGCTGGTGTCGGCCCAGCCGCTGGCGCCTTCCACAGGCACCACGGTGGCCACCGGCTGCTTCTTGCTTTTCAGGATGTTGGCCATGAACTGCCACGAGCCGCTGGCCACCACGCCTTCGTTGGTGAAGTCGTCGATCTGCACGAAGGCGTCGTGCCAGTACTTGCCGACGATCTTGCGCTGGCCGCGCAGCAGGTCGAGCGCCGCCTTGTACTGGGTCTCGTTGAGCTCATAGGGGTCGACGATGCCCAGCGCCTTGTTGTGGTGGCGCAGGTAGAGCGCCGCGTCGGCGATGTGGATGGGGCCGTCGAAAGCCTGCACCCGGCCCTTGTTGCTCTTGCCATCGGGCAGATTCATTTCCTTGAACACCACCTCCCAGCTGGTGGGCGGCTTGTCACCGAAGACCTTGGTGTTGTACATCAGCACGTTCCAGCCCCAGACATAGGGCACGCCGTAATGCTGGCCGTTGTCGAAGTGCCAGGGCGCCTTTTGCAGACGCGGGTCGATGGTCTTGTAGGACGGGATCAGGTTGACGTTGATGGGCTGTATCTTCTTGCCGCGGATCAGTCGCGTGCTGGCGTCGCCCGAAGCGGTGACGAGGTCGAAGCCGCCTTCGTTCATCAGCGCCACCATCTCGTCGCTGGTGCCCGCAGTCTTGACGTTGACCTTGCAGCCGGTCTTCTTCTCGAATTCGGTCACCCAGTCGAAGTCCTTGCTGGTGGCGCCGCGCTCGATGTAGCCGGCCCAGGCCACGATGTCGACCTGGCCCTCACCTTTGCCGATTTTTTGCAAGGGTGCTTTTTGAGCCATGACCACGGTGTGGGCGATCAGGGCGGCGGCGGCCAGGGTGGCAGGTACAAACAGACGAGTGATGCGGAACGGGCTTGTCGACATGGATCCTCCGGGCTGGGTTGATGCTTGACGACGCAGGATAGAGACTGCGGCGGCGGATGTGTCATTCAATCTCACGGCGCTCGGCTATCTGAAAAAGTGAAACTTCGGGTTAACCCGGGAAGCGCGCAGCCATCGAAACTCGCTCCCATGGCGTTTGCTTGATCGGCCCTGCCGGCCGTCCGCCCGCGTCAACTGATCTTGTAGGTTTGCAGGTGAATGCTGGTCTCGGTTGCGCCGATGCCCTTGATCAGCCGCACACGTTCCAGCACTGCGGCCAGTTCGGCCAGGGTGGTCGCGCGCAGTTCGGCCAGCAAGTCCCAGCGCCCGTTGGTGTCGTGCAGTGCCGCCACGCCGGGTTCGCCCAACGAATACGAACCGCAGACGCGCATCGAAGGTGAGCTGCAGCAAATGCCAGCCCAATTTGTCGTCACCGAATTGTGGCGTGTGCTCAATGGGCTGGACCCGGGCCGCCGCAGCGGCGCCGAGGTCACGATCTTCGACTCGGTGGGCTTTGCGCTCGAAGACTTCTCGGCGCTACGTCTGATGGCCGAGCTGGCGCAGGGGCTGGGGCTGGGTCAGCATTTGGACCTGATTCCCCGCATGGCGAATCCCAAAGACTTGTTCTCTGAGCTGTCGCTCGCCGCGTCGCAGCGGCTCGCAGCCTGATACAAAGTTAAGCATTCGGTAAACCCGTAGGCCATGTTCGTGCGCGGCGGCCTCAGGCGCAGAGGACGGTTCGGAAGTTCTGCCTCAGTGGGTAGAGCCAGATGTCTTTGATGGGGATGATCTGCGCGTGGACCCGGGACTTCTT
>JBBQIB010000218.1:0-7356 GCA_038324515.1 Burkholderiales bacterium
CTGGACGTGGCAGTGGTCGTCTCGCACCACAAGGTCACGGGCCAGCACAACTGGGGCCGCTCGACCGAGACCTTGGCCGCCATCAGCCAGGCCATGCGCTGCCAATGTGTGGCGCTGGACATGTACCCCTACACGGCAGGCAGCACGATGTTGTTCAATGATGGTGAGCGGTTGAAATCCCGCGTCTTGATTGCGCACAGCGAGCCACACCCGGAAATGGCTGGCCGCGATCTGGATGAGATCGCCGCTGAGTGGGGCTGCGACAAGCTGCAGGCAGTGGCCCGTTTGCAGCCGGCTTCGGCCATCTACTTCATGATGCATGAGGACGATGTGCGCAACATCCTGGCCTTTGAGCACAGCATGGTCGGCTCGGATGGCATTGCCGGGGGTGACCGGCCGCACCCCCGCCTATGGGGCACCTTCCCGCGGGTGCTGGGCCACTACAGCCGGCAGCTCAACCTGTTCCCGCTTGAAACTGCCGTGTGGAAGATGACGGGTTTGACGGCCAGCAACTTTGGCTTGAGCGAGCGCGGCACCGTGGCCGAGGGACAAGCCGCTGACTTGGTGGTGTTCGATCCTGAGACGGTGATTGACACCGCCACTTACGAGCACCCCACGCGCGCAGCCTTGGGCATTGATTGCGTGCTGGTCGCAGGCGTGCCGGTGTGGACAGAAGGGCGAGCCACGGGCGCACGGCCTGGCCGCGTGTTGACGCGGGCACAACGGGCAAGACCAGGTTTGAAGGCAAGCGCCTGAATACTGCTGGCTCGCAAGAGCCGTCAGCAGTGAATCAGGCCTGCCAGTCCAGCACCATCTTCAAACACAGCGGGTCGGAAAAAGCGATCTCGTAAGCCTGCTGCGCTTTGGCAGGTGTGGCGTGGTGGGTGATCAGGCCGTCCAGCGACAGCTTGCCGCTGTGCATCAGTTCGGTCACTGCCATCAGGTCGTGCTTCTTCCACTGCGCCGCCACGCGAATTTGCGCTTCACGCATGAAGGCGGGCGCAAAAGCGAAGCTGATGTCGGTCTTGTAGAAGCCCCCCAGCACCACCTCGCCACCCGGTTTCAGACGGCCGATCAGGCCGTTGACCAGGCTGGCGTCGCCGCTGACGTCATGAATGGACTGATAGTCTTTGCGCGCGTCTTCGTCCGGGTGGATCACCGGGTAGTCGAAGCTGCCTTCGCGGCGTACCGCTTGGGTCTCCCAAACCGTCGGCGCTGGTGCACCGGCGGCGACCACCAGGCGCGCCAGCAGGCGGCCCACGGTGCCATGGCCGACGATCAGCTCGGGGTACAAAATCGGCTGGCGCGCGCCGCCCAGCGAGAACAGGTGGTACGACGTGGCCGCCAGCGACAGCAGCATCGCCTTGGCGCCGAGTGCAGGGTCGACCTTGACCACCCGCTCGTGCGGCACCACCAGGCGTGCGCCGGCGCCGCCAAAGATGTTCTGCACACCCACAAATGAATATGAGCCCGGGATGAAAACCGTGTCGCCCACCGCCACTCTGCTGGCCTCTGGTCCGGCCTTGACCACGGTGCCCACACTTTCGTAGCCAGGCACCAAGGGGTAGGCCAGGCCCGGGAAGGGCGGCATCGTGCCGTCCCACAGCAGCCGCTCGGTGCCGGTACTGATGCCGGTGTACTGCACTTCGACCTCGACATCGGCGGGGCCGGCTTCGCGCAACTCAAGACTTTGCAGCGACAGCGACAGGGGGGCATTGAAGACGATGGCTTGGGCTTTCATCAGGATCCTTTGAACTGCGGGAATTTGACGGATAGGTGATCGGTTGGGCGTCGCTCAGCCCAAGCCCACGAACTGTTCGCTCAATGTCCACAGCCGCGCAGCGCGCGCATGGTCGGTGGCCTTGGCTGACAACGGTTGGGCAAAGGCGGCTCTGCCGGGCTGCTGGCGGTTGCCCCAGCTCCAGTGCACGCCGGACTGGGCAAACTCGGGGTCCAGCACGACCTGCGCCACCCGCTCACCGGCCAGTTGCTGGGTCACATAGCCTTTGGTGATGTTTTTCTGAAACCACGGGAAGATCGTCTGAAAAGCCTTGGGTGTGTCACGAAAAAGCGCGGTGTCGGCCACGCAGCCGGGGTACAGGGTATTGAAGATGATGCCGGTGCTGGCGTGGTGGCGGCGGTGCAACTCGCGGCTCATGACCATGTTGCACAGCTTGCTGTCTTTGTAGGCCTTGCCAGGCTTGAAAGGCTTGCCATCGATCATCGCCAGGGGTGCTTTGAAGCCGGCTTCCAGGCCCTGCAGATCGCCCAGGTCGGCCGGCGCCGGGATGGGCACCTTGCCGCCAAATTCTTCAGAGTTGGCCGTCACCGTGCCCAGCGTCACCAGCCGCGGCACGGCCCCAGGCTGGCTGGTGTGCGCCTTCTGCAGTTCAGGCAGCAGCAACAGGCTCAGCAAGAAGTGGCCGAAGTGGTTGGTGGCCACACTGATCTCGTAACCCTCGGCCGAGCGTTGCGGCGCTTTCAGGCGTGGCAGGTAAACGGCGGCGTTGTTGACCAGCGCATCCAGCGGCCGGCCTGTGGCCTGAAACTCTTTGACGAAGCTGTGTACGCTGGCCTGCACGCCCAGGTCGATGTGCATCAGCGCATGCCGATCTGCTGCGATGCCCAGGGCTTGCGCCGCTGCCGCCGCCTTCTTCAGGTCACGGCAAGCCATCACCACAAAACAGCCCCGCTGGGCCAGGGCTTGAGCTGCATAAAGACCGACGCCTGAAGAGGCGCCGGTGATGATCACGGTGGGGGCAGGCGGGGCAGGTCGATTCAGTACGGCTTGGGACATGGGTGTGAGTTTCCTGGAGGCACCGCGATGCTAAAGCCTCTGCGCAAAGCCTCTGAGCGAAGTCCCTGCAGGCAGCCCCTGCAAATAGCCTCTGCAAACAGCTCCTGCAAACAGCCCCTGTCGGAAGCTGAAGCCCACAGGGCCCACCGGGTCGAGCGCCAGCGGGTTGGGCAGCAGTGCGGTGATCTTCTCGGCGACAGAGTTGATGATGCGGTTGATGCCCAAAGACTCCATCATCCAGTTGATGATCGGGCCCACGGTGATGTTGAAGATGAAGCCCACCGCGTCCAGCAAGCCTTCGACCGGCTTGAGCACCTTGGCAATCTCGTTCAGCGGCTTGCGCAGAAAAGCCAGCGAGCCGTCGATCTTGTCCAGCGAGATGCGCACCGACAGCGCTGGGTTGAACTGGGCATCAGGCACCGCATTGCGCACATCCAGCACCACCTGGCGGATGGCGGCGTAGTCGTTGTTGATGGGCACGGCCACATCGTTGATGGGCGTGGACCACAGCTCAAAGGCCGCTCTGGTGCCAACGCCCCCATCACCGATTTCGTAGGTGTGCAGCGCATCCAGCACCTGCGGTGCATAGCCAGTGGCCTGCAGCACGTAGCCAACTTTGTCTTCGGCACTTTCCAGCTTCTTGTCGTAGTTCTCCAGCCGATCTTTCCAGTCTTTCAGGTCATCTTCGATGCCAGACTTGTCGATCCGCTTGCCCAGATCGTCGGCCTTGTCCTCGACGCGTTTGGCGACTCGCTCGACGCTGAGCAGGATATCGGCGCCGATCTTGGCCAGCACCTTCAGCGGGCCAGCCTTGTCCATCAGCTTCAGTGTCAGTTGCAGCTTGGAGACGGTGTTGCCAAAGCTGTCTGCGGTGTCTTCGATGGTGTCCACCGTGTCGACGGCACGCTCCACGGCCTTGATCTTGTCCTGCAAATCCTCGATGAAGGACCGCACCTCTTTGAGGTTGCGGTCAGTCTGCTTGAGGTTGATGCCGAGAGCGACGAGTTCGGGTCCGGGCTGCTGCATGCGGTTTCTCCTGATGGCTCAGAGCGGGAGGCTCTTGAACCATTCAGCAGGAAACTTGCGCAAATCACCCAGTTGCGTTGCGCACTGCTGTCAGCGCTTGGCTTTTATCCAGCAGCAGCGCTGGCAGCGATCAGCTTCGGGATATTGGCCATCGCCGCCATCGCCTGCGCTTTGAAGCGCGCGATGATGGCTTGCTGGTGTGCATTTTCGCGTGATGCGCTGGCCATCAACTTGCCAAAGCCATCGAGCCGACTTTCGCGGATCCATTGGCGCAGCGCCTTGTCCTGGGCCCACTGGAACTGGTTCCACATGCTGGCCATCATGGCTTGTGGGTACATCTCCAGCGTGTGCGGGAAAGGCACCGAGCCGCACAGGCGGTTCTTGTCTTTGTCGTTGTCGTAATGCGCTTCCACGTAAGCCGTCAGCGCAGCGCTGAAGGTGGGCTGTGGCAGGCGCACGATCTGCAGCACGATTTTGTCTTGTTGAAAGATCGGCTGGATCGGGCGCGGCTCGACGGCTGAGGCGCTGCAGTCGATGAACAAGGTGTGGGGCTGCACCGGCACCTGGCCCTTCTCAAGCACCATCTGCGTGGCTTGCAGCGCTTTGACTCGGCCCAAGCGCACGACGTTCTTGATCTTACGCAGCACTTCGACTTCACCGGCCGCCACCGTGGCCAGGTGAAACATCGACGGGGTTTGCTCAGGGTCGATGCGCAGCACGGCACCACAGGCTTCCAAGCGCAAGAACAGGTCTTGCACCGATGAAGCTTCGGCAAAAGCTGCCATCTGCTCGGCTTGGCCGCCAATGGCTGCATCAAAAAATTCAGGGCCGGTTTGTGTGGTCACGCGGTTGACCAGCCAAGAGTCGCGTGGCACCACCCACTGCAGCGCCGCCGGGTCTGTGCCCGACTGCAACAGCCACACACAGGTGTCCATGGCTGTTTTGCCCGCGCCGATGACCACGAAGCGGCGCGGCATCGGGCCGTTGCCGCTGCGGTGCCACAAGCCGGGCAGGGCGCCGGGTGGCACCAGTTGCACGCCCGCATCGACCTCAAAGCGGGGCCGGTGGGTGGCGGGCACATTGGGGCTGAAGTAGTTGGCATCGACCAGCTTCTTGCGCACCTTGACCTGCGTCTTCGCACCCGACAGCAGCGACTCGAACACGCCATCGCCGAGGTAGTTGCTCAACGGGTGATAGCTGAGCCTGCCGCTGGGCAGCAGTTGGTGGTTCATCACGCGGTCAAAGTAGCCGCTGACCTCGGGGCCCGAGGCCAGCTCGTACAAGCCCTGGTTGAGCCCGATGCTGTCCTTGCGTCCACTGCCCAGCGCCATCGAGTTGACGCCATAAAACGCTGAGGGCTGGTGCAGTGTGACAAAGCTGTAGGCATCGTTCCAGTGGCCGCCGGGTTTGCCCAGGCGGTCGACCATCGTGATGTGCGCGTCGGATTCGCTGAGCAGGGTGTCGGCGAATGCCATGCCGGCAGCCCCGCTGCCAATCACCAGGTAGTCGGTTTCGATGGTTTGCAGGGGGTCTCTTGGCCGGTGGCCTTGTACAGTGGTGGCCGCAGTATAGAGACCGGCATCAGCACCGGAATGAGCACTGCGCGCCGACGCTGCGGCCCCGACCCCGCAAGACTGTCCCCGACCCCGACCCTGCAGGCTGCCCGTAGACTGCGTGGCTGTCGCCGTTGCACTGCCAGGAGCCCGCTTGAACATCCGCCTGCCCAAGAACTCGTTGTTTGCGGTGCTGCTGCGCTCGCCCTGGTGGATCAGCGCGGCGGTCGGCGCTGTGCTGGCGTTGCTGGCGATGGCCTTGTTGCCAGAGAAGTACAGGGTCGTCGGCGCACTGGGCGCAACGCCGTTCTTTGTGATTGCTGCCATGGCGGCACGCCGTCAATGGCACCTGCCCAGCGCCAGCAAGGTCGAAGCCTTGACCCAGCAGGTCAATGCCTTGGCCTGGCCCGCCTTTGCGCAGCGTCTGCAGCAGAGCTTCGAGCGCGACGGCTGGACTGTGCAACGCGGCGAGCGCGACCCGGTGGACTTCAAGCTGCAGCGCCCGGGCCGCCAGTTGCTGGTGCATGCCAGGCGCTGGAAGTCTGCGCGCATCGGCCTGGAGCCACTGCGGGCCTTGCAAGCGGCGCGCGAAGACGCCGGAGCACGCGACGCCCTGTGCATTTGCCTGGGTGAGTTGTCCGACACCGCGCGGCCCTTTGCCAACCGCAACCGCATCGCCGTTTGGCACGCGACAGAGCTGGCGCAAGCGTTGCATGGTCGGCCGCCAGTCCTGCCCGAAACCACCTGAGACCAGCCACAGGATCACCGTCAAGACCACCGACAGGACCACCGACAGGACCACCCATGAGGCCACGCATCAGATCACGGAGAGTGGTGGCAGCCCCTGCCTGCCGGTAAAGTGACGCACATGAGCGTTACACCGCTGACCCACCACCAGATCCTCAGCGTGGTCGAGCCCTTCTCGCGCGTGAGCCACCACGTCGATCTGGCCGCCAGTGACCGTTTGGCGCGCAAGCTGGTATTCAAGACCGTCGAGCTTGATCCGCCCTGCTGGCCGTGCAAGGTCGGGACTGCACCCGGCTGGAGCGCAAAAGTCAACACCGGCCCCTGGATGGCGCTGCACTACCTGCCGACCTGCCGACCTGCCGATTGCGCTGCTGGCCTTTGGCTTCAGCCTGCAGGAGCTGCCCCGTTTCGAGATCCCACCGCTGCCGCGCAGGTCCAAGGCCGCGGGTTGGGTTGAGTCTTCAGAGCCTGCGGACGAGGGATACGCGCTGCCCTGATGCGATGCCGGGCCCTGTGCAAAGGCTTGCAACGGGTGCTGCTCAAGTCAGTCGGCACGATGGGCTGACCGCAGCCGAAGGCACACCTGGCCTGGTTCGACAAGTGCTCCCGCAACGCTTCACGGTGCTGGCCAACTGCGCGGCGACATCCGCGTGGCGCAGTCAGCTATTCGCTGCAGGCTAGTATCCCCTTTATTTTCATGGGCTAACGCGCCCGGAAAGACCTCGCCGTGATCAACGTCAAACAGTGCCTGGACCAGAAACCACAGGTTGTGATCTCCGTGCGCAGCGATGACATGGTCGTCGCTGCGCTCAAGCTCATGCGCGATAACCGGGTTCGAGCGGTGCTCGTCATCGACGATGACCGCCTCGTCGGCATCGTCTCTCAAGGCGACTGCGCGATCAAGGTGCTGCTGCCCGGACTCGATGCCGCGTCCACTTGTGTGCGCGATGTCATGACGCCCGACCCGGTCACAGTCAAGCCAGAAGATCCATTGGAGGCCTGCATGGGCCTGATCTCCAAGCGTGGCTTCAGGCACCTGCCGGTGGTCAAGGGAGACAAGATCATCGGCGTTGTCTCGATCGGCGACATCGTCAAGGAAAACGTGCGGCACATGGGCCAGCAGATCGGCTTTCTCGAAACCTACATCAAGGGCCACGGCGCCTGAAGCGCGGCCTGCACGCCCAAGACGGGCTGCAGCGGGCTGCAGCGGGCTGAGACGGGCCGAGAGCAGCA
>JBBQIB010000219.1:0-7327 GCA_038324515.1 Burkholderiales bacterium
CCAGACGCACTTCGGCGCCGGGATCGGCCTTCAACGTGCGGCAAATAGACCCAAGGGCCGGTTCAGTGGGTGATCGAGAGCCTTGCCGGAGGGCCTTTGGGAGCAAAAAAGTGCGTTTGAATTGCCTATCCTCCAGGTCCCGCATACGCGGCACGAAGTGGCGCAAGAAGACCGCATAGCCCAAGAACCACAACACCGTGGGGATCGCCAGCCGCCAATCGGCCAACCCCATCAACACCAGCGCCGACAGGCCGTAGACCAGGATGTACCAGACCGCACGAATGCTGGAGACCACACTGTCGCGCACCGCATTGCTGGTCTGCATCACGCGGTTGGCGATACGCCCTGCAAAGTCGTTCTATCCTCCACGCCGGTGAATGTTGGTCACATGCACCTCGGCAATCGGCTGCTCCAGCGTTTTAAGCGCATCCAGCAGTGGGATCGAACGAAATGACAAACCTGCCGGGTTGATGATCACAGCCGCAGCCTTCTCGCGCGCCTCTTGTACCCAGTCGACCAACACACCCTCGTGGTTGGATTGGCGAAAGTCGCAGCGCAGGCCCATCTCGGTGCACAGGCGCTGACAACGCTGCTCGACTTGGGCCAAGGTGGTATGGCCATAGAGGTGCGGCTCACGCACGCCCAACAGGTTGAGGTTGGGGCCGTTGAGGATGTAGAGGGTGTCACTCATGCCGCCGATTCTTTGGCCAGCTCCCCAACTTCTTTCCAAATTGGAAACTTGTTTCACAATGCGGATCATGAGTATGGCGCTTGACCGTGGCCTGTCCCTTCTGGAGCATTTGGCACAGCATCCAGAGGGCTCGCCCTTGACGTTGATGGCTTCTGAGCTGGCGATCCCACTGGGGGCCTGCCACCGCCTGCTGGCCGAGCTACAGCGGCGCGGCTACGTGCGCCAGGCCCGCAAGCAAGGCGACTACGTGCTAACCACCAAAGTGGTGTCTCTAGGCTTGGGCTTCTTGAGCAGCGCCGGCATTGTGGACGTGGCCGAACCCTTGCTTGAACGCTTGGCCGAATCCTCGGGCGAGCTGGTGCGCCTGTCCATCGTGGACGAAGACCGCCTGACCTGGGTCGCCAAGTCGCAAGGCATCCGCCAGGCGGGGCAGCGCTACGACCCTGACATGGGCAAAGACGTGCGCCTGTCATGCACCTCGTCCGGCCATGCTTGGCTGATGACCATGAGCGATGAGCGGGCGCTGCAACTGGTCTCGCAACAAGGCTTTGGCAAGCCCATGGAGTACGGCCCCCGCGCGCCCACCACCATCAAAAGCCTGCTCGGTTTTTTGCACGCTGCTCGGGTGCGTGGTTACGCCATGATTGACGAGGTGTTTGCCCCCGGCATGGCGGCCATGGCGGCGCCAGTCCAGCGTCGCAAGGTCATCATCGGTATCCTCAGCATTGCAGGGCCACGCCAGCGGCTCAGCACTGAGCGCATGCATGCGCTGGCGCCCGCGCTGCTGGCAGCGGCCGCCGAGTTGGGGCCCATCGGCCATGCGTCCAGCTTGTTTGGCCGCCCGCCATTGGGGCAGGGATGAAGTCAATGAACGCTGATCAGACTTGGCCCGCTTTGAAAAGCGTTTTTACCAACGCAAGCAACCTATTGATGAATTGACATGAGCGCGTTTTCTTTTCCCACGTATTTCATCTCGCACGGGGGTGGGCCTTGGCCTTGGATGCAAGAGGAGTTGGCGGGCCGCTATGACCGTCTGGCAGCAGCACTGCGCGAGATGCCGATGCAGCTAAGCGCCAGGCCGCGCGCTGTGCTGATGGTGTCAGCGCATTGGGAGGAGAGCGAGTTCATGGTCATGTCTCATCCGCAACCCTCAATGATTTATGACTACGGCGGTTTTCCCGACTACACCTACCGCATTCAATACCCAGCCCCAGGAGCCCCGCAAATCGCACAGCGAGTGTGCGATTTGCTCGGGTCGGCAGGCATTTGCGCTGGGCTCGACACGGAGCGGGGTTTTGACCACGGCCTCTACGCACCGATGGCCGTCATGTACCCAAACGCCGACATGCCGGTGCTGCAGCTCTCACTCAAGAAAGGGCTTGATCCACGCGAGCACCTCGCGCTGGGGCGTGCGCTGGCACCGCTGCGGCATGAAGGTGTATTGATCGTCGGCAGTGGGCTGAGCTATCACAACCTGCGTGTGTTTGGGCCGGCTGCCAAGGCGCCGTCGGCAGCCTTTGACGGCTGGCTTTGGCAGGCGCTGTCTGGCAGCGATCTGGACCAGCGTTCAGCCAGCTTGGTGGCATGGGAGCAAGCGCCCTCGGCCCGCCAGGCGCACCCGCGCGAAGAACACCTGTTGCCGTTGATGGTGGCCGTAGGCGCAGCCGAGCAGGAGCTCACCACGCGTGTCTATCACGAGCAGGATTTCTTTGGCGGAATCAGCGTGTCGAGCTACCGATTTGGCAGTTGCTGAAAGGCCTGCGTTGGCCAGCATGTCGCACGCATAGCCTTCAACATCCAGAGCTTCGTCGAACGCCAAGCAGTGGGGTACTGCAATCTGTTCAACGCCTCCGATCCGGCCGGCGTCGCCGTGCGATTCACGCCTCAACGCACAAACAACCAAACCCCCGCCGCCGCCTGCGCAGACAACACCAGCAGCATCAACAAGGTGCCACTGACGCGCCCAAACAGCCCCTTGCCCAGCAGCAAGCACCAAGCGTGAAGCAGCCGACTGATGACGATGCTGCAGCCCGCTGCCCACAGCCAAACCGCAGGCAAGCCCGACAGCTCCAGCAAGCACAACAACAGCAGGGCCAGTGGCACAGTTTCGGTGAAGTTGCCGTGGGTGCGCATGCGCCGCAGCAAGACAGCGTCGCCACCATCTAAGAAGTCGATGTCAGCGCTTGAGCGGCGCTGGATCACCAGGGCAGTCAGCACCACTTGCAGCAATGCACAGCTTGCTGCAAACAGCAGCGTGATGTGCGGCACAAGGGCCGAGATGGGTATGGGCGAGCTGGTCATGAGGCTGCTTTCAAAGGGGGGCTTGCTGGCGTGTTTAGCTGAGGTGTTTAGCTGAGGTGTTTGCTCACGTGTTTACAGCGGCGAAAACATCACTTGGCGCACTTCCAACGCGCCAAATTGCGCCAAGGGGCAGCGTCCAGCCCAGTCGAGGGCGTCGCGTTCGCTGGGCACCTCCAGCACGTAGTAACCGCCGATCTGCGTATCACCGGCCAGAGCCGGACCACGGGATTCTTCCATCGCCCCGCTGGCTGCACTGATGCGCACGGCGTCGGTTGGCTCGCCCAATTGGCCGGCGGCGGCCAAAACACCAGCGTCAATCAGTTGCTGGTTGTAGGCATGCATCGCAGCCATCATTTGCGCTTCGGCTTCAGCCGGAACATTGGCCATTTGGGCAGGTTGGAAATGACACAACAACAGGTATTTCATTGCAAAAGACTCCTTGTAGGAACAAATCCTGAGGCTCAGGGGTGAATGAACTTTAGGCAGCCTACTGGCGCCACACAATTGGCCCATTGCTTCATACAAACCAAACCTCACCTTTGCAATCGAGAGCCCTTTGCAGAACCTGACAGGCATCACCAACTTTGTACGCGTGGCCGAGCTGGGCAGCTTCGCGAGCGCAGCGCGCGAGCTGGGCATCACCGCCGTGGCGGTCAGCCAAAACGTCAGCCGCCTTGAAAAAGCGCTGGACGTGCGGCTGGTGGCGCGCAGCACCCGCCAGCTGAACTTGACACCTGAGGGTCAAGCCTTGCTGGAACAAGTCCGCCAGCCATTGGCCGACCTTGCACTGGCCTGCAGAGAAGCGACCGCAGGTGGCAAAGCCCCAAGCGGCCGTGTTCGGGTGACCTGCATCTCACCAGCTGCCTACCTGTATTTGCTGCCCGCATTGCCGACGTTTCTGAACCGCTACCCCGACATCCATCTGGACCTTGAACTCAGCGAAGACGCCAACCCCTTGATCGGCCGGCGCTTTGACGTCGGCATTCGGGTGGGCGCACTGCAAGACGCCAGTTATGTGGCGCGCCCGCTGGGCCCACTGCGGATGTTGACCTGTGCCGCGCCTGCTTACCTGGCCCAGCATGGTGCGCCCGCAAGCCCTGACGATCTGGCACAGCACCGCTTGCTGGTGGCGCACTTCAGCGACCGTGAGCAGCCCACGCCTTTCATGCTGCAAGAGCGCGGCGAAGCCACGGCGCGGCCTGCCTCACGCATGCTGCCGACCACTGGCGCGTTGGCTGGCCGCCTGGTTTGCAACGACTACCGCGCGCTGCTGGCCGCGTGCGAAGGCGGGCTGGGCATCGCGCAATTGCCACAACCGCTGGCGTTGCCCGCGTTGCGTGCCGGGCGGCTGCACTTGGTGCTGAGCGAGTTCACCTTACAGGGCCTGCAGCTCTTCATCCACTACCCCAGCCGGAGAAACCTACCAGCGAGGGTGCGTGTGTTTGTAGACTTCGCTATCAAAGCTTTGGGTGACCACTCCGACTTGAAGTTAGACGCAACAAAACTAGCGGCATTGGCACCAGCAGAAGCGGCACTTCCCAAAGAGCCCCAAGCGGGGCCAAGAAAGCCAAAGGCGCGCTCGATTCAGATCCAGACTTGAAATCTCAATCCCAGCGCCAGCTCCAGATCACTTCGGCAGAGTCTTCAATCCCCGTGCGGGCACGCAGCGTTGTGCGCCCGGCGACGCGATACAGCAAAGCCCAGGTGCCACCCACCGCTGACAGGCCCTTTTCGTAGACGATCGACAGCCGCTTGGACAGCTGCTTGCCGACAGTCACCACCGTATCACCGCCATCAGAGCGGCCAACGCCAAACTGGTCCAGGCCGAGCTTTTGCAAGAAACCCTCATCGCTGGCGCCGCGGTCACCGGCCAGCAAGGCCAAGGCAGCACGCTGCAACAGCGCCGATTCGTCACGGCCCTGCCTTTGGGGTGCCTGGCCGGTCAGCAGCCAGGTGAGTTGCTCGACTTCGGGCAGGTCGGGGTCGCTGTAAAGGCGCACCCGCGGGTCGACGGCAAAGCCGCTGACGATGACACCGACGGGGTAATCGATGTCGGCCCGCACAGCCAGAATGTCCAGCCGCGGGTTGGTGACCTCACCCGTGAAATTGATGGTGCCGCGGCGGATGGCCAGGTTTTGGCCGTAGGCCGTGTAGGTGCCGTCCACCGTGTTGACTACACCACGCACCTGCAACTTGCCAGCATCGCCGGTACTGATGCGCAGTTGACCGCCCAGCCGCGTGTCCAGGCCCGCCCCACGCAAGCGCAGCGCGTCGCCCAAGGCCACGCGCAGCTCAAGATCAACGCTGGCCAGGCCACCTGCCTTGGCGGCATCGGCGCCATCAACGACCGAAACCGGGCGCCCTTGTGCATCGGTTCTGCCAATGACCACGACATCATCGCCCAAAGAGGGTGCGTCAGCGACCGTGACGTCGATCAGGCCCTCGTCGATGCCCAGGTTGCCGCGCACGGACAAGCGGCCCGCCTGCAGGCCGATGTTGGCAGTGCCGCTGATCGAGACTCGCCGATCAACGCGGTCCAGGGCTCTGAACTTGTCGAACACCAGCTTGAGTTGGGCCTCGGGCTTTGCTCCGTAGGCGACCTGTCCTTGCAGGTTCAAGGTGCCGTTGTCGCCACCTTGAAAACGCAGCGTCTCGATCACAGCCCGCTGCGTGTCGAGCACCACACGCAGCGTGCCTTGTTGCAGGTTGATGCCTTCGAAGATGTTGCGCGCCTGAAGTTTTTCACCAACCAGCTCACCCGTCACGGTGGGGCTGCCCAAGGTGCCGCCCAGCGCTGCTGTGGCGGTCAGCGCGCCGCCCAAACGCCAACCCGGCGGCAACCACGGCGCCCAGATGCCAGCGTCTGCCACCTGCAGGGACAGGCCACCTTGCAGCGGGGTTGGGGCTGCAGGAAACAGCGCCTCGGCAGTGGTCTGCAACGTCTGGCTGCCGCCAAGCACGCCAATCTGCTTGCCTACGACGGCTTGCGACACCACCCACTTGCCGTCGTGCGCAGCCAGCGCCAAGCGCAGCGTACTGAGGTCCAGGTCACGCCGGCTGCCCGCCAAGGTCAGACCCAGGTCACCGCTCTGGCGTTCGATGGTGACGTCAGCATCCATCTTTGTGCCGCTGCGCACCACGGCACTGCCAGCGATCACCAGGTCACCACGCCACTTGAATTCAGGCTGCAGACGCGCCAGGATGGGCGCCACCTGCAGAGGCTCCAGCTGGGCCTGCAAATCAAGCTGCGGTACGCCGCCAGGTCGCTCTGGCGCGCGCCACTGAGCCTGCTGCCAGGCCAGAGCTCCCCCCAGCACCTCGATGCGGCCCGGCGCCAAAACGGCCCGCGTGGCTTGCGTCTGTCCGTTTAGAGTGACGCTGGCGACGAGGTCCCTGGCCTGCAGCCAAGGCGCAGCGCCCTCAGCTCGCGGCCCCGCCCTGAGCGTGCTGACGCGGCCTTGCCAATCGCCAGCACCCAACAACGCAACGGTTTGCGCAGATCTGGCGGGTTGGGCCGGGTCAGAAGCCGGTTGCCAGCGTCCTTCGGCCTGCAGCCGAAGCGATGATCCCGAAGCGGCGCTGCCGGCAGAAGCTGCGGGGGCCAAGGCAGCGGTTGCGCTGTCAGTCCAGGCCGGAGGTCGCAACGGGCTTTCGGCTTGCAGCCGGAGGCGGTGTTCACGGATGCTGCCTTCCAGACTCATCTGCAAGCTGTCGACGCGGCGCTGTGCTTGTGTCAAGCCACTCAGATCGGCAGTCAGCGACAGTGGGGCGTCCAGCGTCAGGCCATTGAAGGTCCAGCGCAAGTTGGCTTTGCTGACCCGGCCCTGCGCCATTTTCAGGCCGTTGATTTGTAATTCGCCTTCACTGCGTACGGCGGGCCAAGCCCCGCTGGCCGTGGCCGTGCTTGACGCTGTGCCAGCCTCGGGCAACCAATCCTTGGCCCCGGGGAAACGTTTGAGCAAGGGCCCCAGCGCCTGCAGTGCAGGAGCAGCCAGTTCGGCGCGCCAGTTTTGCTTCACACCTTGCGCGTCGGTTTGGCCATTGAGTTGCAGCCGGTTGCCAGCGGCCTGCACCTGCGCATCGACCAACAGATTTTTGGCCTGCGCTTTGAGGTTGGCCGTAGCTGACAGGGCCACGCCAGACACTTGGCTGCGTTGCAGCGAAAACTCTGCCTGGCCGCGCAAGCTGGCCAGCCGTGCCACTCGTCCCACACCAGCCGCACGCCGAGCAGCAGCACGACGATCAACAGCAGGTTGAGCAGGTTGCGCCCCACCCACCGCAACAGGAAGCCGAGAAGGTTCTGCATGGCGCATCGCGTGGATCAAAGGAGTCTCG
>JBBQIB010000220.1:0-7318 GCA_038324515.1 Burkholderiales bacterium
AACAGCTTCTTGGCTGCGATGCTCTCGCGCAGGATCGTGCCGCTGCCCAGCAGATTGACTCGCGGTGTCTTCTTCTTGGTATCGGCTGCTTCGTCCAGCAGGTACATGCCCTTGATGATTTCTTCTTCGGTGCCGGCACGCAGGCCTGGCATCGGGTAGTTTTCGTTGAGCAGCGTCACATAGAAATAGACGTTGTCCTGCTTCTCGACCATGCGCTTCAAGCCGTGGTGCAGGATCACCCCCACCTCATGCGCGTAGGTGGGGTCGTAAGAGATGCAGTTGGGAATCGTGCCGGCCAGGATGTGGCTGTGCCCGTCTTCGTGCTGCAAGCCCTCGCCGTTGAGCGTGGTGCGCCCGCTGGTACCGCCCAGCAAGAAGCCACGCGCCTGCATGTCGCCCGCCGCCCAGGCCAGATCACCGACGCGCTGAAAGCCGAACATCGAGTAGTAGATGTAGAACGGCACCATGATGCGGTTGTTGGTGCTGTAGCTGGTGGCTGCAGCAATCCAGCTGCTCATGCCGCCGGCTTCGTTGATGCCTTCTTGCAGGATCTGGCCGTTGACCATCTCTTTGTAGTACATCACCTGGTCTTTGTCGACCGGGGTGTACTTCTGGCCTTCGGGGTTGTAGATGCCGATCTGGCGGAACAGGCCCTCCATGCCGAAGGTACGCGCTTCGTCCACCAGGATCGGCACCACGCGCGGGCCCAGCGCCTGGTTGCGCAGCAGTTGACTCAAGAAGCGCACATAGGCTTGGGTGGTGCTGATCTCGCGGCCCTCGGCGGTGGGCTCCAGCACCGCCTTGAAGGTTTCGAGCGATGGCACGGTGAAACTCTCATCGGCCTGCACCCGGCGTTTGGGCAGGTAGCCGCCCAGCGCCTCACGGCGTTCGTGCAGGTAGCGCATCTCTGGCGTGTCTTCTGCGGGCTTGTAGAAAGGCAGGTTGGGCAAATCGGCATCGGGCACCGGGATGTTGAAGCGGTCGCGGAAGAACTTGATGTCGTCTTCGCTCAGCTTCTTGGCCTGGTGCGCGGTGTTCTTGCCTTCGCCGGCGCTGCCCATGCCCCAACCTTTGACGGTCTTGACCAGCAACACCGTCGGTTGGCCTTGCGCCTGCGTCGCACGGTGGAACGCGGCGTAGACCTTGTTGGCATCGTGGCCGCCGCGGCGCAGGTTCCAGATGTCCTTGTCGCTCATCTTGGCCACCATCTCCAGCGTGCGTGGGTCGCGGCCGAAAAAGTTCTTGCGCACAAAGGCGCCGTCATTGGCCTTGAAGGCCTGGTAGTCACCGTCCAGCGTCTCCAGCATGATCTTGCGCAGTGCGCCGTCTGCATCGCGCGCCAGCAGCGGGTCCCAATTGCTGCCCCAGATCAGCTTCAGCACGTTCCAGCCCGAGCCGCGGAACTCACCTTCCAGTTCCTGGATGATCTTGCCGTTGCCGCGCACCGGGCCGTCCAGACGCTGCAGGTTGCAGTTGATGACAAACACCAGGTTGTCGAGCTTTTCGCGCGCTGCCAAGCCGATGGCACCCAGGCTCTCGGGCTCGTCCATCTCGCCATCGCCGCAGAACACCCAGACTTTGCGTTTGGCGGTATCGGCAATGCCGCGCGCATGCAGGTACTTCAAAAAACGCGCCTGGTAGATCCCCATCAGCGGGCCCAATCCCATGCTGACGGTCGGGAACTGCCAAAAGTCGGGCATCAATTTGGGGTGCGGGTAGCTCGACAGGCCCTTGCCGCCCACTTCTTGTCTGAAGTTGAGCATCTGCTCTTCGCTGATCCGTCCTTCCATGAAGGCGCGGGCATAGATGCCAGGGCTGCTGTGGCCCTGGATGTACAGCAAGTCGCCGCCATGGTCTGCACTCTCGGCGTGCCAGAAGTGGTTGAAGCCGGCAGCAAACATGTGCGCCACGCTGGCAAAGCTGCTGATGTGGCCGCCCAGGTCGCCGCCGTCCTCTGGGTTCAGCCGGTTGGCCTTGACCACCAGCGCCATCGCGTTCCAGCGCATGTAGGCGCGCAAGCGGCCTTCAAGCTCGAGGTTGCCCGGGCTGCGCTCTTCTTGCTCGGGCTCGATCGTGTTGACGTAGCCGGTGTTGGCAGAAAACGGCATGTCGATGCTGTTTTGCCGCGCATGCTCCAGCAGTTGCTCAAGCAGAAAGTGTGCGCGCTCGGGTCCTTCGGCGCCGATGACGCCGCTCAGCGCTTCCAGCCATTCGCGGGTCTCTTGCGCGTCGGTGTCGTCGACCCGACCGGCCGGGAAGCTCTTGGGCATGGCTGTCATCTTTTCTGTCTCCTCGTTTGTAGCGTTTCTGTCGCACTGAGAGTTTCCCACAGTGCCGATTAATTTCAAATAGTGCCTGTGATTCTCATAATGCAAAACGAATCTGACTGAAACGCGATTGAAATTCGATTCATACCGGGTCATTACACGGTAACGCAAGGACAAGGCCCGATGCGCCACCGATAATCGCCCGAAATGGCCGCATCCGAAGCCGAAACAGACCCTAACCCCAACCGGGACGGCCGCGGCGATCTCGCCAAGCGGCTGTTTGGGCGCTGGTGGCGCAGCCAGTCACCCTCCCGGCAAGACCGCTTTGCGACGCTGGGCCCGCTGTTGTCCGTATTGTTGTTTCTGGCCGCAATCACTTCGTCTTTCTGGTATTTGCGCAACGAAGAGGTCGAACGGGAGACCGAATCGGTCAAGCGTGACACAGAGATCACCCAACGCCAGATCGGCTTGCGGCTGATTCAGAACCAGGAGTCACTGATCCGCCTGGCGCGTGAACTCGGCCCCGCCTCGATGCCCGCCGCGCAGTTCGTGCAGCAGGCCATGCAGTTCATGCAGGAGCGGCCCGAGCTGACCCACTTGAGCTGGATCGACCGCCGGAGACAGATCAAGGCCACACAATGGGCGCAGCTGTATCCGCTGACCGCCAGCAATGTGCTGCTGGCGCCTTCGTTGCCAGAAGCAGGCAGCAGCACCGAGCCCGAGGCCGCCTTCAAGTCGGCGCGCGAATCGCGCAACCCGGCCTACTCGAGGGCTTTCAGGGACGCAACTGGCAGCGCCGTCTTCCAGTTGCAGGTGCCGCTGGACGACCAGGGCGCCTTCAGCGGCGTATTGATCGCCGAATACTCGGTTGAGGCTTTGGTGCGTCACTTCGTGCCCGCCGACGTCTCGCAGCGCCACATGATCCTGGTGCTGGACGAGGACCGACAGCAACTGGCGGCCACCGTCACCTCGATGCCTGGCGTGGCTTTGCGGCGTGCGCCTTTGATCAGCGACGCGCCGCTGACCCCGGCCTTCAACGGCCTGATGCTGCGTGGCCAGGGCTGGCGCACCAGCATCGGCCTGATCAGCAACACGCTGTTCTGGATGGTGGTGGCGTTGTCGGTGCTGACCGTGTGGATGCTGCTGGGCACCTGGAGGCACATGCGCAGGCGCAGCCAGATCCAGAGCGCGCTGGTGCAGGAGACCAACTTCAGGCGCGCGATGGAAAACTCGATGCCCACCGGCATGCGCGCGATGGATCTGGATGGACGGGTGACTTATGTCAACGCCGCCTTTTGCCAAATGACCGGCTTCACCAATGCCGAACTCGTGGGCCGCTTGCCGCCCTACCCCTACTGGCCATCCGACCGCATTGAAGAAAACGGCCGCTTGCTGCAGCAAGAGTTGCAGGGCCGCAGCCCCAACAACGGCATCGAAGTCAAGGTCATGCGCAAGGATGGCAGCCGGTTTGACGCCCGCATGTACATCAGCCCGCTGATCGACCCCAAAGCGCAGCAAACCGGCTGGATGACCAGCATGACCAACATCACGGAAGCCAAACGCATCCGCGACCAGCTCTCGGCCAGCCACGAGCGCTTCACCACTGTGCTCGAAGGCCTGGATGCTTCAGTCTCTGTGCTGTCGGTGCAGAAGAGCGAGTTGCTGTTCGTCAACCGTTCTTACCGGGTCTGGTTTGGCCCCGACAGCCGTGGCCACCGCCTGATGGCGGGCATTGCGACCGACAGCGCCGCCGGTGAATACGGCGGCGGTGACGGCGGTGACGGCGACGACGAGGTGGACGCTTTCTCGGGTCTGCCGACACAAGAGCTGACCGAAAGTGACGCCCACTCGCGCGAGGTTTTTGTCGATGCTCTGCAGATGTGGTTCGACGTCCGCACGCGCTACCTGCAGTGGACCGACGGCCGCCTGGCGCAGATGCTGATTGCCACTGACATCACCTCGCGCATGCGGGCAGAGATGCAGGCTGCTGCCCAGGCAGACAAGGCTCAGGTCACCAGCCGGCTGATCAGCATGGGCGAGATGGCGTCATCGGTAGCGCACGAGCTGAACCAGCCGCTGACCGCGATCACCAACTACTGCAACGGCATGGTGTCGCGGGTCAAGGCCGACACGATCCAGAAAGAAGACCTGGTCGCCGCCTTGCAAAAAACTGCCCGCCAGGCTGAACGCGCCGGCCAGATCATCCATCGCATCCGCAACTTCGTGAAGCGCAGCGAGCCGCAACGCCAGCCCACCGACGCTGCCGAGATCGTTGAAGATGCGCTGGAGTTGGCCGGCATTGAGTTGCGCCGGCGCAACGTCACGATCCAGAGTTATGTCGCACAACGGCTGCCGACGATCATGGCCGACCCGATCCTGATCGAGCAGGTGCTTCTGAACCTGTTGAAGAACGCGGCCGAGGCCATCGACAACGCCCAGCTGCCCACGGCCCGCCGGCACATCGAGTTGCGGGTCGTGCCGCGCTACTCGAACGAAGAAGGCGGCGTGATCGAATTCAGCGTCACCGACCTGGGGCCCGGGATCGCTGATGAAGTGATCGGCCGCTTGTACGAAGCCTTCTTCTCGACCAAAGCTGAAGGGCTGGGCATCGGCCTGAGTCTGTGCCGCACGATCATCGAGTCGCACAGGGGCAGGATACGTGCCAGGAACCTCTACAATGACCGGTTAGTGGTTGGCTGCTGCTTTTCGTTCACATTGCCGGTGGAAAAGCCCAGCCGCACTGACTCCTCGCCAGTCCCTCTGGACGATGTCATTGAAGCCAAATCCAGCAGCTCCTACTTTGGAGTCTTGTCACCGGTCGAATCCCGCGCTTTGGCGCCGCAAGCCCCCGAATGAGCCTGATCCCCAAAAAAGGCACGGTCTATGTCGTCGATGACGACGAGGCGGTGCGTGATTCGCTGCAGTGGTTGCTGGAAGGCAAGGACTACCGCGTCAAGTGTTTCGACTCCTCCGAGTCCTTCCTGGCCCGCTTCGACCCGCGCGAAGTGGCTTGCATGATCGTCGACATCCGCATGGATGGCATGAGCGGCCTTGAACTGCAAGACCGGCTGATCGAGCGCAAGAGCCCGCTGCCGGTGGTCTTCATCACGGGTCATGGCGACGTGCCGATGGCGGTGACGACGATGAAAAAGGGCGCGATGGATTTCATCGAAAAGCCCTTCAAGGAAGAAGAACTGCTGGGCCTGGTCGAGCGCATGTTGGAGCAAGCCCGCACAGCCTTCAGCCAATACCAGGAGCAAGCCAGCCGCGATGCTTTGCTGGGCCGCTTGACGACGCGCGAAACGCAGGTGCTCGAGCGCATCGTGGCCGGTCGGCTGAACAAGCAGATTGCCGACGATCTGGGC
This sequence comes from Burkholderiales bacterium, assembly GCA_038324515.1. GTDB lineage: Bacteria > Pseudomonadota > Gammaproteobacteria > Burkholderiales > Burkholderiaceae_C > Rubrivivax. The sequence goes on from JBBQIB010000220.1 coordinate 5,633, forward strand.
ATCAGCATCAAGACGGTGGAGGCGCACCGCGCCAACATCATGGAAAAACTCAACGCCAATACGGTTGCCGATCTGCTGAAAATCGCGCTCGGTGCACCCAGCAAACCCTGAGTCAGGGTCCTGCGAGTGTCCAAGGTGTTGAAGCTGGATCCACAACGCTGGGCTCCTTGAACAAGGTCATCACGTGAGCGCCAGGATCCTGGACGGCGTTGCGCTGTCGCAAGAGGCTCGACAGCAGGTGGCGCGAGACGCGGCCCGGTTGCTGGCCCAACACGGCCAGCGGCCGGGTCTGGCCGTGATCCTGGTGGGCGATGACCCGGCCAGCGCGGTCTATGTGCGCAACAAGCTCAGAGCTTGCAACGACCATGGCCTGCACTCGGTGCTCGAGCGTTACTCGGCCAACCTGAGCCAGGTTGAGTTGATCGCCCGCATCGATGCGCTGAATGCCGACCCCAGCGTCCACGGCATCCTGGTGCAGATGCCGCTGCCGCCTCACCTGGACCCGCACGCCGTGATCGCGACCATCCGGACAGACAAGGATGTCGATGGCTTTTCGTTGCACTCTGCTGGCGCATTGATGTCGGGGCTGCCGGGGCTGCTGCCTGCCACGCCTCTTGGCTGCATGGCGTTGATCCGCCGCACCGGCGTCGATCTGAGAGGCAAACATGCCGTGGTCATTGGCCGCAGCAACACCGTGGGCAAACCGATGGCTTTGCTCTTGCTGCAAGCCAACGCCACGGTCACTGTGTGCCACAGCGCCACACTCGATCTGGGCTTGCACACCCGCCAGGCCGATGTACTGGTGGCGGCAGTGGGCAAGCGGCATCAGGTCACGGCCGATATGGTCAAACCGGGTGCCATCGTCATCGACGTGGGCATCAGCCGCGATCAGGACGGCAAGTTGTGTGGCGATGTCGACTTTGCCGCCGTCCGTGAAGTCGCTGGCTGGATCAGCCCGGTGCCAGGCGGCGTGGGGCCGATGACGATCACGATGCTGTTGATGAACACCTTGCAAGCCGCCAAGGCCCAGCTCTCATGATGCCGGGCGACCCTCAGATCGACCCCCCCCCGACGATCAGCAACCTTTCAATCAGGCATGACCCCCGTGACGACACAAGCGCAAGCCCCTGCTGACAACCCTTTGCTGGGCGACGCCGAATGGCCTGCTTTCAGCGAGATGCGCGCAGAGCACGTGACACCGGCCATCGACCGCCTGCTGAAAGATGCCCAACACGCGCTGGAGCGCGCTGTAGGGCCTGAGGTGCTGCCCGATTACGACACGCTGTCGATGGTGCTGGACGTGCCGGTGGAGCGCTTGAACACCGTTTGGGGCCATGTCTGCCACCTGCAGGCCGTGGCCGATACGCCGGCGCTGAGACAGGCGCATGCCGACAATCTGCCGCGCATCGTCGATTTCCTCACCCGGCTGGGTTCGGACCATCGCTTGTACGCCAAGTACAAGTCGGTGCAGGAGCAGGCCCAGAGCAGCGGCTTGGCCGCAGCCGGCAGCAAGCCCATCAGCGCTGCCCGGCAACAGGCCCTGGCACACGCTTTGCGCGACTTCGTGCTGGGCGGCGCTGAACTGCAAGGCCAGGCACGCGATCGCTACGCACAGATCCAGGACCGCACCAGCTTGCTGTCGCAGCAGTTTGGTGACCACGTGTTGGACGCCACCGAAGCTTTCAC
>JBBQIB010000221.1:0-7310 GCA_038324515.1 Burkholderiales bacterium
CAGGCAGTGCAACAGAAAGATGTCCAGAAAGCGCGCGGTCTGTGCGCTGATGCCTTCGGGCACAAAGGGGTCGAGGTCCATGCAGCGCACTTCGATGTACTGCACGCCGCGCTCGCGCAGCGCGTGCAGCGGGCGCTCGCCGGGGCGGATCACGCGTTTGGGGCGGATCGTGCCGTAGAACTCGTTTTCGATCTGCAAAAGGGTCGTGTTCAGCTGGTTGTATTCACCGCCCAGGTTCTTGATGCCGATGGCTTCGTAGGGCGGGTACGGCCGGGTCAAGGCGTCTTGCAACGAGGCGGCGTAACTCTCCAGGCTGTTGTAGCTGACGGCCAGCGTGGACTGGGCATCACTCTGATAACCCAGCCGGCCCATGCGCAGGCTGGTGGCGTGCGGCAAGTGCAAGGTGTGCGGCGCCAGTGGCTGCAAGGCATGTTCGCGGCCGGCAACAAAGCTCGTGCACACCGCCGGGCTGGCGCCAAACAGCGTCAACAGCAAAAAGGCGTGACGGCGGAAGTTGCGGATCAGCGCAAAGTGCTCGGCATTGCTCAGGCCCGGCATCGACCAGTTGTAGTGGATGCCCGAGATGGTCTGCATGCGCCGGCCGTAGCGGTGGCCCAGGCCCATGCGGTAGACACTCTTGGCGCGCCCGATGTTGCTGGGGCCAAAGCTGCCGATCGGGATGTTCTCGTCGGGCGGCAAGCCGCAAGGCATGCTGCCGACCCACAGCTGCTCGTCTTCTTCCTGCAGCGCGCGGTAGACAAACTGATGGATGCGCGTCAGCTCGTCGATGCAGTCCTGCACCCCCGGGTGGGCACCGGTGACCAGCTCGAGTTGGCTTTCGCTGAAGTCGGTGGTGATGCGTGGATGCGTCAGTGGCGAGCCCAGAGCTGCCGGGTGTGGCGTGCGCGCCAGCCGGCCGTCGGGCTGGTTGCGCAGGCTTTCTTTTTCGATGCCACGGCGGATGCCGGCCAGTCGGGCAGGCTCGATCAAGCGCAAACGGTCGTTCATGTGCATGGCGGCGCCTTGGGCTTCAGCGGGTGAGGTGGCATCGGGGTCGAGTTCGAGGATGAGGGCCGCAAGCGTAAAGCTTTGCGGCGACTTGCGCAGTGCAGCGGGCTTGACAGGCGATCGTTACACAACAAGCCGCCCGTCCTGGCCTGGGGGCGTGCATGAAGTCAATGGGCGCCAAGGCCAGCGAGCTGCGGCTTGGGCCCTTTGAACTGGTGATGCTGGAAGTCGCTGTCCACCCTGCACAACGCTGGCCAAAGGGCGCTGGCTGCCCGCTGGATTGAGGCGCGCGGCTCGGTCTCTCGGTCTCTCAGCCGGCGGTCGCCACCGAATCCATTGCCGCCTGCCACAGCGCTTCGCGCTGCTCGGTGCCGCGGCCCTTGATCAGGGCCACCAGGCCCTGCAGGTCCAGCAGATGGATGCCATGGCGTTTGGCGTAGTCGCGCGCTTCCGAGGTGTAACCGGCGCTGCTGACGTAGTGGCCACGTCGTGCGCCTTGGGCGTACATCACGCCGCTCAGCTCACGCAGCATGCCCACCCCGACCGGCGCCGGTCTGCCATGCTCGCAGCGCACCACGCTGACCGGCGGCCCGGCCTGGTGGCGTGAATAGAGCCAGATGTGCAGACCGCCATCGTGGCCGTGAGGCTGGGTGCGAATCCTGAAACCGACTTGGCTGTACAAGGTTTCGATCAGGGACTCGAACCGACGCCAGGGCAGCCTTTGCAATGTGGCCTCTGTCCAGCGCTCTGGCACCGGGTTGGCCGCCAGCTCCGCAGACAGCGGGCCGCTGGGTGCCGCCTCGGCAGGGCTTGGCCGCTGGCCGGCAGCCGGCGCACTGGCGCCGGACACCCCCGCTGCAGGCGTCACGACCACGGGAGCTGCGGCAGCAGCCCGCTCTGGGGCAGGAGTCGGAGGAAAGGTTTGCTTGGACCACACCTGTGCAGCAGGCGTGGGCGCCAGCGGTGCAGGCGCAGAGGACCGGCCACTGGAGGCCTTGGAAACAGGCAGATCTTGTTCGTAGACCGACCCGAGGGTGGCTGGCAAGCCATCAAAACTGGAAGCAGCAGCAGCAGTGGTTGCCGCCCGATGTGCAGCCCGGGTGGCCTCGGCCAACTCGGCGGCCTCGGCAGCCTCGGTCACCGGGCCCAGCATCGAAGCGTATTCGTTCAGTTCTGAAGGCGTCAGCTCGGCTTGTTCAGAGGTTGTGAAGCGGCTGTTGGCACTGCGCTTGCGCCGCTTGCGGTGGTGGCGGGTATCACCCCGGCCGCGCGAGCCCATGCTTTCGATCCACCACAACAGCGCACCTGCTGCCACCACGGGCGCGCCCAGAATGACCAATCCGAAAGCGGCGTCGGCCAACGGTGTCGCACCGACAAACAATGCCACCACCAACAGGGCCGAGCCGAACAGCAGCAAGGCGGCAGCCGCCAATCGCAAGGGCCTCCAGCTGGAACCGCTGCGCCTTGACCGACCGTTCATGCTGTGGTTACTCTGCACATGCAGGAATGATAGGCGCTTGAACACCCCTCACGGCCACCCGATCGTGGGGGCGCAGGCAGCAGGCAGTGATCGATTTGACGCCTGCGTCGTGCACATTTGGCACTGCAGGAGTCTTTCGTGATGCCGGAAGTTGCCAAGCATCGTGACAGTTGGACGGTCAGCGTTGGGCCTGGGCTATTCTCCGCCGTTGCTTGCCTGCAAGAAAAGAAGATTCAGCGTTTGAACAGGCCGCCCAGCATGCCAGCCAAGTCGCCCAGGCCTGCGCTGCCCGCTTGTGCGCTGGGCAACTGCCCCTCAGGGGTCAGCTTGTCCACCACCTGCGGCAGCAGTTGCGACAACTGGCCCAACAGGTCTTGCGAGTTGACGCCCATCTGGCTGGCCATGCTCGCCACGGTGTCCTGGCCCAGCAGGCCACCCAGCTGCTCGGGTGCGATCGGCTGGTTCTGCCCGTTGCCCACCCACGAGCTCATCACATCGCCCAGGCCGCCTTGCTGAAACTTGGCGGCCAGGCTGGCCAGGCCGGCCAGGCCACCACCGCCGGCTGCACCCGCGTTGCCGCCACTGCCGGCCAGCATGCCCATCACCATCTGCAGCAACTGCGCTTGGCCGCCTTGGCCTGCGCCGCCTTGTGACTGTCCCAACGCGCCGACCATCGAATCCAGTAAACCCATCACACGCTCCTGTTTGAAGACTTCGCAAAAGCCGGAGGATGCCCCAGGGCCCGACAACGGCAACCGTCTTTAGGCTGGGCGGCGCAGCTGGCCTGCGCTTGCCTGCAAGCTCAGCCAGGCCAGCACCGACAGGGGCGCCGTATCGGCGCGCAGCGTGCGGGGCCCCAGGCCCACCGGCACGAAACCACTGGCCCGTGCGGCGGCTTCTTCGGCGGCAGTCCATCCACCTTCCGGGCCGCTGAGCACACACAGACCGGCTCCGATGGCGGGCATCGCAGCAGGAGACCGGGCGTCTGGCCCCAAGCTGAGCAGCCAGCGCGTTGACTCTGCCGGGGGCCCCTTCGGCGCGTGCTGCCCAGGGTCCTGCCCAGGGTCCGCCGCCACCTGTTGCTCCGGCTGCCGCTTGGAGTCGGGCAGCCCCTGCAGCCAGGTACTCAACGGCAGCATCGGCAACACCTGGGGGATGCGTGCTCTGCCGCATTGTTCGCAGGCCGCCACCGCCACGGCCTGCCAATGCGCTTGCTTGCGTTGCGCCCGCTCGCCGCTCAAGCGCAGTACCGAACGGCTGCTGATCAGCGGCTGGATCAGCGTGACGCCCAGTTCGCTGGCCTTTTCGACCAGCATGTCCATGCGTTCGTTGGCCGGGACGGCCAGGGCCAGCGTCACCGCCAGCGGCAGTTCACGGTCCACGGCCAGCGCTGCTTCGATCCTGAGCTGCACCTGCTGGCGCCCCATCTGAACCACCTGGGCCGGCCAGTCCTGGCCGTCGCCGTTGAACAGCAGCACGCCGTCGCCGGGCTGCAGGCGCAAGACCTGCACGTGGCGCGCCGGGCCGGCAGGCAGCGCCAGCAACTGCCCAGCCGCCAGAGGCAGTGCAACAAAGAAGCGCGGGTTCAAAGCGTCAACATTCAGCGTCATTCCCCGTTGGGGCGCCTGACGCCAGGCGGCGGGTCTGGGGGCGACTCATTTTGTGGCCAACAGGTTCTGCACCGCCAGTGCGATGGTGGCGAGCTCGGCGTCGTGGCCCGCAGGTGCGGCCAGCATCAGGCCCACCGGCAACTCGCCTTCGGCCTGGCAGGGCAGACTGAAGGCGCAGCCGTCCAGGAAGTTGATCGTCGAAGGGTTGCGCAGCAACAGGGCGTTGGCGTGGAAAAAGGCGCTGTCGTTGTGCAGCAGTTCGGCCAACACCGGGGCGACGACTGGCACCGTGGGGCAGATGATGGCGTCGAAATCGCACAGGCCATGCTCGACCCGCTCGATCCAGTTGCGCCTGCGCTGGCACATCACGATGTAGTCCGCCGCGCTGACATGTTCGCCGCCGGCGATGCGCATCGCCACCCGCGGGTCCAGGAGCTGGCGCTGCGAACGCAGCAACTCACGGTGCACCGCAAAGGCCTCGATGGCAGCAAAGCTGGCGGGGCTGTTGATGTCGGCGATCTCGGCCAGTTCTTTCAGTGGCACAGGCACGATCCTGGCGCCGGCGGCCGACAGGCGATCCAGCGCGCGCGTGAAGGCCGCTGCCACTTGCGGCGCCATGTTGTTCAGCACCAACGTTTGCGGCAGCGCCAGGCGCATACCCGCCACAGTGCGTGGTTTGATGGCCAGGGGCTGGCCGCTGAGCACGGCGTCCATCAGCAGACAGTCTTGCACCGTGCGCGTCATTGCGCAGACCGTGTCGAGCGTGAATGACAGCGGAAAAGCCCCCTGCAGCGGCGTGCGCCGCTGGGTGTTCTTGAAGCCCACCAGGCCACACAGAGCCGCAGGGATGCGGATCGAGCCCCCGGTGTCGGAACCCAGACCGGCCACTGCCAGGCCCAGCGCCACCGACACCGCCGCGCCTGAAGAAGAGCCCCCTGGGATGCGCGCCACTTCCGTATCGCAAGGGTTGCGCGGCGTGCCGTGGTGCGGATTCAGGCCAGCCCCGGTGAAAGCGAATTCGCTCATGTTGGTCAGGCCGATGATGGCCGCCCCTGCGGCGCGCAGCCTGCTGACAGCCACTGCGTCAGTGGTGGCGGCCGGCGCACCCACGCGCGCCACCGAGCCGGCCAGGGTGGTGCGCCCGGCCAGGTCAAACAGGTCTTTGACCGTCACCGGCAGCCCGGCCAGCATCGACAGCGGTTCATTACGGGCCAGTTGTGCGTCGGCGGCGCGGGCTGCAGCGCGGGCCTGTTCGCCCAGCAAGGTGGTGAAGACATGCGCTGCTTCGGGCCTGAGCGCCGCGCCCAGCACTTCATCCACCAGCGCCAGGTGGCTGCCCGGGGTGCCCAGCCTTTGGCACATGGTGGCAATCGGCGCCATCAGAGTGGTCAGGCTGGAGCTTCGTGAGTGCGGCATGGCGCGCTATTCTGGACTGCTGGACTGCTGGACTGCTCAACTGCTGGACTGGTATGCGCTGGCGCAGCAGACAGGCTGGTTTCACCGGCTGTCCTGATCGCGGCGCTTGGGGGCGTCGGAAGAAGTGCCTATGCCGCCGCCCGGCGGGCCGATCGGCAGCAAGGCCGCCAGCTCCAGGTACATCGGCCGGGTGATCAGCCTGGCCACACCGCTGGCCAACAGCGCACTGGCCATCAGACTGAGCACCATGCCGTGGCCCGAGACCATTTCCATCACGATGATGAAGGCCGTGATCGGGCCTTGCGTGGTGGCGGCCAGAAAGCCGACCATGCCCAGAGCAATCAGCGGTATTGCGGCGTTCTGGCTCAGCTGCCACAGCTGCGCGATGTCATTGCCAATGCCGGCGCCGATGGCCAGCGATGGCGCAAAGACACCTGCTGGCACGCCGGTCCAGGCCGACAGCCAGGTGGCGCAGAACTTCAACAAGGTGTACAGGCCAGGCAAGTCGGCCTGTCCTTCCAGCAGGGCTTTGGTCGGTGTCGAGCCTGCGCCAGCGGTGGCGCCGCCGGTGACCACGCCGATCACCGCCACGCCCAGCGCGCAGGTGGCCGCAAAGCGCAGCGGGTACGCTCGCCGCCAGCGGCTGAAGCGGTCAGGCAGCCCACGCGTCGAGACGATGACCAGTTTGGAGAACAAGCCCCCGGCCAGCCCGGCCACCACCACCACCGTCAGGCCCGGCAGCAGCAGCTCCCAGCTCATCTGCTGCACGCTCAACTTGCCGAAATAGGTTTCGTTGCCAAAGAAGGCCACCGCCACCAGGCCCGCCAGCACAATGCTGGAGATCACCAGTGCGCTGTGCGACATGCTGCGCCTGCGCGACAACTGCTCCAGCGCAAAGACGATGCCGCCCAGCGGCGTGTTGAACGCTGCTGCGATGCCAGCCGCCGCCCCGGCCACCATCAGGTCGTGGGCGTCGATGCCCGAATTGGCAGACAGCCATCTCTTGGCATGCACCATGACCCCGGCACCCACCTGTACGGTCGGGCCCTCGCGGCCAATCGACAAGCCGGCCAGCATGCCGGCAGAGACGAGCCCGATCTTGTGCAGTGACAGCGGCAACGAAACCAGCCGACGCCGCTGCTCCGGTTGCAGCTCGTCGTCCAGCGCACGCACCACCTGCGGGATGCCCGAGCCCTGAGCGCCGGGGACGAAACGGCGTGTCCACCACAGCACGGCCACGGTCAGCGCAGGCGTCCACAACAGCGGCAGATAGGGTGCCCATGCGCCTGCTGCCTGCAGCGAGCTCAGCAGCATGAACAGGTCGGTGGCTGCTTCGGTCAGCAAGGTGAAGCCGACGACGATCAGGCCAGTGATGGCGGCGTAACCCAGGACCACGGCGCGGTCCACCCATTGCCGGCCCGAGGCCAGCTCTGTGCTGAGGTTGCGCCAGAAGTCGGGCTCGACGTCGTGCACAGCCTGCTTGGTCTTGTCCACGGTCTCGGACATGGCGCCCCAGCCGCGTCGCCAGGCGGCGCGGGGCGTGCTGGCTGCTTGAGGACCCGTCGAGTCGGGCTGGGCTCCGGGCGCGGACGTGGACGTGGACGTGGGTGCGGGTGCGGGCGCTGGCGCTGGCCCTTGAGGTGGCTGACTCAAGACGTTGTCGAATGATCCCTGCGGCCAGTCAGGCGCGCCTGGCCATGGGGTGGAAGCAGTGGCAAATGCAAGTTCGAGCGGGCGCCGGACTACATCTGCGCCAGGGGAATGCCGGCCGCACTTTCGTCGGCGCCCAGGGCCGT
>JBBQIB010000222.1:0-7289 GCA_038324515.1 Burkholderiales bacterium
CCAACCCACCAGTGCCAGCGGGATGCACACGGCGTTGTAGCTGCCGGCCCAGATGAAGTTCTGGCGCACGATGCGCATCGCCTTGCGGGCGCTGGCCCGCGCGCGCAGCAGGTCATCCAGACGGTTGGAGCTGATCACCGCGTCGGCCTGGCTGCGCGAGACCAGGGCGCCCTGCCCCATGGCCAGCGACACATCGGCTTGCGCCAGCACGGGTGCGTCGTTGATGCCATCCCCCACCATCACCACGCGCTGGCCGTTGGCTTGCGCCGCCTTGACGGCTTGCAGTTTTTGATCGGGTGTGGCGGTGGCCAGCACCGCAATCGTGGGCTGTGATTTCGCAGCCCCTGATGAAGTGGTCGGGCTTGCGGCCTGGTTTGCATCCTGTAAGGCAGTGGTCAGCGCTTGGGCGCGTTGCAAGGTATCGCCGGTCAGCACACTCACTGCAGCGCCTTCGGCCAACAATTGGTGCAGGGTCTGCGCAGCGCCGGGCCGCAGCACTTCTTCCAGCTCGAAGCTGGCCCAAATTTCACCGCCGGAGGATGCGGAGAGTGCGGAAAGTGCGGCTGACGCGGATTGCGGGCCGAAGTGAAGCTGCGCGTCTTGACCGCTGTCCTCCGCCACGGCTGCACCGCCCACCCAGGCCGCACGGCCCAAGCGCCACTCGCGGCCTTGTGCGTCGATCGCGCTCAAGCCCTGCGCGCTGTGCTCTTGCACCTGCTGCCAGATCGGCAAATCAAGCGCTGCTTCTGCAGCGGGGTGCGGTGGCTCGGCGGCTGCGTCTTTGGCCGCTTGCACCCGCTCTTTGGCGGCTTGCACCAACGCTTGCGACAGCGGGTGTGTCGACCAGGCAGCCAGCGAGGCCGCTGCTTGCAAAGCGGACTGCTCATCACCCCACAGGCTGCGGCCAGCAGCGCTCAGATGCAGGGCACGCATCTGCATGCGGTCGGCAGTCAGCGTGCCGGTCTTGTCAAAGAAAAAATGTTGCGCGTGGGCCAGCGGCTCCAGGGCGTCCAGCCGTTGCAGCACCACGCCACGCCGCGCCAGCCCGCGTGCAGTTGCGACCAGTGTCGCTGGGGCAGCCAATGACAAAGCACAAGGGCAAGTGACGATCAGCACCGCCACCGCCACCCACAGCGCTTTGCTGGGATCGATCACGCTCCAAACCGCAGCGCCGCCTGCGGCAAGCAGCAAGACTGCCCACAGAAAAGGCGGCGCCCAGCGGTCGGCCAGCCGTGCAGCAGCCGGCCTTTGTGACATCGCACTGCGCATCATCGAGACAATGGCTTCAAAACGCGTGTCTGCACCCACCTGCTGCACACGCAGCAACACCGGCGCGCCCAGATTGACGCTGCCGGCAATGCCAAAGTCACCCGGCTGCTTGGGCACCGGCAAGGATTCGCCGCTGAGCAAGGATTCGTCAGCCCGCGTCTGGCCTTGCTCGATGCAGCCATCGGCCGGGAAGGCCTGTCCCAGCGGCACCCGCACCAAATCCCCCACGCGCAAGCGCTGCACGCTCAAGGCCTCCAGGCTGCCGTCAGCGTTGACGCGCCAGGCCACCTCGGGCAGCCGGGCCAGGCTGGCTTCGAGCTCTTGTGCTGCGTCGTGGCGCGCACGCATCTCCAGGTAGCGTGAGCCCAGCAGGAAGGTGACAAACATCGTCAACGAGTCAAAGTAGACCTCGTGGCCCCAGATGCCTGCTGGGTCAAAGGTGGCACCGGTGCTCGCCACAAAGGTGATCAACAGGCCCAGGCTGACCGGCACGTCCATGCCGATGCGGCGCAGCCGCAGCGAGCGCCATGCACCCTTGAAAAACGGGCCAGCAGAAAAAACCATCACCGGCAGACTCAACACCCAGCCGCCCCAGTTCAGCAACTGGCGCAGGTCGGGCGCCAAGTCACCCGGGCCAGCCACATAGCTGGGGGTGGCCATCATCATCACCTGCATGCCGCAAAGGCCAGCGACAAACAACCGCCACAGCGCTTGCCTGTGCTCGGCTTTGCGCATCGAGCGGGCCGGTGCTGCAGCGTCGGGCACCGCCTGGTAGCCGGCACGGCGCACCGCTTCGATCAAGGCCGAGACCTGGGTCTGCGCCGGATCCCAGCGCACGGTGGCGCGGTCGCTGGAAATGTGCACCTGGGCACTGCTGACGCCTGGCAGCCGGTACAAAGCTGCTTCGATGATGCCGCCGCAAGCCGCGCAGACCAAACCGCTGAGCTGAAAGCTCGACTCACCCAGCTTCTGGCCCTCAGCGCCGCTGACCCAGCGTGTGAACGCGCTTTGTTCGAAGGGGTCGTCGACGACCTTCAGACCAGGCGCTGCTGCGGCTTCCTGCACAGCCGAAGCGGCCGGAGTCACCCAGGCAACCTCGGAAGCCTCATTGGCAAGCATAGGACCAGCGGTTCGGCGGGATATATCCATTGACAGAGATAATCTAGGCCAGCAATTCAGCTCCCACCATGATCTGCATCAACAACTGGCCATCTGTCTGGCGCCTCAGTGTCGTCATGTTCGGCCTGCTGGCAGTGTCAATGTCTGCAACCTGGGCACAGAATCAGCCGCAACCGCGTTTGCCTGTTGCGCGCATCACCGCCGGCATGCATGTGATTCAGGCTGAGCTGGCAGTCACGCCGGCCCAACAAGCCATGGGCATGATGTTTCGCACCGAAATGCCTGGCAACGAAGGCATGTTGTTTGTCAATGAAGAGCCCGGCGTACGCTGCTTCTGGATGCGCAACACCTTGGTTCCACTGACGATTGCCTTCATCGACGACGACGGCGCCATCGTCAACCTGGCAGACATGCAGCCCCGATCAGACCAGTCGCACTGCTCTGCCAAGCCGGTGCGCTTTGCGCTGGAAATGCCGCAAGGCTGGTTCGCCAAAAAAGGCATCGGTCCGGGCTTCAAGCTGCGCGGCAAACCTTTCGGGCCATGAAAAAAGCCCCGGAAGGGGCGTTTGTCGATGACTGCGGGTCAATCCCAGGTCTGGTACGGGTGTTGCGTGACCCGCAACTTTGCCCGGATTATGAGACTAGGGCCGCAACTCAGGCGAAATTCGTCTGGGCAAACTCCCAGTTCACCAGCTTGTCCAGAAAGGTCTCGACAAACTTGGGGCGCGCATTGCGGTAGTCGATGTAGTAGGCATGTTCCCACACATCAACGGTCATCAAGGCTTTGTCGCCACCTGTCAGCGGGGTGCCGGCAGCACCGGTGTTGACGATGTCCACACTGCCGTCGGCCTTCTTGACCAACCAGGTCCAGCCTGAGCCGAAGTTGCCCACTGCAGACTTGATGAAAGCCTCGCGGAAGGCGGCATAGCTGCCCCACTTGGTCTGAATGGCGGCCGCCAATGCGCCAGCAGGCTCACCGCCACCTTGGGGCTTCATGCAATGCCAGAAGAAGGTGTGGTTCCAGATCTGGGCTGCATTGTTGTAAACGCCACCCGAGGATTTGCGCACGATGTCTTCCAGCGTCATGCTTTCAAATTCGGTGCCTTTTTGCAGGTTGTTCAGGTTCACCACGTAGGCGTTGTGATGCTTGCCGTGGTGAAACTCAAGCGTCTCACGGCTGTAGTGCGGTGCCAGGGCGTCGATGGCATAGGGCAGTGCGGGCAAAGTGTGTTCCATGGTCATGTCCTTTTTGATGAAGAAATCGCAATGTTCAACTTAAGGCGACGCTGAACGAGTCCCCGCGAGTGTCCGCGCCCTGGTTTGGGGTGGGATGCAAGGCGCAAACCGCAGACATAGCCCGGGCTATGGCGAGGATTTGCAACGCCGCAGGCCGCCCAAATCAGGGATGCGGGCGCCGCGAGGGACTTGTTCAGCGTTGCCCTAATGCATCATTGTAGGCAGGGCCGTCTGGCTGCCCAGCAGTCGCCCGCCTTGCCGCAATGGGTGTCAGGGCTTCGCTCTGCAACACCCAAAGGCTTGAGGTCGAACTCAGAGTCTCGGACGTTGGCTCGGCTCGTGCGCCGTTGCTGACTGGCTGATGCGGGGCCAGCCTCAATTTGAATCCGCTTGCGTGGCCTGTACCTGTTGTACCTGTAACTGCGCGCGACCATCCAACCAAACCGCCTGCACCGCCTGCCCGCTGTGCAGGCTGAGCACCGAGACCACCGGCTCGCCTGTCGCAGTCTCCACCCAGGCATAACCACGCCGCAGCACCTGGCGGGGGTCGTGGGCTTGCAGACGATCCTGGGCCGCGCGCAGGCGCATCTGCTCTTGGCTGAGCCGGGTTTGCAGGGCGCGCCGCAGCCGCTGCGCCGTTTGTAGCTGGCTCATGGCTTGACGCGCCGAATGCCGCACCAGGGCCCGCTGCAAACGCTGCTGCAGTTGGCCGAGCTGTTGCATCTGCTGCCCCAGCGCAAGCGCGGGTCGGCCCAGGCGGCCGGCCAGATGGTCCAGCGTCTGGATGCGCTGCTGCAGCTGGCGCGATGAAGCCCTGTGCAAAGCGGTAGCGCGGCTTTGCAGGGCCTGCAGCAGATCGGCTTGGGCCGGCGCCGCCAGCTCAGCGGCCGCCGTGGGTGTGGGTGCGCGCAAATCGGCCACCATGTCGCACAGCGTGACATCGGTCTCGTGGCCGACGCCGCACACCACGGGGATGGCGCTGGCCGCCACTGCCCGTACCAGACGCTCGTCGTTGAAGGCCCACAGGTCTTCCAGCGCGCCGCCGCCGCGCACCAGCAGCAAGGTGTCGACTTCGGCACGGGCGTTGGCCAGTTGCAGCGCCGAGATCAGCGCCGCCGGCGCCTCCGCGCCCTGCACGGCACTGGGGTAGATCACCACCGCCACCTGAGGCGCACGGCGGCGCAACGCACTCAGCACGTCATGCAAGGCGGCAGCACCCAGCGAAGTGATCAGTCCCAGGGCCCTCGGGTGGCCCAGCACAGGCCGCTTGCGGCTGGCTTCAAAGTAGCCCAGGGCAGCCAGGCGGTCGCGCCGACGCAGGAATTCTTCAAACAGCGTGCCGGCCCCCAGGCGCTGCATGCTCTCGACCACCATCTGCAACTCACCGCGGGCGTCGTAGACCCCCAGGCGGCCGCGCAGCTCGACCTGCTGGCCCTCAGCCGCCGCGAAGTCCAGCAAACCGGCGGCGCGTCTGAACATTGCACAGCGCAACAACGCGGGCGCGCCGTCGGCATCCTTCAGCGAAAAGTAGCAGTGCCCGCTGGCAGCTCGAGAAAAACCCGAGATTTCGCCGCGCACCGCCACTGCACCAAAGCGTGCACTCAAAGCATCCGAGGTCGCCAGCAACAGCGCCGCCACGCCCCATGGGGCACGCACTGGCGTGGTGGCCACTGGCTCATCCATGGCTGGGGCCGCTGCAGAAGCCAGCGCAGAAGTCCACAGGCACGCCAATGCAGGTGTCACGGCACGGCCATACGCAGAATCTGTTGCGTTTACTGGCTATGGGCTTGATTTCATTCAACAAAATTGCTCGCTACGCTGATCTTGCCTGGGCTTTGTCATGAGGCCTTTGGGTGAGTCCCACGCTTTACACCAGGTTGCCCACAAGCTTATCCACAGGCTTGGGAGCGCCCCCGAGACCTGCTGCTCTGCCGCTTCGCTTCAGGCCTCCCGACGGGGATGAGGAAACTCGGGGCGCGCCAGCGTTCCCTGATGGGCAAGATGAAGACCTCCCACCCCAAGCCACAGACGGCAGTGCTTGAAGCAGCGAAACGTGCTGCGACTGGCGGATCACGGACGCACGCGGGGCGTCGTCCATAATTGCAACCCATCCTGCAGCGGGTTGCCCACCGATTCCGGGGGGCTCCAGGGGACTGAGCAACAATGCCCGGGCTCCACCACTGAAACCACGCGAGAACATCCTTGTTGTCCATCATACAAGCCGCCGGCTGGCCGATCTGGACCCTGATCATTTGTTCAGTAGTTGCGCTGGCTCTGATCATCGAGCGCCTTTATCACCTGCGCCCGGCGCTGGTCGCTCCCCCGCAACTGCTGGATGAAGTGTTGGGTGTCACGCGCAACTCTCTGCCCGCCGCAGACGTGGTCAACAAGCTGGCTGACAGCTCGGTGCTGGGTGGCGTGTTGGCCGCCGGCTTGAGGGCGGTGATTGGCGAGCCTCGCATCACCGAGCCGGCCCTGCGCCAGGCTTTCGAGAGCGCCGGTCGCATCGCGCTGCACCGACTGGAGCGCTACCTCAACGCGCTGGGCACGATTGCATCAGCCGCGCCGCTGCTGGGCCTGTTTGGCACCATCATCGGCATGATCGAGATCTTCGCCTCGCAAGGGCCTACGGGCAGCAGCAACCCGCAGCAACTGTCGCACGGCATCTCGATCGCGCTGTACAACACCGCTTTTGGTCTGATGATCGCGATTCCTGCCTTGATGTTCTACCGCTACTTCCGCGGCAGGGTCGATGAGTTCCAGCTGGGGCTGGAGTTGTCTGCCGAGCGCATGGTGCCGCACTTGATGCGCTTTGCAGTGCGCACGCCGGGCTGAAGCCCATGCGATTCAGCCGCCGCAGAATGGAAGAGCCCGAGATCAACCTGATCCCGTTCATCGACGTCTTGCTGGTGATCCTGATCTTCTTGATGCTGTCGACCACGTACTCGCGCTTCACCGAGTTGCAAGTCAACCTGCCGACCGCCGAAGCCGAGAAGCTGGTGCAGCGGCCCACCGAGATCATCGTGGCCGTGGCAGCAGATGGCCGCTATGCGGTCAACAAGCGCAACATTGAAGGGCGCAGCGTCGAGGTACTCAGCGCCGAGCTGGCAGCCGCCTCTGCAGGCAAACCCGACGCCATCATCATCATTTCAGCAGACGCTCTGGCTGCCCACCAGTCGGTGATCAACGTGCTGGATGCTGCGCGCCGCGCCGGCTTGTCGCGCCTGACCTTTGCCGCGCAGGGCGCGGGTGAAACCCCGCGTTGACCTGAAAGCGCTTCATGATCCTGGGCGATGCCCCACATCATGGAAACTGCCATCGACAGCTTGGCGCAGTCGCCGTAGCCACAGCCGCAGCCACAGCCTCACCGACAACCGAGCGGTGCGACCCAGCGCTGAGCAATGAGCGATGAGCAGCCAAGGTAGGTCCGCCTGGGCCGAGCAGCTGCTGCTCGAGCATTGGTGGCGGCCCCAGCGCTCGTGGCTGAGTTGGTTGCTGCTGCCTGTGGCTGTGTTGTATGGCGTCCTGACCGCCCTGCGCCGGCTGGCCTACCGACACCACGTGCTCAGCTCACCCGACCTGCCGGTGCCTGTGGTGGTCATCGGCAATCTGGTCGTCGGCGGCGCCGGCAAGACACCCACCGTCATCGCACTGGTAAAAGCGCT
>JBBQIB010000223.1:0-7289 GCA_038324515.1 Burkholderiales bacterium
CAGCCTGAAGCGGCGGCCGATGATGAAAGCGCGCCTGAACAGGGCCTTGATCTGCTCAGGGGTGGCGTCGGTGGCCACGTCAAAGTCCTTGGGCCGCATGCCCACCAGCAGGTCGCGCACGGCACCGCCAACGATGTAAGCCACATGGCCGGCATCTTTCAGCGTCTTGACCACCCTGACAGCGTTGGCGTCGAGCAAAAGGGGGTCGATGCGGTGGTCGCTGACTTCGATCTCCACACCTGCGTCTGGTCTCGAAGCAGGCTCGGCAACGGCAGCTCTTGAGCCAGACTTCTCGCCATGCTTCTCGCCATGCTTCTCGCTGGATTTTTCGTTGGATCTTTCGCCTGATCTTTCGCCGGACCTTTCGCCTGACCTTTCGCCGGATCTCTCATTGAAGGCAGCCGCGCCACCCCCGGAACGGCCAGGTCTGGCGCCTCTTGGCCTGGCGGTGGCCGGAGTCGGGGCAGATGCCAACGGTTCAGCGGGCGCTGCAAGCGGCTGGGTCGCACTGGCATCAGCCGCCGGTTGCGGGCTTGCCGGCTCGCCTCTGCCCAGCAGTTTTTGGATGAATTTTTTGATCATGTGAAGAGTTTCAGCACCTGCCAGCCGCGCTGTTGCGCCAGTTGTTCAAGTGCTGGTGAAGGATTGGTCGCCACGGGCTGGTCAACCTGCTCCAGCAGCGGCAGGTCGTTGGTCGAATCGCTGTAGAAGGTGCTGCTGTCAAAAGAAGACCACGACAGTCCCTGCCGCTGCAACCATTGTCCGACCTTATCGATCTTGCCGGCCCTGAAGCAAGGGACGCCCTGGATGCGGCCCGTCACCTGGCCCGAAGTGTCGCGCTGCAATTCGGTGGCGAGCAGATGCTGCACACCCAAGGCATTGGCAATGGGCCGCGTGACGACGTCGTTGGTGGCGGTGACGATGGCCACCAGATCACCCTGAGCTTGATGGCTCGCCACCAGTTCCAGGGCCACCGGTCTGATCATCGGCTGCACGACATCGCTGGCAAAACGCGCCATCGCTTGCGCAAATTCAGCTGGAGGCCGCCGGCGCCAGGGTTGACTGACAAAGTCCACATAGGCGTGAATGTCCAGAGTGCCGGAGTTGTAATCAGCAAAATAGGCGTCGTTGCGCTGTTTGAACTCGGCCGCATCGGCCCAGCCCAGCGCCAGCACGAACTCACCGAAGGCGTGGTCGGAATCGCCGGGCAGCAGCGTGCCATCGAGGTCAAAGAGGCAAAGTTTCATCGCGCCGGCAAAGTTTCAGAGGGTCCAGGTGTCTTGCGGACTTGTGGGCGTGGGGAGAGGATCGCTGTCCAGCAACTGGCGCACCAGCGGCACGGTGACACGGCGGCCTCGCGCCAGGGCAAAGTCGTCCAGCTTGTCCAGCAGCAGCATCAGGTGGCCCAGGTCGCGCGGCAAGCGCTGCATCAGGTAAGCCATCACTTCATCCGACAAAAAGATGCCTCGCCTGTCGGCCTCTTGGCGCAGGGCGCTGCGGGTCTGTGCTTCCTGCAGAGGCTGCAGCGCAAAGACATGGCCCCAGCCCAGGCGGGTGCGCAAGTCTTCGCGCAGCGGCAAATCGACCGGCGGCAAGGCGCCCGCAGCGGCAAATTGCACGCCTTCGCTGGCCGCTTCGTTGAACAGCACGAAGGCCGCATGCTGCGCGGCAGCGCCGAGCCTCTCGCAGTCATCCACCACCACCAGGCTCCATTGCGGATCGAGCACCCACGGCAATGCCTGGTTGGCTGCAAACCAGCCCACCTGCTGGCCTTGGTCCAGGCAGCGTGCTGCCAGCCCGAACAACAGATGTGATTTGCCGCATCCTGCCTGGCCCCACAGGTACAGCGCCGCACCAGGCATCGGCAGCGTGCTCAGATGCGCCACGGCCGCACCGTTGTCCCCGACTACAAAAGTCTGCAGCGTGGGCCGTGGCCGCGGCCCGATGGCCAACGGCAACTGCTCCATCGCCAGAACTGACTTCAAGAAGCCGCCTGCCAGGCCTGCAAGTGCTGACGCAAAACGCGTGCATCGGTGGCCTGCGGCCTGTGCAGCAAGTAGGCCTGAAGTGCAGCAACGGCTTGCCCGAGCTGGCCCAGCTCGGCCAGCGCCAAGGCCAGATCGCGGTATTCTTCCCAAGCCTGCGGCAGCAGCAGACACAGGCGCCGCTGCACCGCTGTCAGGCGCTGCCAGTCCAGCGCAGCACGGTGAATTTCTTTCAGGTTGCGCAGCATGCGGGCGATGATCTCGCGCGCTCCGGATGGCACCAGATACAGCGCCAAAGGCACTTCGTCATCCTCAGGCTGCGACCCGGCGCTGTGCATTTGCCGGTACTGGGCCTGCCTGAAAGGCGTCAAGCGTTCTTCCAGTTCCTCTTTGGACAGCGACTTGCCGGTGAAGGGATCGATCATCACGGCCCCCATCGGCAGCCGCAGTTTGACCATGAAGTGGCCTGGGAAGGACACCCCGTGAGCGTCCAGCGCTGCATGGCCTGCCAGCTCCAGATACAACACGGCCAACGAGATCGGGATGCCCCGGCGACTGCGCAGCACCTCTGAGATGTCGCTGTTGGCGCGGTCGAAGTAGTGGTTGACGTTGCCCGCAAAGCCCAGCTCCTGAAAAAAGAACCGGTTGAGCAACCGCAGCCGCTGCAACGGCGCCGCATCGGCAGGAATGCGCCGGCGCAGGCGCATGGCCAGCGCATCGACTTCTGACAGCAGCGCCTGGACGTCCAGTTGCGGATGCTCGTCCTGGGCCAATGACACTGCAGCCTCGAGCAAAGGAAAGCCCTCGTCTTCGGCCACCAGCGCAGCAAAGTAGTCCAGCGCCGAGGGCGCTTCAAAGTGCGGGAATCCTGCCATTGGCTGCAGTTTAAGGGCGCTCCGGGCCGAACTCCTGCTTCAACTCCTGGTTGAACTCCTGGTTGAACTCTTGATTGGCCTCCAGGTTGGCCTCCAGGTTGGCCTCCAGGTTGGCCTCCCGAATGGGGTCGCGCATTCAGCCCTGGGTTGAGCCTAGTGCTCCGTTCCGCCAAACCCGCTGCGTGAAATCGCGCCTTCGTCCGCCATGCGTCGTTGCAAATCCGCGCCATAGCTGCAGCTGTGGCTGTGGTTTGCGCCCAGAGTGACGAACGCATGCATCGATTTCACTTGTAACCTCATTCACGGAACGGACCACTAGATCGTGCGCCCGAAGTCTTGCGTCCGCGCGCCGCAGATGAACAGCACACCGAAGTACAGCAGCGCCGCACCCGACACCACGCCCGCCATCGCCAGCGCGCGCAAACCCTCGCGGGCCTGCAACGCAATCCAGTCGATGCGGGTCTCGGCGAGCCACAGCGCAGCGCCCAGGATCAAGCTGGCTGCCAGCACTCGCCAGAACAGGCGCACCCAACCCGCATGCGGCTTGTACAGGCCGCCTCTGAGCAATCCCGCCAGCAGCAGACCGGCATTGACCATGGCGCCAATGCCGATCGACAGCGCCAAGCCGGCATGGCCCAGCCAAGGCACCAGCACCAGGTTCATGGCCTGGGTGGCCAGCAACACCCCGATGGCAATCTTCACCGGCGTGCGGATATCCTGACGGGCATAGAAGGCTGGCGCCAGTACCTTGATGGCCACGATGCCCAGCAGGCCGGCGCCATAGCCCTGCAGCGCCAGCGCGGTGGACACCACATCCTGGGCAGCGAACTGGCCCCGGTGATACAGCACCGCCACCAGCGCCTGGGGGAAAAGAAGCAAAGCCAGCGCACAAGGTACGCTGAGCAACACCACCAGCCGCAGGCCCCAGTCCAGCATGCCCGAATAGGCAGCGTCGTCACCCCGCCCACGCGCTGCGGCCAGTTGCGGCAACAACACCACACCCAAAGCAACACCCAGCAAGGCGGTCGGGAATTCCATCAAGCGATCGGCATAGGTCAGCCAGGACACCGCGCCCACGGCCACATGCGAGGCGATCTGGGTGTTGATCAGCAGCGACAACTGGGCCACCGACACACCGAGCAATGCAGGCGCCATCTGTTTGAGCACCTGCCGCACGCCGGGATGGCGCCAGGCCCGCAAAACAGCAGCCGGGCTCAGGCCCAGGCGCGGCAAGCAGCCCACCTTGGCCAGCGCCGGCAATTGCACCGCCAACTGCAAGACACCACCCAGCACCACGCCGCCTGCCAAGGCGTAGATGGGCTCGATGCCGTGCTGCTGCAGCCACGGCGAGCCCCACCAGGCAGCAGCAATCATGCTCAAGTTGAGCAGCACAGGCGTGGCCGCAGGCACCAGGAAGCGCTTCCAGGTGTTGAGTATTCCCGCAGCCAGCGCCACCATCGACATGAAACCGATGTACGGAAACATCCAACGGGTCAGCACCACCGCCACGTCGAACCGCTCCAGGCCCGAGCCGATGGCCCAGACCAGCCATGGCGCCCCCACCACACCGACAACGCAGGTCAACAACAGCAACCAAGCCAGCACCGTGGCCACCGCTTGCACCAGTTCACGGGTGACGGCGTCGCCATCGCGCGCCCGAGTGGCTGCCAGCAAAGGCACAAAAGCCTGCGAAAAAGCGCCTTCGGCGAACAGACGCCGGAAAAGGTTCGGGATTCGAAAAGCGACGTTGAAAGCGTCGGTGAGCGCGCTGGCACCAAAAGTTGCGGCGATCAGTTGCTCGCGGACCAGGCCAGTGATGCGCGACAACAAGGTCATCAGCGACACGAGCGAAGCAGCTTTGAATAGGTTCACACGGGGTGCTTGCAAGGCCCTGAGCCGGGGGCGGCAGTATAGGTTCTGTGAAGGCGGGCGGGGGCTGCAGGTCGGACGGCTGGGGAGGCGGCTACAACGCTGTACTGGCTGCTGCAGACTTGCACGAGATTGGTGAGTGGTTCAAATGCTATACTGGCTGGCTTTGGTAAAAGTCTGACCCTTGATCAACCTCTTGCTCAGCCTCTTGACCCAGTACCACCAGGTACCACCCAGCACCATCCAGCGGCGCAAAGTTTTTTTTCCGCGTCGCCCAACCTGATCTGAGATATGGCCACCTCTGCAAAAGCGAAGAAGAAAACCGTCCGTCTGGCCTCTGGCCTGAAGCGCGCACGCCAGAACTTGATTTTGAATGCGCACAACACCTCATTGCGCTCGCACTTCCGTACCGTCGTCAAGAACGTCCAAAAGGCGGTGGCGGGAGGCGACAAGACCAAAGCCGCTGAGAGCTTCAAAACCGCGCAAGGCGTGATCGACTCAGTGGCCGACAAAGGCATCTTCCACAAGAACAAGGCCGCTCGCATCAAGAGCCGCCTTTCGGCCAAAGTCAAGGCGCTGGCACAGTCCGCCGCTGCCTGAAGTGAAACGGCGCCCTGCGCGCCGCCGCCAGTTCACTCTCGCACCCTGCCCGCACTTTGCGGGCATTGTTGTTTATGGACCAGGCCGCAACATCGGCCGGCCTGGCGTTGCGGGCTGCTCGGCTGGCAGCACGCAGACCTCGGCCACCGGCAGATTGTTGTCGCGGGCAAAGTTCATCACAAAGTCCCAGGCCATCGGCTCGATGCCGCGCAAGGCGTCGCTGACCAAAACACACTTGACGCCGTCGATGACCTGCGGCACGCAGTAGGGTGAGTAGCCGATGTAGGCACCGATCCCGCCAGCAGAACCTTTGGGACGAAAGCTCGACATCGCGCCGGCCAGACGCTCAGCCCAGTCGCTGGGCCTGAAGGTACTGCCTGCTTGCGTCACGCCATGGATGTAGTACTGGCGAGGCTTGAGGACTGAAAACGGGGCTGGTTGCGTGGTCATGGCCTGTGCGACGACTGGCGCGCGCTGTGCAAACACAGGTCGCTGCCGAATCGGTGATCCTGGAAGCAGTCCCGCAGGGACAGCTCCGACGCCGGGCATTGTGCCTGTGTTTTGCTGCGTTGCAGCATGCATGAAGGGTCCCCGCTGCGGCTTGTGGCCCTGTCTCGCAGTCTTCGGCAAATAGGTGTCGGCGCTTTAGAATCAAAAGCGCCGGACAGTGACCTGGATGTCACCTTCCGGCATTTTTACTGCACTGACCCCTTCACTGGATCTCACTGAGTCTCAATGGATCTCGCAAGATCTGACAGGAGCCCCGCCGCATGAACGCACCAGACATCGCCCTGACCCAAACGGCAGCCGCGCAAGCAGCCCGGCCCATGCCTCATGTGATGAACACTTATAGCCGCTTGCCGATTGCGCTGTCACATGGCCAGGGCGTTTGGGTCTGGGACACGCAAGGCCGCAAGTATCTGGACGGCCTGGGTGGCATCGCCGTCAACACGCTGGGGCACAACCACCCCAAGCTGGTGCCGGCGTTGCAACATCAGCTGACCCAGCTGATCCACACCTCCAACTACTACGAGATCCCGCTGCAGGAGCAACTGGCCGCCAAACTGTGCGAGTTGTCAGGATTGAGCGCGGTCTTCTTCTGCAATTCCGGCCTGGAGGCCAACGAAGCGGCCTTGAAGATCGCCCGCAAGTATGGCCACGACAAAGGCATCGCGCGCCCCGAGGTGGTGGTTTATGAGAAGGCTTTCCACGGTCGCTCGATTGCCACGCTGTCAGCCACCGGCAACGTCAAGGTGCAGCAAGGCTTCGAGCCTTTGGTCGAAGGTTTTGTGCGGGTGCCGATGAACGATTTGGCCGCCCTGGAACAAGTGGCCCAAAGCAACCCCAACATCAGCGCCGTTTTCCTGGAAACCATCCAGGGCGAGGGTGGCGTCAACCCCGCACGTTGGGAGTACCTGCAGGGCCTGCGTGCGCTGTGCGACGAACAAGGCTGGCTGTTGATGCTGGACGAAGTGCAGTGTGGCATCGGCCGCACCGGCAAGTGGTTTGCACACCAGTGGGCGGGCATCCAGCCTGACGTGATGCCGCTGGCCAAGGGCCTGGGCTCGGGCGTGCCTGTTGGCGCAGTGGTGGTGGGTGAAAAAGCCTTGAACGTGCTCGGCCCCGGCAACCATGGCACGACCTTCGGCGGCAACCCTTTGGCGATGCGGGCTGGCGTCGAGACCCTGCGCATCATGGAAGAAGACGGTTTGATGGCCAACGCTGCAGCGATGGGCAAATTGCTGGCAGATGGCTTGCGCGAGCGGCTGGCCGGCATCCCAGGCGTCAAAGAAGTCCGCGGCGCCGGTTTGATGATCGGCATCGAACTCGATCGGCCCTGCGGTGTGCTGTTGGGCCGCGCCGCCAGCGCCGGCTTGCTGCTCAGCGTCACAGCCGACAGCGTGATCCGCCTGGTGCCGCCTCTGATCCTGAATGCCCAAGAAGCACAACAGTTGCTGGA
>JBBQIB010000224.1:0-7288 GCA_038324515.1 Burkholderiales bacterium
TGCGCAGGCGCTGTTCGCGCATCCGCGCCATCCCTACACGCGCATGCTTTTCGACGCGATTCCCGACCTTGCCATGTCGGGGCAGGAACGTCCCGCCGTCATTGGCGAGATCGCCGACTCGCTGACACCGCCGAGCGGCTGCACGTTCCATCCGCGCTGCCCACACGCCAACAACCGTTGCCGTGAAGTCGTGCCCGTCCTGCTGCCGGCCTTGGGCGCCAGCGTCGCCTGCCACGCCGTGGAGGAGGGTCGGTTGCGCTGATGAACTCGGCGTGGGGCGCTGAGCTGACGCTTCCCCCAAGCGGATCTTGCAGCCACTGGGCGCACATCCGCGCGTGGTGACCACACTCATCGGTGCGCGCGTACCGTCGCTCTGGCAGTCCTGTTCGAGCCAACGCGACGGGCCTGCCCATGTCGGGCGCGGCATCAGTCTCCACCATGTTCCCCGCTGTCGAACCCCGGCCCTTTGACCGCTGTTTCGAGGTCATCTCGATGTTTGATGCGCGCTGGGGCGCCTCAGAAACGTCTTTCGTGCTGCAGGCATGTCCGAGAAGTGCCATGCCTGCATTTTTGGCCGGTCGCCGGGACAGGGATCAACCGCACTGCCCATTCAGTCGAGTTTGGCGCCCGATACCTTGATGCGCTCGCGCTGGGTCGGGAGGTCTGCTGCAACGTAACTGACGGCCTCTGCTTCCGTAGAACCGATGGGCTCGAGTCCGAGTGGCTCCAAAGTCTTTTCCTGAAAGTCCTTGTCCTGCAACACGGACCGGGCGGTACTGGCCAACAAAGCGACGACGTCGCGCGGCGTGCCAGCGGGCACCAAAAGCATGACGATGTACTCGGCCCCCACGGCCTGCATGCCCAGTTCTTTGAAGGTGGGCACGTTGGGGATGCTCTTGATCCGCGAAGCGGCCCCAACGGCAATGATCCTCACCTTGCCGCTGTTGTGGTGGGACAGGACATTCGAAAAACCAGTAAAGGCGGCATCGACACGCGACGCCATCAGGTCCAGCAGCATGGGGGGCGATCCCTTGTAGGGCACATGCACCCAGTCGAATCGGGCCTTGGAGGCCAACATCGCCGCCGGTAAGTGCGTCACGCCCCCGACACCTGCGGAGCCGAATTTCACCGTTTGGTCGCCCTTGCGTGCCTTGACGTTGTCCAGGAAAGCGCCGAACGACTCTGCCGGGAACTGTGGGCTAATGATCAATGCCACCGGCACTCTGACCAGAATGCTGACCGGCAGCAGGTCAGTGTCCGGGTTGTAGTTCAGCGACTTGAAGAGAAACTGATTCTGGGTGATGGGTGCCTCGGTGGATACCAGCACGGTGTAGCCGTCGGGCTTGGACTTGGCCACGTGCTGCGCTGCCAGCGTTTCGCTGGCACCGGGCTTGTTCTCCACCACAATGTTTTGGCCCAACTTGTCGGACATGCGCTTGGCGACCAGCCGCGCCACACCGTCGACTGCCCCGCCCGCAGAATATCCCACCACAAAAGTCAGTGGCTGAGCCGGAAAGGCCTGGGATTGGGCCAAGCCCGACAGAGCAGCGCACGCTGCAGCGAGCAGTAGGGTTCTCTTCCTCATCGCGTCTCCTTGGTCGTTGTGAAGTCTGTTGACACCGACGCCCGCATCACTTGGGCGCCTTCGAACCCACCTCGACCACGACGCGCCCGACGGAAGACACCTGGAAGAAGCTGTCCATGGTGTTGTCGAGTTCCGTGAACGGGATCGGACGAATGATCTTGTCGAAGTGCGTGGGCTTCAGGTCCGTCGCCATGCGATCCCAAAGCCGAAGCCGTTCAGGCATCTTCAGTTGGCGAGACACATTGATGCCCAAAATGTCAATGGAGCGAAGCACCAGCGGCAAGACGGACGAATTCAACTGGACGTCGACCATGCCCGCCACCGCCACCTTTCCGTGCGGCATGAGATTGGCCGCCAGGCGGTCCAGCATGGCGCCGCCCACGTTGTCCATGGCGCCAGCAAACGCAGGCGAGCTGACCAGCGGAGACTTGTCTCGCATGAAGTCGTCGCGCGAGATCACGCGAGCAGCACCGATGGACCGCAGGAAGTCGACCTGGTCGAGCTTGCCTGAGATGGCGACGACTTCGTAGCCTTTGCCCGCCAGCATGTCAACTGCCAAACTGCCCACACCACCCGTAGCGCCGGTCACGGCCACTGGGCCGTCGCCGGGCTTCAGTCCGGCCTTCTCGAAACGGTCCACGGCCAGTGCGGCCGTCAGACCCGACGTGCCCAGACCCATGGCCTCGTATAGGGACAGTCCATCAGGCAGCGGCACGATCCATTCCGCAGGCACGCGCGCACATTCTGCGTAGCCGCCGTCGTGCAGCGTGCCCAGTTGGTAGTTGGTGACCACAACCTGGTCACCTTCGCCGTAACGTCGATCATCGGAGCGGACCACCACACCCGAGAGGTCGACGCCAGTCACGCAAGGCCGATCCGTGCGCACATTCCTGCCCACGCCGCGGGCTGCCATGGCGTCCTTGTAAGTGATGGCAGAGTAAGCGGTGCGTATCACCACCGGCCCAGGATCGATGTCGTCGATGCTGAGCTTTTCGAACCGGCAAACCGGCTTGCCGTCGATGGTGTGGACGCGAAATGCGTTGAAGGTTTCCATACTGATGAGACGATGTGCTGGAGCGACGAGCAAGTTGAGGTTTGAGCATGCTCTGCCAATGCTTTCACAGAGTCTTGCATCCAATTGCGCATCATTCTTGAACCGCACACCTTGCCCGTGAATCAGGATTTGCGGAAGGCGGCGTTCGCCTGCGCTGAATGCCAGACCTTGCGCTGGCCATCCTGAGTCTGGGGATCCTGCGATAGAGCGGGCTTGCAGCGCCTTGGCGGCTGCCGGATGGTCCGCAATGCAGACCAATCAACTGCCAGCTCGATCTCGGAGGGGAAAACCCTAGACGCCGACCTAGGCTTGAACCCTAACATGAACACATTGGATTGAATCCATACAGAGTCTGCATTGCAGACACGCTGTCTACCTGGAGGTGTCCACTACGGCTGAGCACCGCCTGCAGACACTTCAGGAGCCCACCTTGAATTTCGCTCTCACCGAAGACCAGCAGATGATGGTCGATGCTGCCCGGCGGGTGAACGAGAAGTTTGTGCAGCCGCTGCTCGCCGCACATGACAAGTTCAAGGCTCTGCCTAAACTTGCTGTGCTGAGCGTGCTGGAGAAGGCGGCAGACTTGGGGCTGACGGCTGCGCGCATTCCCGAAGAGGCGGGGGGCGCTGGGCTGAAACTGCTCGACTACGGACTGATGGTCGAGCAGTTGCCTCCAACGATCATGTTGATGGTGCAGCCGCACGAAGCGACCAGCACCCGCATCTACTTCGGGGGCTCGGCCGATCAGCGTGAACGCTTTCTTCCCGATCTGATTGCCGGCCGCAAGATCGCCGCCACCGGCAGCACCGAGCCTGACCATGGCTCGGATCCACGCGGGATCAAGACCACTGCGGAACCTGACGGCGAAGGCTATGTCGTTTTGCAGGGGCGCAAGCAGTGGATCTCGAACGCGACAGTGTGCGACCTGATCTACGTCACCTGCCGAATGGCCGACGGACATGGCGGATTCAGGATGGCGCGTGTACTTGTCGACAGAAGCGAAACGCCCTTCGAGACGCGCGAACTGCAAATGCATGGACTGTGTCAAGCGCCCCTGGGTGAAGTGCTCTTTGACAAGAGCAGGATCCCTATCCGCAACGTCTGCCCAGACAGTGCCGACACCGCACGCCTGCTGACGATCACCTGGCTGGCAAATCGCCCGTCAGTGGGTCTGATGGCAGTCGGACTTGCCCAGCGCGCGCTGGACATGGCGCGCGACTATGCCGGCGTGCGCAAGCAGTTTGGCAAGCCGATCGGCGCCTTCCAGGCGATCCAAAACGACCTGGCGGACATCGAGACTTTGGTCGTGACCGCGCGCCTGACTTGCTATCACGCCTTGGACGCCATCGACCGCGGCCTGCGAGCCAACGGCCTTTCGGCAATGGCCAAACGATATGCTGTTGACGCCTGCGATAAGGCCATCTCTATTGCCATGCGTGTGCACGGAGCAATGGGTCTCAGCCGCGAACTTGGCTTGGAGCAACTGGCGCGTGACGTCAGGACGCTCAGTATCCCGGACGGCACGCCCGGCATTTTGGCCCTCATCCAGGGGCGCGAACTCACGGGTCTGGACCCCTTTCGTTAAGCGCCGGGCATCTGTGTGCACAGAGATGTCGCCATGGCGGCGCGGCGGCGCCGTTCAACAGTCGCAAGATGACGCCTGCCTACGGGGCAGGCGATGCCGGATACCCCAGTTCCCGCGACACGGCGTCGGCCGCCTGCAGCACCCACGGGATGGTGACACGCAAGACTTCCGCAGTCATACGATAAACCGGCATGGCGACTCCCAGCGACGCGACCACCTGCGCGTTGTGGTCCCAGATGGGCGCCGCCACGCCCCCCATCTCAGGGTGGTTCTCGCCACGGGTCACTGCGTAGCCGTCTGCACGAACACGAGCCAACTTGCGCCGCAGTTCGCGCGGATCGGTAACGGTAAGTGAGGTGCGCTGCTCAAGCACGCCTGCCAATATGCGTTCGGAGGTGTGTTCGTCATTCGCTAGGATCGACCGACCAGTGGCCGTGCACCACGACGGGCTCAATTGCCCCAGGCGGGTCTGCACGCCAATAGACTTGGGGCTGACGACCTTGGCCACGTAAACGATCTCGCCCGATGGCTCCAGCACCGACAAGTGCACGGTCTCGCCAGTTTCTGAACGCAACCGGTCCAGGATGGGCCGTGCCACGTTCACCAAATCGAAGTCACGCAGTGCGCTGGAACCGATGCGCCAAGCCTTGAGCGAGAGAGCGTAGACACCGCCGGCCCGGTTGTAGGTGGCGAATCCGGTGTTCACCAGCGTCGACAGCATCCGGTGCACCGTGCCCTTGGGCCTGCTGGTGGCCTGTACCAATTGGGCAAGGGTCATGGGGCCATCTCCGCGACTCAGGGCCTCCAGTACCTCCAGGGTGCCGGCAGCTGCGGCAATGACCTGATTCCTCGTGAAGGCTGCCATGGTCTGCATTGTAGACCGCTCACGCCTGCAGCAACTCTATAATCTGCATGAAAGGTCTGCTTTGCAGACTATGCGCGCCCGAGGTGTCGGCCGCGTCCAAGGATGCCGTCTTGCACTTCGATCTCGCAGATTTGAGGCTCTTCCTGCACCTTGCGGAGTGCAAGAACCTGACGCGTGGGGCAAGAGCGGGTGCCTTGTCTCCGGCAGCGGCCAGCGGTCGCCTCAAGGCGTTGGAGGGTCAGTTGAGTTCTCGGCTGTTCTATCGGGACAGTCGGGGTCTGATGCTGACGCACTCGGGAGAGATGCTGCAGCAACACGCTCGTGCCATCCTGCGCCAGGTCGAGCACGTGCGAAACGACTTCCTGACACTTTCCAGCGCCAGCACAGGCCACTTCCGCATCTTCGCAAACACGACACCCATCATCGAATCGCTGCCGGCTGCCCTTGCCGTCTTCATGAAGGATCGACCGCATGTGACGGTAGACATCCAGGAACGCACCACGCGCGACGTTCTTCGCAGCGTGGCCGAAAGCGCGGCCGATCTGGGCCTACTTTCGGTGCCCAGCCCCATTGAGATCGGCAACCTTCAAAGGCGGCTGTACAGCACGGACAGGCTCGTGCTCGTCGTGCCAGAAGGACATCCACTGAGCCACCGCGACACCGTCAGCTTCGAGGAATCCATCAGCCTGCCCCATGTGGGCTTTCGCGATAGCACCCTACAAAGCTTCATCGTCGAACGCGCCAGCGCATTGAGTAAAAAGCTCGGCATGCGGGTGCTCATGAGCAGCTACGAAACCATGTGCACCATGATCGCTGCCGGGGTCGGGGTGGGTGTGCTGCCAGAAAGTTGCGCCGAACGGTACATCCGGGCGGGCATGCCGCTGAAGGTGGTGCAACTTTCAGACGCCTGGTCGCAGCGTGAGCGTTACATCATTTACCGCGACCCGGACGCACTTCCCCTGTGCGCGAGGGCTTTCGTCGACACCTTCATCGCGGTCCAGCCCCAACCAGCGTCCGACAAACCTTTGCACCGATCCCCCGTGAATCCGCGTGCTTTGGCAGAGTGCGGAGGCTCTCGCGGGGCCACCAGTCGTTCAGGGGGTGTCGGAGACAGCACAAGTCCGCGCCGTACGCCACTCCTCAAGCGCTTCGTCGGCAGACAGCCTGCGTGACTGAGCGCTGACGGGCACGCGCTGCCCATTGAAGACTGGGACGGCGGCCGGAACATGCCCCTGCGCCCAGGGCGTGAACGTCCCGCGCGCGCTCAGATGCGGATCGTGCGGCGCTTCTGTCAGCGACAGCACGGGCGACACGCAAGCGTCGCTGTTGGCGAAATGGGCTGCCCATTCGTCGCGGCTGCGGCTGCTGAAAGTCTGTACCAGTTGCTGGCGTATGGCAGGCCAATGCGCAGGATCCTGCCTGTCAGGCACACTGCCCGAGAGGCCCAGGCGATCCAGCAGTTCATCGTAGAACTTCGGCTCTAGCGCGCCAACGGCTATGAACTTGCCGTCGGCAGTGCGGTAGGTGTCGTACCAGGGCACGCCACCGTCGAGCGGGTTGCTCACGCGCTGGTCAGTCCATTGCCCCATCAGCATGCGGCTGTAGACCATGGCCATCAGGGCGGCAGATCCGTCCACCATCGCAGCATCCACCACCAGCCCGCGCCCAGTGGCCTTTACCTGCCACAACGCTGCCAGCAGACCGATGACGAGAAATGCCCCGCCGCCACCAAAGTCGCCCACCAGATTGAGCGGCGCAACAGGTTTGTCCGCAGTGCCGATAGCATGCAATGCGCCCGAAAGAGCAATGTAGTTGATGTCATGACCGGCTTGCTGAGCCATCGGCCCGTGCTGGCCCCAGCCCGTCATGCGCCCGTAGACGAGCTTCGGATTCAGCTGCAGTGCGTCGTCAGGGCCCAGTCCCAGCCGCTCCATCACACCTGGGCGAAGGCCTTCCAGCAAAGCGTCTGCCTGCGATGCCATCTGGCGGGCCGCATCGCGACCGCTGTCCGACTTGAGGTCGAGTTCGACCCGCATGCGGCCTCGGAGCACAGCACCCAAAGTGTCGCGCCCTGATGCGCTGCCTGGCCGTTCGACACGAATGACGCTGGCGCCCAAGTCAGCCAACAGCATGCCGGTCCACGGCACAGGGCCAATGGCCGCGAATTCCAGTACCCGAAGACCCGCGAGAACCCCGCTC
>JBBQIB010000225.1:0-7276 GCA_038324515.1 Burkholderiales bacterium
GCTCGGTGCCACCCGGATCAACCTGGTGGGCGGCTCTTACGGCACGCGCGTTGCGCTGGAGTACATGCGGCAGTTTCCGCCGCAGGTGCGGCGCGCGGTGATCGACGGCGTGGCGCCGCCCGACATGGTGCTGCCGGCAGCCTTTTCGGCCGACAACCAGGCCGCATTGCAAGCCGTGCTGCAGGCGTGTGCAGCCGAGCCGCGCTGTGCCAGCCGCTACCCCAGACTGCAGGCCGATTGGCAGGCCTTGCTGCTGGGCCTGCCGATGACGGTGACGGCAGCGCACCCGCTGACCGGTCAGCAGCAGCGTTTTGAGTTGACTCGCCAGAACCTGCTGGGCCTGGTGCGCGCGCCCTTGTACGTGCCAGCTCTGGCGGCGGCCTTGCCGATGGCGTTGCACGAGGCGGCAGCCGGCCGCCTGGAGCCGCTGCTGGGTTTGTCATCGGCCCTGGGCGGCAGCCGCTCGCGGCGGCCGGGCCAGCTGTTTGAAGGCATGCACTTTGCGGTGGTTTGCAGTGAAGACGTGCCGCGGCTGGCCTTGTCGGCCGATGCGCCAGGTGCTGACTTTGGCAGCCTCTTTGCGCAGCAGTATCGGCAGGTGTGCCAGGGCTGGCCGCGTGCCGAAGTGCCGGCCGGCTTTTACGAGGTGCCCCCCGCGCCGGCCGCCGTGTTGGTGCTCAGCGGCGGTGCCGACCCGGTGACGCCGCCACGCCACGGTCAACGTGTGACGCAGGCCTTGGGGACCAAGGCGCGTCACGTGGTGGTGGATCAGGCTGGCCATGGTGTCATGGCTTTGCCGTGTCTGCGTGACGTGCTGTTCAGGTTCATCGATGCCGCCAGCGACGAAGAAGCCCTGCGTGTGGATGCGGGTTGCGCGGCGCAGCTGCCGCGGCCCCCGGTCTACCTGCCGATCACGGGTTCAGCCGACACGTTGAAGGGTGCGGTGAGCGCGCGATGATCAAGATCGAGCGTTTGCAGAAGCGCTTTGTGCAAGGGCGTGGGCGCCATCAGCGCATCGTTCAGGCGGTGGCGGGCGTTGACTTTGTGGCTGCCGATGGCTGCATCACTGGCTTGTTAGGCCCCAACGGTGCCGGCAAAACGACGACCTTGCGCATTGCAGCCGGCCTGATTGCCGCAGACGCCGGCTCGGTCTGGGTTGATGGCGTGGACGTGGCCACTTCGCCGGGCACGGCTTTGGCGCGCATGGGGATTTTGAGCGACGCCCGTGGTTTGTACCCGCGGCTGACGGCGCGCGAAAACATCGTCTATTTTGCCCACCTGCACGGCATGGGCCGGCAGGCTGCACAGCGGCGGGCGGATGCACTGGCCGAGATGCTGGACATGGCTGCGTTGTTGGACCGGCGCACCGAAGGCTTCAGCCAAGGCGAGCGCATGAAGACGGCTCTGGCCCGCGCGTTGGTGCACGACCCGCCCAACATCGTGCTGGACGAGCCGACCAACGGCCTGGACGTGCTCGCCACGCGCGCTTTGCGCGACACCTTGCGCCGGCTGCGCAGCGAGCATGGCAAGTGCATCATCTTTTCCACCCACATCATGCAGGAAGTGGAGCGGCTGTGTGACCGGGTGGTGGTGGTGTCGCAGGGCCGCACGGTGGCCAGCGGCACAGTGCCTGAATTGCGCCTGGCCACCGGTGAGCAAGATTTTGAGGAGGCCTTTGTGCGCCTGGCGTTTCCCCCGGCACCAGCGCCAGTGCAAACACCCGCAACACCAGCACAAGCACAAGCACAAGCACAAGCACAAGCACGTACAGCAGCACCAGCGTCGTCGCTGCAACAAGGGGCGCAGCCTTGATGCAGAGCCTCGCAGCCGCCTTCATTGTCTTCCGCAAAGAGCTGCTGGATGCCTTGCGCGACCGTCGCACCCTGGTGATGGTGTTGCTCAGCTCGGTAGCGGTCGGGCCGCTGGTACTGGTGCTGCTGTCAACTCTGGTGGCGGGCATTGAAAAGCGTGCAGAGGCCCGCGAAGTGCTGGTCTGGGGTATCGCAGACGCGCCGACGCTGCAAAACTATCTGCAGCGCCAGACCTTCACCGTGCGCGAGGCGCCGGCCGATTACGAAGCTCTGTTGCGTGACAGCCGCTTGGGCAGTCCGGTGGTGGTCGTGCCCAAGGACTTCGAGCAACTGCTGGCGCGGGGCGAGGGGCCGCTGGTTGAAGTCGTGATGAGCGCGTCCAACCAACGCTCGCAGACCGGCGCCGGGTTGGTCCTGCGGCTGTTGCGCGGCTTCAACCAAGAGCAAGCGCTGCTGCGCTTGGCCACCCGCGGCGTCTCAGCCTCGGCGCTGGAAGCCGTGCAGGTAGAAGAGCGTGATCTGGCCGACCCGGCCACCCGCTCGGCACAACTCGCCATCATGGTGCCGTTTTTTGTTCTGATGGCGGTGGTTTATGGCGCTTTGAATGCGGCGCTCGACACGACGGCTGGCGAGCGCGAGCGCGGCTCGCTGGAGCCTTTGCTGATGAACCCAGCCTCGCGCTTGTCGCTGGTGTTGGGCAAATGGGCTGCGGTGGCGACGGTCGGCATGATGATCGCGGTGCTGTCCTGTCTGAGCTTTTTGCCCGGGCAGTGGCTGCTGCGCAGCGAAGCCTTGGCGGCGATGTTCAGATTTGGTGTGACTGAAGCGCTGGCTTTCATCGGCCTGCTGTTGCCCCTGGCTGGCGCCCTGGCAGCGCTGCTGATGGCGATCGCCATCCGCTGCAAGAGCTTCAAGGAAGCGCAGGCCAGCGCCACCCTGCTGGTGTTGGCGGTCTCGCTGTTGCCGCTCGTCACGGTGTTCCACCAGGAAGGAACCGCGCCCTGGCATCTCTGGCTGCCCGCGCTGGCGCAGACCACGTTGATGGGCCAGGTGC
Organism: Burkholderiales bacterium; assembly: GCA_038324515.1. Taxonomy (GTDB): domain Bacteria; phylum Pseudomonadota; class Gammaproteobacteria; order Burkholderiales; family Burkholderiaceae_C; genus Rubrivivax. Next base: position 2,866 of record JBBQIB010000225.1, read on the forward strand.
TGCGCGGCGAGACCCTGTCGTGGGCCGATGTCGCTTTGGTCAGCGGTATTTGTGCCTTGCTGGTCGTGGGCGGCTTGTCGTATGTTGCGCGCAGTCTGAAGGCTGCGGCGCTGAAGTAAGCAGCCCGCGCCGCCTGCCGCAGCCAGGCTTGAGCGGGACCCGCCGATCGGCGAAAGCGGTCGTGTCGCCTAGGCGGCAGCGCGTTCCAGTCCTTGCGGGTACAAAACAGGTCTTCCGGCGTTGAGCCAGTTGTTGGCGCTGTGCGAGGCACGAGTCGACGCGGCACCCGGGCCAGCCGTCAGTGCGCTGGGTGCGGTCAGCAGCCAGTCGCAGACAGCGGTCTGCCAAGGCAGGCTGTGCACGATCTGGTTCATAGCCACCAGCGCAGCCGAAGGCGAAAGCGGATTGCGTTGCAGGTCCAGAAAGCGCAGATTGCACACGATGCTGTTGGGATCAGCCAACAACATCACCCCTGGGCGGTGCTCGGTCCACTCCCAAGCCAGGCCGGCGGGCTGGCCCAGAATCTCAGCCATCCAGACGGTTTCGCCTTGCAGCCGGCCCTCGGGGGTGGCGTGATCGCGACAATTCGTGCCCAGATGTTTGAAAGTGTTTACCAACTCCTGCTGCGGTGACAGGTACCATCCAAGTCTTGGCCACGACTTGATCATCCACGATTGAATTTTCACGGCTATACCTTTTATAGATGCGGGTTTTCATGGTCGTGGTCTGCGCGCCGAACCGCAACCTAGCAAGGTTGGTGATCAGAAACTCGACCATGCGTCAACAGGACTACCTGGACATCAGCGATTCGCCAGACCGCGACACTTTCGAAAAGCGGTTGGTCAACTTCGTCCAGAACCTGGATTTCGAGCTCGCATCGGCGGCCCTGGCGGTCGACCGGCCTGGGGCTGACACCCAGTTCGTGGCCATCGGCAACACGCCGGATGCTTTCATCGAAGCGTCCAGAGATGTCAGCCATTCACTGCGCGACCCTGTCTTGCAGCGCTTGAAGCGCATGCATCACCCTTTTGTCTATGATCAGGCCCTGTATGTGGCCGACGGTGCAGCCGACCTGTGGGAAGAGCAAGCCCCGTTTGGCTACCGCACCGGCATTTCGATGGCTTTGCATCTGGCTGAGGGCAAGCACTTTTTGTTGGGTGTTGACCGCTCCAAGCCGCTGCCGGCGCAAGACGCGGAGTTGACCCGCTTGTTTGCCGATCTGCAGTTGTTGGCCGTTTACGCTCAAGAAACGGCTCTGCGGGTCTTGTTGCCCGATGTCCAGGTGGCATCTGGCAAACCATTGCCCAAGTTGACCCCGCGTGAGCGTGAGGTGCTGGCCTGGACACGCGAAGGCAAGAGTGCCTGGGCCGTGGGCCAGATCCTGTCGCTGAGCGAACACACGGTCAACTACCACTTGCGCAACGTCATGCGCAAGTTGGATGTGTCAAGCAAGCACCTGGCCATTTTGCGGGCGCTGTCGTTGGGGCTGATCTAGGGCAACGCTGGACAAGTCCCTCGCGGCGCCCGCATCCCTGATTTGGGATGCCTGCGGCATTGCAAATTCTCGCCATAGCCCAGGCTATATCTGCGGTTTGCGCCTTGCATCCCATCCCAAAACAGGGCGCGGACACACGTGGGGACTTGTTCAGCCTCGCCCTGGAGCTGCTGGCAGCGGCCCCAAGTTTCATGATGTGGGGCCTTACCCCGGATCATCGAAAACTTCCGCGTTAGAAGTTCCGCGTTAAAACTTCCGCGTTAAAGCTTCCGGGTGAAGGCAGCCTCAGACCGCGCGTGCGGTGTGGCTGATTTCAGGGCGGCGTTTCCTAGTCGATTTTGGGGGCTATGTCAAGCCACCAAGTTCTGGAGCTGGTCTATTCGTGGAGGATCGCGTTCAATAAGTTTGTTCGCTGGCGTTTCATCGCTCGCCGTTTTTTGTCCACCCCAGGAGATTTGCCATGACCCGCACCCCTATCGCTGTCTGCTCGTCGTTTTCGTTTCCCCGCACTGGCGGTTGGTTCTGAAACCAGGCTGAACATGGTGTGACTGCGCGCTTGGTCGCAGTCAAGGCCAGCAATCCAGTCAGCCAAGCAACGCTGCACAGCCAAAGCACTGACAGGACGGTTGGGCGGCATCCGTCCAGCCTCATCTTGCTAGTCGCATTTACCCGGCCACGGCGTTAGAGCCAGAGGGGTTTGGGATTTTTGGAAGGGCCACATCGGCGACAGCACGGTGGGGCCTTTTCTCGTTTGGAATCGGATTGGGAGGTCTGTTTCGATTGGGCAAGCCCGGTGCGCAGCACCTCTGCCCCTTTTCGTAGAATCGAGGCACTATGTTGCACCCCCAAGACTTTGACGTGATTGTGGTTGGCGGCGGCCATGCCGGCACCGAGGCCGCGCTGGCTGCTGCCCGCATGGGTTGCAGCACCTTGCTGCTGACGCATAACATCGAGACCCTGGGTCAGATGAGTTGCAACCCCAGTATTGGCGGCATCGGAAAAGGGCACTTGGTCAAGGAGATCGATGCCTTGGGGGGTGCGATGGCTGCGGCCACGGATGAAGCCGGCATTCAGTTCCGGATTCTGAACAGCAGCAAGGGCCCTGCAGTGCGTGCCACACGGGCGCAAGCCGATCGTGTGTTGTACCGCGCGGCCATCCGCCGCCGCATCGAGAACCAGCGGGGCCTGAGCCTGTTCCAGCAAGCGGTGGATGACTTGCTGATCGAGGGCGATCGTGTGGTCGGGGCTGTCACTCAGATGGGTGTGGCTTTCAGGGCGCGTGCCGTGGTCTTGACGGCTGGCACTTTTCTGGATGGGCGCATCCATGTGGGCCTGCAGAACTACAGTGCGGGGCGGGCAGGGGATCCGCCGGCCATGCGGCTGTCGGCACGCTTGAAAGAGCTGAAGCTGCCGCAGGGCCGACTGAAGACCGGTACACCCCCGCGCCTGGACGGCCGCAGCATTGATTTCTCAAGGCTGCAAATGCAGCCGGGGGATGGCATGCCTGGGGCGGATGGTTCTGTACCCAGTACTCCGATGCCCGTCTTCAGTTTCCTGGGCCAGGCCGAGCAGCATCCTCGACAGTTGCCTTGCTGGATCACCCATACCAATGCCAGGTCGCATGAGATCATCGTCGCCGGCCTGGACCGCAGCCCGATGTTCACAGGAGTGATCGAAGGAGTCGGGCCACGCTACTGCCCGAGCATCGAAGACAAGGTGCACCGCTTTGCCGACAAAGACTCGCATCAGGTCTTTCTGGAGCCCGAGGGCCTCGATACCCATGAGATCTACCCCAACGGGATTTCGACCTCGTTGCCCTTTGACGTGCAGTTGCAGTTGGTACGCTCCATGGTGGGGCTGGAGCAAGCGCACATCTTGCGACCGGGATATGCCATCGAGTACGACTACTTTGACCCCAGAGGCCTGAAGCGTACTTTTGAGACGCGTGACATTCAGGCGCTGTTCTTCGCTGGGCAAATCAACGGCACCACGGGTTACGAAGAAGCTGCAGCTCAGGGTCTGCACGCAGGCGTCAATGCAGCCTTGTTGGCCAAAGGCGGTGACGCGCGTTGGCCGGAAGGTTGGGTGCCCAAGCGTGATGAGGCGTATCTGGGTGTGCTGGTAGACGATCTGACCTCGCGCGGTGTCACCGAACCGTATCGCATGTTTACCAGCCGCGCCGAGTTCAGGTTGCAGTTGCGTGAAGACAATGCAGACTTGCGCCTGACCGAAGCAGGGCGCTTATTGGGGTTGGTCGATGACCAACGCTGGGCTGCATTCAACCTGAAGCGCGAGCGGCTGGAGCAAACCTTGCAGCGGCTGCGTTCGACCTGGGTTCGGCCAGCGACATTGCCAGCTGCGGACGCGGAGCGGCTTTTGGGCAAGTCGCTGGAACACGAGTACTGCTTGGCCGACCTGCTGCGGCGCCCAGGGGTTGGCTACGAGCAGCTGCACGAAGCTGCTGCAGCGGCTGGGGTCAGCGGGCAAGCGGATGTTTCACGTGAAACATTGCGGCGGCAGTGGGGTGCCAGTGAAGCTGACGCCGTGATCGAACAAGCAGAAATCAGCATCAAGTACGCGGGCTACATCGAGAAGCAGAAGGAGGAAGTGTCTAGAGCCTCGGCGATGGAGAACCTGCGCTTGCCTGCAGACTTTGACTACATGGAAGTCAAAGCGCTTTCATTCGAGGCGCGGCAGTCGCTGGCCAAGTTCAGGCCCCAGACTCTGGGGCAGGCTTCGCGTGTTTCTGGCGTAACGCCTGCAGCAATCTCGTTCCTGTTGGTGCACATAAGGAAGATTCGCCAGTCCAAGGGCCCGGTACTGGCAGATGAAGCGAGCCCTTCCGACGCAGCACTGAGGCCTGTTCATGTTTAGGCCCGCGGGTTTGGTGGTCCGTAACCTGGGAAGTATGTCGAT
>JBBQIB010000226.1:0-7240 GCA_038324515.1 Burkholderiales bacterium
CCTGGAAGCCCCGGACACAGGCAGTGTGTCCATTGGCGGACGCGATGTCACTGCACTGGCGCCGGCGCTGCGCGACGTGACCTTCGTCTTCCAGCAGTATTCCTTGTACCCGCACCTCACCGTGTTCGAGAACCTGGCGTTTCCGCTGCGCTCGCCGATGCGGCCAACGCCGAAGGCTGAGATCGAGCGCAAGGTGAACGACGTGGCCCGCATGCTGCGCATCGAAGACAAGTTGCAGAACCCGGCCACGCGTTTGTCCGGCGGGCAGATGCAACGGGTGGCGATTGGCCGCGCGTTGGTGCGCAACCCGGCGGTGACGCTGATGGACGAGCCGCTGTCGTCGCTGGACGCCAAGCTGCGCAACGACTTGCGCCTGGAACTCAAGCGCATCCAGCAGGACATGGGTGCGACCATGCTCTACGTCACCCACGACCAGACCGAGGCGCTGACCATGGCCACGCGGGTGGGTGTGCTGGAGCAGGGCCGGCTGGTGCAGGTGGGAACGCCGCGCGAGATTTACGAAAACCCCGTCAGCAGCTATGTCGCGTCACGGCTGGGGGCACCGCGCATCAACCTGGTGCCGCGCAGTGCCTTGGCTGCGTTGGCTGCGCCCGCGCATGCAGAGACCATCGGCATTCGCAGCGAGCATCTCGGCTTGGGCCGCAGCGGTTCCGACGCGGCCGAGCCGCTGGCGCGCGTGCTGCGCGTCGAGCGCCTGAGCGACCAGCACCTGGTGCATGTGCAGCTCAGCGGCACCGACCAGGAGCTGGTTTCTGCAAGCCCTGTCGGCACCGGACTCGAACCCGGCGACGCGGTGAACCTGCAGGTGCGGCGTGCGCTGTGGTTCGACGCCAGCGGGCAGCGTCTGTCTGCTTGAGTCTTCATCCCCTGTTTCAAGAACCCCCATGAATCACACCCCACTCATCCAGGCGGCCACGCAGACTTTGATCGACCACGTGGAAGAGCTGACCGCGCTCGACCAGGCCATCGGCGACGGCGATCACGGCCTGAACATGCGCCGCGGCGCCCAAGCCATCCAGGCCAAGATGGACCTGCTCAGCACCCAGACCCTGAACGAAGCGCTCAAGACCATGGGCATGACCTGCATGTCCACCATCGGCGGCTCGTCGGGCCCGGTGTTCGGCACCTTGCTCGTGACGTTGGGCAAGGAACTGCCCACACAACCCAGCGCTGCCAGCCTGGCCCAGGCGCTGGATGCCGGCATCAAGGCCCTGACCCGCCTGGGCAAGGCCGAGGTGGGCCAGAAGACGCTGCTCGAGGTGCTCGACCCGGTGCGCCAGGTGCTGGCCGCCGCCGGTGACCTGCAAGGCCCCGAGTTGCTGGCCCGCGTCCGTCGATGCGCCGACGACAGCGTGCAAGCCACCGCGCAGATGGAGGCCGGCCGCGGCCGCTCTTCGTTTCTGGGCGAGCGTGCGCTGGGCCATGTCGACCCTGGTTCGCGCTCGATGGCCTTGATCATCGGCAGCATCTGCGACGGACTCTGAGTCGCACCCCGGCAACCCCACAACGCCATTCCATCGAGGTCCCGAATGAAGAAACTCATTAACCACGTCGACACCGTCCTGGCCGAGTCGCTGCAAGGTTTTGCCGCCGCCCACGCCGACATCGTGACCCTGGATCCGGGGCTGCAATTCGTGCGCCGACGCACGCTCAAGCCCGACAAGGTGGCGCTGATCTCAGGCGGTGGCTCGGGCCACGAGCCGCTGCACACCGGGTTCATCGGCCACGGCATGCTCGACGCTGCCTGCCCCGGGCAGGTGTTCACGTCGCCCACGCCTGACCAGATGCTGGCGGCGGCACAAGAGGTCGACACCGGCGCCGGCGTGCTGTTCATCGTGAAGAACTATTCCGGCGACATGATGAACTTCCAGATGGCCGCCGAGATGCTGGACCGCGAGAACGACACCGTCATCATCAACGACGACGTGGCCGTGGAGAACTCCACCTACACCACCGGGCGCCGCGGCGTGGCGGGCACGCTGCTGGTCGAACGCATCGTCGGTGCGGCAGCCGAGCGAGGCGCGGGTCTGGCCGATCTGAAGGTGCTGGGCGACGCGGTCAACAAAAGCACCGCCAGCATGGGCGTGGCACTCACTTCTTGTACGGTGCCGGCTGCCGGCTCGCCCACCTTTCAGATCGGTGTCGACGAGATGGAAATGGGGGTAGGCATCCACGGCGAACCCGGGCGACGCAGGGTGAAGTTCAGCAGTGCAGAGGACATCGCGGCTGAACTCACCGGTGCGGTGTTGAAGGATCTGTCGCTGAAGCGCGGGCAGGAGGTGTTTCTGCTTGTGAACGGCTTTGGTGGGACACCGTTGATGGAGTTGTACGTGATGGTGAATGCTGCAAACAAGGTCCTTGCCGGTGCGGGTGTGAGGGCTGTCCGGTATCTCACCGGGTCGTATGTGACGTCGCTCGAAATGGCGGGATGCTCGATCACCGTCTGTGCGGCCGACCCCTCAATGCTGGCGCTGTGGGATGCTCCCCTGCACACGGCGGCGCTGCGCTGGGGAATGTAAAAGAATGCCGGCGCTTAGGCCGTGGGCTATTTGCCAGGTTGGGTCCGAACAGTCTGAACCAGTCAGGGCAGCCAAACGCGGAGCGAATGACCGCATGAGGACTCGACGCCGACCGGGGTGGCTGAGTCCACGCTCCCGGTCAGGCATTGGTTCCGCCGCGTGCCAGGTTGCATGGCGCGGAGCCCCCGAATGACCGCTCCCGGCGATTTAACTGAGCGACTCCTTCTGGCCGTCAGTGTGAGTTCGAAATCGAACCAGAGAGCTGACTTTCGATGCGCGAACTCGGCCGGCCGGGGTCAGCTTACGGCGATTTCCGGGTAAACCCGGTATCGGCCAAGTGCTGCCCTTCACTCCACTGATCTAGAGCGGACGCTCGCGGTTCTAAGCGGGTGTTCAATCTCCGGCTTTAAGAAACATTCATTTCTCGATTTGTATCGTATGCTTCACGTATGTGGGGCGTTCTCTTTCTCACCTTGCCCACGCAGCCAAGCGCGGTGCGGCTGCGTGTCTGGCGCGCGTTGAAGACCCTGGGCTGCGGGTCGATGCGCGACGGCGTCTATGTACTGCCTGACGCCAAGAAGGCTCTCTTCGATCCCTTGGTGACCGAGGTCAGGGCCCATGGCGGCCAGGCCAGTGTGCTCGAGCTGTCTGCCTCCGACGAGGTCCAGCGCGCCGAAATCCTGGCGCTGTTCGACCGCACCGAGGCCTACGGTCAGTGGCGCGTGGAAGCGCAAACACTGGCGGCAGCGTTGCTTGAACTGCACGAAACCGAAGCGCGTCGCCGTTGGCGCGCCGTTTCCGAGGCGCTGCAGGCACTCCTGCGCATCGACTACTACCCAGGTGCCGCCGCCGAGCAAGCGCAGGCCGAACTCGATGCGCTGCGAGAAGCGCTCGATGCGCGCTTCTCGCGCGGTGAACCCGTGGCACAGGCGCCGCACGGGATCCCGCGGCTGGACCCGCGCAGGTTCCAGGGCAAGCGCTGGGCCACACGCGCGCGACCCTGGGTTGACCGTATGGCCTGCGCCTGGCTGATCCGCCGCTTCATCGATACGGAAGCGCGCTTCGTCTGGCTGGCCGATCCCGCTGGGTCCACGCCTGCGCCTCGCGGCACACTGGGTTTCGACTACGACGGCGCGCGCTTCACGCATGTCGGCGCACGCGTCAGCTTCGAGGTGTTGGCCGCGAGTTTTGGCCTGGACGCGGACCCACGGCTGCAGCGAATCGCGCGCGCTGTGCACTTCCTGGACATCGGCGGCATCCCGGTGCCTGAGGCGGCCGGCCTGGAGGCGGTGCTCGCTGGTCTGCGCGAGGTTCACACCGATGACGATCAACTGACCCTGGCGGCGGCGGCGGTCTTCGACGCCCTGTACGCCGCCCCTGGAGCCCCGGCATGACGACCGCCACAACACCCGTGCCCGAAGCGTCGGCTGGCCCTCCCGCCACTCCGGCCGCGCCTGCCTCGGTGAGCTTCGCCGAGGCCTTCCGCTTCTGGCTCAAGCTCGGCTTCATCAGCTTTGGCGGGCCCGCCGGCCAGATCGCGATCATGCACACCGAGCTGGTTGAGCGCCGCCGCTGGATCAGTGAGCAGCGCTTCCTGCATGCCTTGAACTACTGCATGCTGCTGCCCGGCCCCGAGGCGCAGCAGCTCGCCACCTACATCGGCTGGTTGATGCACCGCACCTGGGGTGGAATCGTCGCCGGCGCGCTGTTCGTGCTGCCGTCGCTGTTCATCTTGATCGCGCTGTCGTGGGTCTACCTGCGCTTCGGTGACGTGCCGCTGGTCGCCGGCATTTTCTTCGGGCTCAAGCCAGCGGTGACGGCCCTGGTGCTGCACGCCGCCCATCGCATCGGCATGCGGGCGCTGAAGAACCGCTGGATGTGGGGCATCGCTGCCGCGTCCTTCGTGGCGATCTTCGCTTTCGACACGCCGTTCCCGGCCATCGTGCTGGCAGCCGCGCTGGTCGGCCACTTCGGCGCACGCCGCTGGCCGCAGGTGTTTGCGCTGGGCGGCGGGCATGGCAGTTCCAAGGCCAGCTACGGGCCTGCGCTGATCGACGACAACACGCCGACGCCAATGCACGCGCGCTTTTCTCGCAGCCACCTGGCCAAGGTCCTGGGCTTCGGGCTCGGGCTGTGGCTGCTGGCGATGGCGGTCCTGATCGCTCTCAACGGCCTGCAGGGCACGCTCACGCAGATGGGCTGGTTCTTCACCAAGGCCGCCTTGCTCACCTTCGGTGGCGCCTATGCCGTTCTGCCTTATGTCTACCAGGGTGCGGTCGAGACCCACCAGTGGCTCAGCGGCCCGCAGATGATCGACGGCCTGGCCTTGGGTGAGACGACACCCGGCCCGCTGATCATGGTGGTGGCCTTCGTCGGTTTCGTCGGCGGCTGGCTGAAGCAGGTGTTCGGTCCTGAGGCACTGTTCCTCGGCGGCGCCGTGGCCGCCGCGATGGTCACCTTCTTCACCTTCCTGCCGTCCTTCGTGCTCATCCTGGCGGGAGGGCCGGTGGTCGAGGCCACGCACGGCAAGCTGGGCTTCACGGCGCCGCTGTCGGCCATCACGGCGGCTGTCGTCGGGGTGATCCTGAACCTGGCGATGTTCTTTGCGTACCACGTGCTCTGGCCCCAGGGCTTCGGCGGGCGCTTCGATGCGCTCTCGGCCGTCATCACCGTCGCCGCCGCGGTGGCGCTGTTTCGATTCAAGGTCGGTGTGATTCCGCTGCTCGGTGCCTGCGCAGGCATTGGTCTGTTGTCGACCTGGCTGCTTCCGTTGATCCGTTGAAGGAGTTTCCATGACCGTACGCCTGCAAGACCTGCCGTTCGACCCGGCCGCGCTGAATAGTCTGTCGCCCGCACTGATCACCAGCCACCACCAGAACAACTACGGTGGCGCAGTGAAGCGGCTTAACGCCATCCGCAAGGACCTCGCGGCGATGCCCTTCGCCACGGCACCCGGCTTCCAGCTGAACGGCTTGAAGCGCGAGGAACTGATCGCGACCAACTCGATGCTGTTGCACGAGCTGTACTTCGCCAGCCTGGGCGGCGACGGCGTGACGATGGAACCGGCCGCAAAGCTGATGCTGGAAGCCAGCTTCGGCAGCATCGAACGCTGGCGCGAGGAGTTCATCGCTATGGGCAAGGCCCTGGGCGGCGGGTCGGGCTGGGTGCTGCTGGTGTTCCAGCCGCGCGAGGGCACGCTGGTCAACCAGTGGGCGGCCGACCACACGCACGCGCTGGCGGGCGGCGTGCCGATCCTGGCGCTCGACATGTACGAGCATGCCTATCACATGGACTTCGGCGCCGCGGCGGGCGCCTACGTGGATGCCTTCATGGGCAACATTGACTGGGCCGCAGTCTATGGGCGGTATCAGCGGGCGGTGCACACGGCCGGCGAGCCCTTTGGCGCGAACCAGGACCAGTTGGGTGACGCGCTGGTCTTCGACGTGCGTCGCGCAGGTGTGTTCGAGAAGGCGCGCACGATGATCCCCGGCGCACGCTGGTGCGACCCTGCCCAGGTACCCACCTGGGCCACCGAACTGCCGACAGACCGCGAGCTGCTGGTGTACTGCGTCTACGGGCACGAGGTGAGCCGTGTCACGGCCCTGCGGCTCCAGGCTGCAGGCTTTAAGGCCCGCTACCTGGTCGGGGGCATTGACGCCTGGCAGGCTGCGGGCAGGCCCCTAGTGGACAAGCCCGGGAGCCCTGCGTCATGACCGGCGCCCGCGCCGCCAGCGTCGCCCTGCTGTATCCCGGCGACCGGGCCGCGCGCGACCGCGCAGACCCTGCAGCGAGCCGCTTCGCGGCTTTGTTCGAAGCGCTTGCTACTGCCGGCGTGAAGGCCGAGCCGGCGATCTATCACGATGACTTCGCCGACGAGGTGGCGGCGCAGTTGCGCCGCGTGCAGGCTGTGCTGGTTTGGTGCAACCCGATTGAGGACGGCCGTCGCCGCGACCAGCTCGATGCGCTGCTGCGTGAAGTGGCGAAGGCGGGTGTGCTCGTCAGCGCGCACCCCGAGGCTGTTCAGCGCCTGGGCACCAAGGACGTGCTGTTCGAGACCCGCGACCTGCTGTTCGGCAGTGACGTTCACCGCATCGACAGCCTGGCGCAGCTGGAGTCCGAACTGCCGCAGCGGCTGCGGCAGGGCGTGCGCGTGCTCAAGCAGCATCGCGGCCACAGCGGCATTGGCGTGTGGCGCGTCGAAGCGTCTGCCGACGGCGGACTGACCGTGCAGCACGCCCAGCGCGGCAGCACGCCGCAGCGCATCGACATGCCGGCGCTGAAGGCGACGCTGGCGCCCTACTTCGAGCCGGACTGCGGCGGCCACATGATCGACCAGGCTTGGCAGCCGCGCCTGCCCGAAGGCATGGTGCGCGCCTACCTGGTGGAGGACCGCGTCACCGGCTTCGGCCTGCAGGCCGTGAACGCGCTGCACCCCGATGCGCCCATGCCCGGGCCGCGTCTGTACCACGGCCCTGAGCTGCCCGGCTTGCAGGGCTTGAAGCAGCAACTGGAGTCGACCTGGATTCCGCTACTGCGGGAGCGCGTCGGCCTGGCGCACGAACAACTGCCACTGCTGTGGGACTGCGACTTCATTCTGGGCGATGCTAAGGCCGATGGCGCGCAGCGCTACGTGCTCTGCGAAATCAACGTCAGCAGCGTGTCGCCGTTTCCGCCGTCGTCCATCGCGCCGCTCGTCGAAG
>JBBQIB010000227.1:0-7235 GCA_038324515.1 Burkholderiales bacterium
GGCGCCTACTGGCGCGGGGACCAGGCCAACGAGCAGTTGCAGCGCATCTACGGCACCGCCTGGGCCAGCAAAGAGGCTTTGCAGCAGTACCTGACGATGCTGGAAGAGGCTGAGAAGCGCGACCACCGCAAACTGGGCCGCGAGCTGGACCTCTTTCATCTGGATGAACATTCGCCTGGCACGGTGTTCTGGCACCCCAAGGGCTACACACTGTGGCAAGAGATCGAGCAGTACATGCGCCGCGTCTACCGCGACAACGGCTACCAGGAGGTCAAAGGCCCGCAGATCCTGGACCAGGGCTTGTGGGAGAAGACTGGCCACTGGGGCAAGTACCGCGAGTACATGTTCACCACCGAGTCGGAGAAGCGCCATTACGCGCTCAAGCCGATGAACTGTCCGGGCCACATCCTGATCTTCAAGCAAGGCATCAAGAGCTACCGCGACCTGCCGCTGCGCTACGGCGAGTTTGGCCAATGCCACCGCAACGAGCCCACGGGTGCGCTGCACGGCATCATGCGGGTGCGCGCCTTCACGCAGGACGATGGCCACATCTTCTGCACCGAAGACATGATCCTGGATGAATGTGTGGCCTACACGGCGCTCTTGCAGCGCGTCTACAAGGACTTCGGTTTCGAGCACATCATCTACAAGGTCGCCACCCGCCCGGCAGCACGCATCGGCTCAGACGAGGTCTGGGACAAGGCAGAAGCCGCCTTGATCCAGAGCCTGCGCGCCAGCGGCTGCGAGTTCGAGATCGCCGAAGGCGAGGGCGCCTTCTACGGCCCCAAGATCGAATACACCCTCAAAGATGCCATCGGCCGCCCTTGGCAATGTGGCACGATGCAAGTCGATTTTTCGATGGCGCAGGCGCTGGATGCTGAATACGTCACCGATACCAGCGAGCGCAAACACCCGGTGATGCTGCACCGCGCGATCGTCGGCAGCCTGGAGCGTTTCATCGGCATCCTGATCGAGCAGTACGCTGGTGCGCTGCCCGCCTGGCTGTCTCCGGTGCAGGTGGTGCTGGCCTCAATCACCGAAAATCAGGCCGAATACGCCAAAGTGGTGGCGAAAATGCTGCAAAAACAAGGAGTTAGGGTTGAGCTTGATTTGCGCAATGAGAAAATCAACCGTAAAATCCGCGAGCACTCAATGCAAAAGGTTCCGTACATCCTGGTCGCTGGCGACAAGGAGAAGGCAGACGGGACCGTTGCCGTGCGCGCCCGGGGCAACGTTGACCTGGGTGTGATGCCTGTTGAAGACTTCATGGTCAGGCTCAACAGCGACATCACCGCCAAGTCGTAGTCACCCCGGCGCGCATTTGTATTTTTCAAGAGGCCCGTCTTTGCCTTCGGGTTGCCTCAGGAGCTGAAACCATCGCTACATTCATGGACCGGCGCGTGCCCAATGCGGAGCGCAAACATCGTCTGAACAGAGAAATCATGGCGCCGCAAGTGCGCCTCAACGGGCTCGAAAATGAAGCCCTGGGCATAGTCAGTACGATGGATGCCTTGCGCATGGCGGGCGAGTTGGACGTCGATCTGGTTGAGATCGCAGCCACCGCAGATCCCCCTGTTTGCCGCTTGATGGATTACGGCAAGTTCAAGTACCAAGAGCAGAAGAAGGCCGCCGAAGCCAAGTCCAAGCAAAAGGTCATCGAGATCAAGGAAGTCAAGTTCCGTCCTGGAACGGACGACGGCGATTACCACATCAAGATGCGTAACCTGCGCCGCTTCATTGCAGAAGATGGTGACAAGGGCAAAGTCACCTTGCGCTTCAGGGGCCGCGAGATCACCCACCAGGACATTGGCATGCGCATGCTGGAACGTATCCGCGAAGAACTGGCGGATGTCGCGATGGTCGAGCACATGCCCAAGCTGGAAGGCCGGCAAATGGTCATGGTGCTGGCGCCCAAGCGCAAGTAGGTTCCAGCAAGCGAGAGCACTGGCGCATCGACCGCCAGGAAAATTGAAGAAGCGGCTGCAGGCCAACAAGTACACCGGCTCATCCGGCGTCGCCTGCAGCAGCAAATGAAGAAGGAGCAGCAATGCCCAAAATGAAGACCAAAAAGAGCGCGGCCAAACGGTTCCGCGTGCGTCCGGGTGGCACCGTCAAGCGCGGTCAGGCTTTCAAGCGCCACATCCTGACCAAGAAGACCACCAAGAACAAGCGCCAATTGCGTGGTGCTGTCAACGTGCACGAGAGCAACATGGGCCACATGGCTCAGATGTTGCCCTTTGCCGGCCTGTAATCACCACCCCACACAAGGAGCAATCACATGCCTCGCGTCAAACGTGGTGTCACGGCACATGCCCGCCACAAAAAAATTCTCGCCCTCGCCAAGGGCTACCGCGGCCGCCGCAAGAACGTCTTCAGGATCGCCAAACAGGCGGTGATGAAGGCCGGGCAATATGCCTACCGCGACCGCCGCACCCGCAAACGGGTATTCCGTCAGTTGTGGATTGCGCGTATCAACGCCGCCAGCCGCAACCTGGGGCTGACCTACAGCAAGTTCATGGCCGGCCTGAAAAAGGCCAACATCGAAATCGACCGCAAGGTGCTTTCCGACATGGCCATCCATGACGAAGCGGGTTTCAAAAGCATCGTCGAGAAGGTGAAGGCACAACTCGCTTGAGCCTGGACTTCCGGCGCCTGGCATCGACCAGGGGTCCGGATACAGGTTTCAGCGCACGACAAGGCCGTCACCCGTGGGCGGCTTTTTCCATTTGTATCCAACTTCCACGCCAGCGCCACGCCGATGAACGAGCTGACAAACCTACTGCAGTCTGCCCAGGCCGACTTCGCCGCCGCCTCCCAAAGCGCAGCGCTGGAAGATGCCAAAGCCCGTTACCTGGGCAAGAGCGGACGCCTGACCGAGTTGCTCAAGGGCATGGGCAGTTTGAGCGCCGAAGAAAAGAAGACCCGCGGCGCCGAGATCAACAGCACCAAAGCGCAGATCGAAGCGCTGCTGACGCTTTCCCGCGAGCGACTGGCTGAGGCGCAACTGCAAGCCCAGCTGCGCGCCGAGGCGCTGGATGTCAGCCTGCCGGGCCGCAGGCAAAGCGTGGGCAGCCTGCATCCGGTCAGCCGCACCATCGAGCGCATCGAGGCGATTTTTGCCAGCATGGGTTTTGACGTCGCCGAAGGGCCCGAGATAGAAACCGACTGGATGAGCTTCACGGCACTCAACAATCCCGAGAACCACCCGGCGCGCTCGATGCAGGACACCTTTTATGTGGACCTGAAAGACGAGCAGGGCCGCTGGCTCAACCTGCGGCCGCACACCAGCCCGATGCAGGTGCGTTATGCGCGCGCCCACGCTGCGCGCTATCAAGGCATCACGCCTTTTCCCGAAGTGCGGGTGATCGCACCGGGCCGCGTTTACCGCGTCGACAGCGATGCCACGCACTCGCCGATGTTCAACCAGATCGAAGGGCTGTGGCTGGGCGAGAACGTCAGCTTCAAGGACCTGAAGGTGGTGTTTGCCGGTCTTGTGCGCGAATTCTTCGAGACCGATGATTTCGAGATGCGATTTCGCCCCAGTTTTTTTCCGTTCACCGAGCCCAGTGCGGAAATAGACATCCGCTTCGGCCATGGCCCTTTGGCCGGCAAGTGGTTGGAAGTCGCCGGTTCAGGCCAGGTGCATCCGAACGTCGTGCGCAACTTCGGACTGGATCCCGAGGCGCAGATCGGTTTTGCCTTCGGCATCGGCGCCGACCGCTTCTCCATGCTGCGCTACGGCATCGATGACCTGCGTCTGATGTTCGACGGTGATCTGCGCTTTTTGTCGCAGTTCGCCTGATCATTCATCGACAGACCCAGACAGAGAGCAGTATGCAATTTCCCGAGTCGTGGTTGCGCGAATTCTGCAACCCCCCGCTGGACACCCAGGCGCTGGCCGATCTGCTGACCATGTCTGGCATGGAGGTGGATGAGTTGCGGCCCGTGGCGCCACCCTTCACGGGCGTGGTGGTGGGCAAGATCCTGAGCGCGGCGCCGCACCCGCAGGCCGAGCGCTTGCAGGTCTGCCAGGTGGATGCCGGCAGCCATTCGCCCAATGGGCCGCTGCAGATCGTGTGCGGCGCGCCCAACGCGCGCGCTGGCATCCTGGTGCCGCTGGCTTTGGTGGGCGCAGAGTTGCCGCCTGCACCGAGTGCTGCGTCCGAAGGCGAGCCCAAACCGATCAAGATCGGGGTTGGCAAACTGCGTGGGGTCGACAGCCACGGCATGCTTTGTTCTGCCAAAGAGCTGCAGGTGGCAGACGACCACGGCGGCTTGCTGGAGTTGGCCGTCGATGCCCCGCTGGGCCAGGATATCCGCCAGTGGCTGAAGCTGGATGACACCGTGTTCACGCTGAAGCTGACGCCCAACCTGGCGCACGGCCTCAGTGTGTATGGCGTGGCGCGCGAAGTTGCTGCGCTGACAGGCTCTCCTCTCCTGAGGCCACGCATCGATGCAGTGATGGCCTCGCACGCCCACCGGCTGCCGGTGCAGGTGCTGGCGCCGGAACTGTGTGGGCGTTTCTCGGGCCGTGTCTTGCGTGAGGTCAACACAAAAGCCAAGACACCCGCCTGGATGGTCGAGCGCCTGGCGCGCTGCGGCCAGCGTCCGGTCAGCGCGCTGGTCGACATCTCCAACTACGTGATGTTCGAGTACGGCCAGCCCACGCACATCTTTGACCTTGACAAGATCGATCAGCACCTGGTGGTGCGCTGGGGGCATGCGGGCGAGAGCCTGAATCTGCTCAACGGCAACACCGTGACGCTGGACGAGCAAGTGGGGGTGATCGCCGACGCTTCGCAGGTCGAATCGCTGTCCGGCATCATGGGCGGTGACGCTACGGCAGTCACCGACGACACCCGCAACATTTACGTCGAAGCCGCTTTCTGGTGGCCGCAAGCTGTGCAGGGCCGCTCGCGCCGCTACAACTTCAGTACCGACGCTGGCCACCGTTTCGAGCGTGGGGTAGATCCTGCCGGCACGGTGCGGGTCATCGAGCGCATCACCCAGCTGATCCAGCAGATCTGCGGCGGCCAGGCAGGCGCTGTCGACGACCAGGTGCTGCAGCTGCCACCTTCAGCACCCGTCAGCCTGCGGGTGGCGCGTGCGCAACGCGTCATTGGCATGCCGGTGACGGCCGAGCAGTGCGCAGACGTTTTCACCCGTCTGAGTTTGCAGTTCACTCAAGCAGAGGGTGTGTTGACGGTGACACCCCCCAGTTGGCGCTTTGATTTGAAGATCGAAGAAGACCTGATCGAAGAAGTGATCCGCGTCATCGGCTACGACAAGTTGCCGGCCACTGCGCCGCTGGCCCCCGCCACCCCCAAGGTGCAGCGTGAGGCCCACCTGCACCCCAACGCACTGCGCCGTCGGTTGGCAGCACTGGGCTACAACGAGAGCTTGAGTTTCAGTTTTGTTGAAGAGCGCTGGGAGCGCGAGTTGGCCGGCAACAGCGATCCAATCCGGGTGCTGAACCCGATTGCAGCGCCAATGTCGGTCATGCGGTCCAGCCTGCTGGGCAGTTTGCTGCAAGTGCTGCGCAACAACCTGTCTCGGCGCTCAGAGCGCGTGCGTGTGTTTGAAATTGGCCGTGTCTTCATGCGTAACGCGCAAGCCATCGCCGGAGAGCGCAGCGTGGCCGGGCTGGATCAGCCGCAGCGCTTAGCTGGCCTGATCTTTGGCAATGCGTTGCCCACGCAATGGGGCGAGCGTGACCGCGCGGCGGACTTCTTTGATCTCAAGGGCGACCTGCAAGCCTTGCTGGGCCCGCGCCAGCCGCAGTTTGAAGCGCCCCCGACTGCAGACCTGCACCCAGCGCTGCACCCCGGCCGATGCGCCCGCGTCATGCTGCAGGGGCAGGTGGTGGGCCAGCTGGGTGAATTGCACCCGCGCTGGACGCAGTCTTACGAGCTGCCCCAAGCGCCAATGCTCTTTGAGCTGGACCTTGACGCGGTGCTGCAAACGCCGGTGCCTATGTACCAACCCTTCGCGCGCCAGCAGGCCGTCCAGCGAGATCTGGCGCTGGTCGTCAATGCCAGCGTGAAGCACGATGCCCTCGTGCAGCAGCTCAAAGCGGACCCCGACCAACTGGTGCGCGACGCCGTGCTGTTCGACATCTACCAGCCATCTCAGCCCAGCGCTGGCATCGCGGCAGGCGAGCGCAGCATGGCGGTGAGGCTGAGCTTGCTGGACGAGCAAGCGACGCTCACTGAAGCCCGCATCGATGCCGCCATGGCAGCAGCATTGCAGCGTGCCAGCGAGGCCTTTGGCGCCCGGCTGAGGGGCTGAGCAGATGAGCTTCAGGCCCACTTTTGCCCAGCCAACGCTGCACCTTGCACGCTGCACTCAGCACTCAGCACTCAGCACTCAGCACTCAGCACTCAGCACTCAGCACTCAGCACTCAGATTTCGGCACCTTGACGCCGGGAGGTTTCAATTGATGGTCACCGCCAAGAGCTCTGCAGAGCAGCCCACCTTGTCCAGCTTGGAGACGCCAACGCTTACCAAAGCCAACCTGGCCGAGTTGCTGTTCGACCAGCTGGGCTTGAACAAGCGCGAATCCAAAGACATGGTCGAAGCCTTCTTCACCCTGGTGGGTGACGAGTTGACTGCGGGCGAGGACGTCAAACTCTCGGGCTTTGGCAACTTCAACATCCGACGCAAGAAGCCACGGCCCGGGCGCAACCCACGCACCGGCGAATCGATCCCGATCAAGGCGCGCAACGTGGTCACATTTCACGCTTCGCACAAGCTCAAGGCAATCGTGCAAGGTGACTCACCTGTGGAAGAAGACTTCGAGTAGAGTCTAGCTTCACACTCAAATGCCATTGATTTCAATGGAAAAAACGCTCCCTGCCATTCCCGCGAAGAGGTACTTCACTATCGGTGAGGTGAGTGAATTGTGTCTGGTCAAGCCCTATGTTCTGCGCTACTGGGAACAAGAGTTCACGCAACTCAAACCGATGAAGCGGCGTGGCAACCGGCGCTATTACCAGCGTCACGAGGTGCAGCTGATCCGCCGTATCCGCGAGTTGCTGTACGACGAAGGGTTCACGATCAGCGGCGCCAGAAACCGTCTGGCCGATGCTGCATTGGCCCGTGAGGCCGAAGAAGAAGCCAAAGATCGAGCCGACAGCCAGCGGCTGGCAAGCGCTGCGGAGCCGGACAACGCGCAGAGTGACCCCGACCTTGATTTCGAGCCGGCGTCTTGGTCACGAACTGAATCTGGCTTCCCG